>JBPPMF010000199.1:0-4695 GCA_051305915.1 Thiobacillus sp. | reverse complement strand
CTGTTCCAATTCGGTCAGCCGCTTTTCGTAGGCGGTCGGCGCGAGGTGTTGCGTGAGCGTCAGGGTGTAGCGCTGCGTCGTGGCGTCCCACGTCCCCGTGGCATGTAGGCGCGGGGTGCCGGCGCGCGCGTACCAGCGGCGGAACTGTGTCAGGTCGACGCCAGAGGCATCCTGCATCGCCGCGGCGAAGTCCTCGCAGGTGACCGCATGGCCGTCGTGGCGCTCAAAGTACAGGTCCATGCCGCGCCGGAAGCCGTCACGCCCGAGCAGGGTATGCATCATGCGGATGACTTCCGCGCCCTTGTTGTAGACGGTGGCGGTGTAGAAGTTGTTGATTTCGGCATAGGATGCAGGCCGGATCGGGTGCGCCATCGGCCCCGCGTCTTCGGGAAACTGGCCGACGCGCAGGGCGCGCACTTCCTGGATTCGTGTCACCGCGCGCGAATGCGTATCGGCACCGAACTCCTGGTCGCGGAAGACCGTGAGCCCTTCCTTCAGCGACAGCTGGAACCAGTCGCGGCAGGTGACGCGGTTGCCGGTCCAGTTGTGGAAATACTCGTGCGCCACCACGCGGTCGATGCCCTGGTAGTCGGCATCGGTCGCGGTGTCCGGGCGCGCCAGCACGTACTTGGTGTTGAAGATGTTGAGGCCCTTGTTTTCCATCGCCCCCATGTTGAAGTCGCCAACGGCAACGATCATGTACAGGTCGAGGTCGTATTCGAGCCCGAAGCGCTGCTCGTCCCAGCGCATGGCTTTTTTCAGCGTCGCCATCGCGTGGCCGCACTGGTCGAGCTTGCCCGGCTCGACGTAGATCGCCAGCTGCACGCGGCGTCCCGATGCGGTGGTGTATTCGTCTTCCAGCACGTCGAGCTTGGCTGCGACCAGCGCGAACAGGTAGCAGGGCTTGGCGTAGGGGTCTTCCCAGCGCGCCCAGTGCCGCGTCGCGTCGTCGGCGCATGCGCCTGCTTCGACGGGATTGCCGTTGGAAAGCAGATGCGGAAAACGCGCGCGGTCGGCTTCCACCGTGCAGGTGAACCTTGCCATCACATCCGGCCGATCGGGGAAGAAAGTGATGCGGCGGAAGCCCTCCGCCTCGCATTGGGTGAAATAGCCGTCCCTGGAGCGGTACAGGCCCGAGAGCTGGGTGTTGCGGTCCGGATAAATGCGCACCACAGTTTCCAGCACGCAGGCATCCGGCAGCGGACCGGCAATCGTCAGCAGGTCGTCGGCATAGACATACTGCGCCGAATCGAGCGCAGCGCCGTCGAGCGTGATGCCAATCAACTCCAGCGCTTCGCCATTCAGCACCAGTGCGCCGGACTCAGCCGCCGGGTTGCGACGGCAGGCGAGACGGGTTTTGACTTCGGTGTGGTCATCGAAAATTGCCACGTGAAGATCGACCGTGTCGATCAGCCAAGCGGGTGGGGTGTAGTCTTTGAGATACAGCGTGACGGGGGTTTCGGTGCGCATGGTGTCTCCGGCGGTGGGCTGTGGCGTGTTACTTGGGGCGGCGGCTTATAGGGCAGGTCCAGGCCGGATTTTTGCTGCTTCTGGAGCCAGCCAGGCATGCCAGCGACAAGGCGCGCTACAACGCATGGCAAGGGCGAAAAACGGTGGAAGTGGAAAGCTGAGCGCGTCGCGCCCCTGCGCTTACTTCCAGTTCAGGTCGAGCTTGCGGTGCGTAGCCGCGCAATCCCGCAGATACAGATTGATCAGGCTCTGATAGGGGATACCCAACTCTTCCGAAATCGTTTTGAAATAAGCGATCGCATCCTCGTCGAGCCGAATGGTGATTTGTTTCTTCAGCTGCGAAGCGTAGGGGTTTTTGCGGGACGGGGAGAAGTCATATTCTTTGCGCATGGTGTTCACCTTCAGGGGTAGGACTTCGATTCGCCTGCCGTTGCCTTGCGCGCGGAGATGATGCGTATGACGTCGTCGTCGCTCCGGTAGCAATGGCAGACCACGGGCAGCCGTAGTGCACTGCTTAGGCCCAGCAGAATAAAGCGCGCTTCGTCTTCGGAGTGGTCGGGGTCGTCGATCAAGCGGGCCCGCTCGTCGAAGAAAACCGATCGCGCTTCCTCGAACGACACGCCATGCTTCTTCGCATTGGCCGTGGCCTTGCTCGCGTCCCATTCGAATTGAAGCGTGCTCATGGTTTGAGTGTAACTACAGTGTAATTACATCGCAAGCGTGTTCCAGCGGGGTGAGAGTCGTTTCCGGGACGTCGGGCGGTGCCTCGCCCCCACACGGGCGAGGGTGCCCTGGATTCTTGCTCGAAGCGGGCGTCAGTTCGTGGTTGGATTCAAGGCGAATGGCGCCGAGCAAGCAGCGCATGGGCTTACTTGTTGCCCGTCGGTTTGCTCTCTGGCCCCGGCAGCAAGCGAGTTGCCACTTTTGAAGACGCGTGTGAGCATGGTCTACAGGATATACATCCGTTGTTTCGGGGGCAGGCCACTGGTTACACGCCCTGTTTCAGGCTCGCCTCGATGAAGATATCGAGGTCGCCGTCCAGCACTTTCTGTGTGGCTGAGGTTTCGACGTTGGTGCGCAGATCCTTGATGCGTGAGTTGTCCAGCACGTAGGAGCGGATCTGGTGGCCCCAGCCGACGTCGGATTTACCGGCTTCGAGCTTGTCCTGTTCGACCTGGCGCTTGCGCAGCTCGGCTTCGTACAATTTCGACTTCAGCATCGACATCGCTTCGGCGCGGTTCTTGTGCTGCGAGCGGTCGTTCTGGCACTGCACCACGATGCCGCTGGGCAGGTGGGTCAGGCGCACCGCGGAGTCGGTTTTGTTGATGTGCTGGCCGCCCGCGCCGGATGCGCGATAGGTGTCGACGCGCAGGTCGGCGGGGTTGATTTCCACCTCGATGGAATCGTCGACTTCCGGATAGACGAACACACTGGCGAAGCTGGTGTGGCGCCCGCCGGAGGAGTCGAACGGCGACTTGCGCACCAGGCGGTGGACGCCGGTTTCGGTGCGCAGGGTACCGTAGGCGTAGTCGCCTTCGAGCTTGATGCTGGCCGATTTGATGCCGGCGACGTCGCCCTCTGATTCTTCCAGCAACTCGGCCTTGAAGCCCTTGCGCTCGGCGTACTTCAGGTATTGCCGCAGCAGCATCGACGCCCAGTCGCAGGCCTCGGTGCCACCCGCGCCGGCCTGGATGTCGATGAAGCAGTTGTTGGGATCGGCCGGGTTGTTGAACATGCGGCGGAATTCCAGCGTCGAGACGTCCTTTTCGAGGCTGGCGATGTCGGCCTGCACGGCGGCCAGCGTGTCGTCGTCGCTTTCCTCGCGCGCCATTTCAAACAATTCGGCGGCGTCTTTCAGGCCCGATGCCACGCGGTCGAGCACCAGTACCACGTCTTCCAGCGACTTGCGTTCGCGCCCGAGTTCCTGCGCTTTGTCGGCGTCGTTCCAGAAATTTGGGTCTTCGGCTAGGCGGGCGACTTCTTCGAGGCGATCTTTCTTGTGATCGTAGTCAAAGAAACCCCCTGAGTTGGGTGGAACGGGCGGCCAGGTCGGCCAGTTTGGATTCGATCTGATTGAGGCTTTCGGCTTCCATGATGAGGGCTCGGTGATTAAGCGGAAAAGCCGCGAATTATAGCCCAGGCAACAACCAGACCCAGACCCAGTGCGCCCATACCGGCGATGGCATGGCGCGCCATCGGCCAGCCGCCGATGGCCAGGGTGAGCACTGATTTGAAGACCAGATTGGCCAGCACCGCAAGCGTGATGACGTTGACCAGAATCGCTATCGGCAGCTTGTCCAGATTGTGCAGACGCAGACTGGACAGGGTGATGGCGTCGACATCGGTCAGCCCCGACACCAGCGCCACTGCATACAGCCCGCGCGTGCCCAGCCAGTCGGACAGCCAGGCCGCGGCCAGCAGCACCACGCCATACATCAGGCCAAAGCCCAGCGCCGTGCGCAGCTCGGTCGGGTTGCCCATCGCCAGCGCGGGCAGCTCGCCTTGCGGGTGCAGCCGGCGCACGCCATAGGCTGCACCGAGGCCGCCGGCGACCAGCCCGCCGGCCAGCACCGGCAGCAATTGCGCTAGCACCCCGGGCGCCAGCACGGCCGCCAGCACGCCGAGGCGCACCAGCACCACCAGGTTGGCCAGCACGATGACGATCACTGCAACCGGGATCATTGCGCTGCTGGCCCGCGCGTGGCGGCTGAACGAAAGCGTGGTGGCGGTGGATGACACCAGTCCGCCGAGCAGGCCCAGCACCACCGCGCCACGCTGCTGGCCGACCAACCGCAGCGCAGCGTAGCCCGCCAGCCCCACGCCGGCGATGAGGACCACCATCCACCAGATCTGATGCGGGTTGATTGCGCCGTAGGGGCCATAATTCCGGTTCGGCAACAGCGGCAGGACAATCAGCGCGAGTACCGCAAACTGCAGGATCGACAGCAGGTCGCGGCGGCTCATGTGCTGGCTCAGGCCGCGCAGCTCGGGCTTGAAATACAGCAGCATGGTGGCCGCGATGCCCAGCATCACCGCCAGCTGGATTTCATCGTGCCACACCAGCACACCAAGGCCGTAGCACAGCATCAAGGCCGCCACTGTTGTGGTGCCCGGGTCGCCCTCTGCTGGTTGCGGCGAACGTTGATACGCCGCAATCATCATGCCGCCGACCAGAAACAGCCCCACCGCAATCAGCCAGCGTTCACCGAACTCCGTCGCCAGGTG
>JBPPMF010000081.1:0-5359 GCA_051305915.1 Thiobacillus sp. | reverse complement strand
CCACTGCCCGGCGCGACGGTGACCGGGGCGTTGTCTTTGCCCTGCATGGTGGCAATCGTCAGTTCCAGGTTGCCTTTGGGGTGGATGAGCTCGATGCGGTCGCCGACCGAAAACCGGTTCTTCACCTCGATTTCGGCCAGGCCTGCCGCGCCATACGCCAGGACGTCGCCGACATACAGGCTGCGGTCCGATTCGGAGTGGCTCTTCAGGTAGCTCTGGTATTCGCGATCCGGGTGACGCTCGTAGAAGCCGCCGGTATAGCCCCGGTTGGCCAGGCCGTCGAGTTCGCGCAGCAAGGCCGGATCGAGCGGGCGGCCGGCGACGGCATCGTCGATGGCCTGGCGATAGCTCTGGCAGGTGCGCGCCACGTAGTAGGGCGATTTGGTGCGGCCTTCGATCTTGAGCGAGTCGATGCCGATTTCGGTCAGCCGCTGCACGTGTTCGATGGCACGCAGGTCTTTCGAGTTGAGGATGTAGGTGCCGTGCTCGTCTTCCTCGATCGGCATGTAGCTGCCGGCGCGCTCTTTTTCTTCCAGCAGATACACGTCGCCATCCGGCGCTTGCTTGCCGGGGAGGGTGTTGTACTCCCAGCGGCAGGAATTGGTGCAGGCGCCCTGGTTGGGGTCGCGGTGGTTGAAGTAGCCTGAAAGCAGGCAGCGGCCGGAATAGGCGATGCACAGCGCGCCGTGGACGAAGACTTCGAGCTCCATGTCGGGGCATTCCTGGCGAATCTCGGCGACCTGGTCGAGCGAGAGTTCACGCGAAAGAATGACACGCTTGATGCCGAGTTTTTGCCAGAACCGCACCGCCGCGTAGTTGACGGTGTTGGCCTGTACGGAAAGATGGACGGGCATGTCGGGCCAGGTTCCGCGAATCATGTCGATCAGGCCCGGGTCGGCCATGATCAGCGCATCCGGTTTGAGGGCGACGACCGGCGCCATGTCGGCAAGGTAGGTCTTGATTTTGGAATTGTGCGGAAAGATGTTGCTGACGACATAGAACTGCTTGCCCCGGCTGTGCGCGTATTCGATGCCGACCCCGAGCGCCACTTCGTCACGGAAGCTGTTGTTGCGCACGCGCAGGCTGTAGCGCGGCTGGCCGGCATATACCGCATCGGCGCCGAAGGCGAGCGCCGTTTCCAGCATGGATTGCGAGCCGGCGGGGGCCAGCAACTCGGGTTGAAGGATTTTGGGGTGTTTCACGTTGAATGACCGGGGTTTAATCGTTGAAAACAGAACTGCTGGGGGCAGGGTACGCGTGTCGCTGCCAATCTGCCGGGCCGGGATTCAGGCTCTCGGTGCCCAGCCTTCGATCAGTGTCGAGATGACGGCGTCGGCCTGTTCCGCCAGTTCGAAGCGGTGATCCGAAAGGATCCAGCGAAAAGCCAGCCCCTGCACGGCGGCGATCAGAATGCAGGCATTCTGCTGCGGCACAATGTCTGCCCGAATCTCGCCTTGTTCCTGCGCGGCGCCGATCAGGCCGGCGATGAAATTCAGAAAAAACAGCACCAACTCGTTCATGCGGTCGCGGAATATGGGGTCGCCGCTTTGCAATTCTTCCGAAAACAGCAGGCGCGGGATACCAGGTTGCGCCTGAATAAAATTCAGATGCGCGCGGATGACCATCTTCAGGCGTTCCAGCGGCGTGAGTTGCGCCAGGCCAAGCCCGGCCATTTCTTTCTGCAGCCGTTCCTGAATGGTGTCCACCAGTGCGACCAGGACATGGCTCTTGTTGCCGAAATGCAGAAACAGGGTGGGTTGTGCGATGCCGACCGCCTTGGAAAGCGAACGGGTGGTGAGCTTGGAAACCCCTTCATGACGAATGATTTCCATCGCCGCTTCAATGATGTCATGGCGGCGGACTTCGGCGGATTTCCTTTTTTTAACGGCCACTTTAGTTTGAGTCATAGCGGAAAAAAACAATACGAACGTCTTCCTGATCTCGAATGTATATGACACCAGCAGCGAAAAGAAAACGGCAGTCGCACAGGCGACTGCCGAAAGGTACACCATTCAGATCAACTTCAGGAACAGCAGTTGCCTTCTTTGACCCCGGCTTTTTTCAGGATGGAAGCCAGCGGGCAGAAACCGGTGATGCCGCTTTGCGCCAGATTGGCGCCGACAAAAGCGGTGAGCCAGAGCCAGGCGGGGTTGGAAAAATGGGCCAGACTGATGCTGAGTAGCACCATCAGGCCCGCCATCAGGTGCACGGTACGGTCTACGGTCATAAGATCCTCCGGTAATGATTGCGTTTCGATGAGATCGGGGAGGCCGGAAATCCGGCCTCCCGGTCAGAACAGGTACGAGATGTTGAAGTTGTACTGGTTCTGGTTGATCTTGATGGTGTTGGCCGGGCCAACACTGGCGGTCATATCGTTTTCAAAGGCGTGGGTGTAGGAAAAACTGCCGCTCACCTTATTGCTGAACTTGCGCGTGAGGCCAACCGACAGGTGATGTTCCACAATTGCGGTTGAGCCCAGGTTCATGTTGACATCCTCTGGGCCGATGGGTGATTCGCCGTAGTTGTAGCCAAGGCTGATCGACATCGGTCCCATGTCCTTCTTCACGCCGATGGCATAGACGGTCTGGTCATCCCAGCCGAAAGCCAGCACAGGCGGCATCCCGGGCTGCGGGTTGGTGACGCTGACGCGATCCATCACATCACTGAAGAAAATGCGCTTGATGTCGGCCTCCACCTGCAGCCCCGGCATCGGCTTGAACGCCAGGCCAAAAGCCACCGAAGCGGGCATGTCCATGTCGAAGCTGGTCGTGCCGCCAACGGTGTTGTACTCCATGTCGGAAACGTCGGTCTTGCTCACCCAGGTCAGGCCCGCCTGCAGCTTGGGATTGATCTTGTAGGTGGCACCCAGCGTCGCGCCGAAGCCGAACTGCTGGTTTTGCGGCAGGTTGATCTGGGTTCCGCCGCCACCTACAAAAGACATGGCCAGGCTCTGGTTGACGACGTTCAGCGAGGCGCCCAGGGTGAGGGCATCGTTGACCTTGTACGCTGCGGCGGGCGAGAAGCGGAATACCTGCTTGGTCGTCACCACCGGCTGGTTGCCAGCCATGGCGGGATAGATGTCGTCAACGTTCACCCCCATGCCCGAAATGCCGCCCAGGCCCATGCCGAGGAAAAGCTTGTTGTTGACGTTGAACACGACGGCGCCGGTCGGCATCATGTACCAGTCGGAATCGCTCGCCTGGCTGTTTACTTCGCGCGGCGGATTCAACAGGCCGAAACCCAGATCCATGCGCACATCCTGCATGCCGAGATCGGCCATGCCGGCCGGATTGACCAGCACCGTCACGGCATCCCGAGCCTGTGCCACGGTGGCGCCGCCCATCGCGGCCTGTGCGGCCGACATGGCGAACATCTGGTCGCCGTTGGTGGCGTGGGCGTGATGAGCCAGAAGCAGAATGGCGGACGTCATGGCAGCAGAAATAATCTTGTTTTTCATTCTTAGGTCTCCTCGGTTTTTGGGTTTACTTGGAAGGCGGCGTGATCAGGTTGACCGAGTTGCCGGGCACCCCCCGAAATTTCTGATGGCAGGCGACACAGCCGGTCATGATGTCGCTCATGTAGGAGGCTGCTTTCGGAATGTCGCCGGCGTCTGCTGCGTCTGCCAGCTTGATTGCACTGCCTTCGACGATTTCATTCATGGCCGGCAACACCGACAGATCGTTGTCGTTGACCTTATCCAGCGGGAAATAGGCCAGCAGCCCCCCTTTGGGAATGCGATGGTTGGCCAGCCGGCGAGCCGCTTCGGATGCCTGCTCGGCGTTATCGGTCGCCAGTGCGGAAGCAATGCTCTGATAGTCGGACAGGATCTCATGCATGATCTGCCGCATATTCGATTCCTTTGCGCGACGCGTATGCCCTGCATGCAGTTTCTGGATGGTGGCCTTGAGCTCTGGGGATAGTGCGATCGCCTTCTTGCGCAACTCTGGCGTGTAGGCCTTCATCATGTTCTGCATTTCGACGGGGACGGGGGCTACATTTTTGGTTGCTTGCGCAGCCGCAAGGCCCGGCGCAGCAATACAGCCGGCCAGAATCAGGTGGGTCAGCAGTTTTTTTTTCATCGGCAATCTCCTCGGTTGGCGGTATCAAACTTATTCAAAACACATGATCGATTGATCATGTGTTCGGTAGATTATATATGTGAATTGAATTCAATCCGCAAGTGGAAGTTGAGGCTGCTTGAAGCGGCGATGTACGGACACAACATGCCCGCTGATCGCAACGAAGTGTCAGCAGCTGACTGCGAGGCGCACGGGTTTCGGATGATGCTTCGCAGGCTGAATTCAGGTCTTACAGCAGACAGACGAGGCAATGGGCCGTCTATTGCCTGTCACGAACCAGGGTTCGGCCGGGTATGGCGGGTTAATCTGTGTGGACGGCTTGAACCGGGGCAGCGGGGGAACTGGATGCCCCGGACTATTTGAGGATCTTACGGGGCGGCAGCAAATCAGCCAGGGTGTACTGATCCAGGCTTGCCAGAAAGGCACGGCCGGCTTCTGCCAGGACCGGCTTGAGCGCGCAGGCCGGCATGAACAGACAGGCGTCCTCTCCCGGACGGAAACATTCGGCCAGGTCAAATCCCGTTTCCATGTCGCGGACCACATCGCCGATACGGATCTGTTCCGGGGAACGCGCCAGCCGGAAACCGCCGCCCTTGCCACGCACGGTTTCGATGTAACCCTTGGTCCCCAGTTGATTGACCACGCGCATGAGGTGGTGGCGTGAAATGCCGTGTTCCTCTGCCATCCTGCCCACCGTGGTCTGCATTTCCGGATGGGCGGCCAGGTGCATCAATACCCGCAGGGAAAAATCGGTGAATTGGGTGAGTTGCATGACTGATTTTCGACTTAAAAAGGCCATTATAGGCGCAAGCGCAATCAATCCGTGTTTATAATGTGTATTCCATAGGCGTATTATGAGCCGGACTCATGAGCACCCATCTGCATCCTCGCCAGGACCAGGTCTACCCATTCGATGCGCGCGGAATTGCCAAGCGCTTTCGCCATGCCGCCATTTTCGGCGCGCTGGATGCGCTGAATTCCGGGGAACGCATGCGCTTCGTGAACGATCACGATCCGCTGCCGTTGCTAGATCAACTGCGTGCTCGCGCCGCCCGTGCGGCGGATTCGTATTCGGCGAAGCCGTGGCCACGGTTGACCCGCGCCAGGGTGGCGTCGAAGGATGATTGCAGACCGAGTTCCAGCCACACTTCGTGGCCGCGGTCGCGGTATTCCGCCAGCAGATCGAGCACCGGCGGCGGCACGCAGTCGGGGCGGGTGCCGATCGACAGTCCGATCACGTCGGGCGAAGCCAGAGCGCTGTCGTACAGCGCGCGCAGTTC
>JBPPMF010000079.1:0-8173 GCA_051305915.1 Thiobacillus sp. | reverse complement strand
GCATACTTTGATCGTCTTGGCGTACCCCGTCTCTCATGACCTCAACTCCTCGAACCGCCCGGTGCGGACCCGCATGCCGGGTGGTGTGGCAGGGGCGCGACCTATAATGATCGCCCCCTATGCCGATCCTGCAGGCCTGCGACAACTTGTCTTACTGTACAAGCAGGAAATGAACCAATATAATTATTTCAAGATGTTCTTATCTAAATGAACGGAGGTTCGAAATGAAGCAAATTGTCGCCCTTATCGCCCTTGCCCTGCCGCTCTACGCAGTGCCCGCCCAGGCCAGCCAGGAACTCGCCACCAAGAGCAAATGCATGGTGTGCCATGATGTCTCCAAGAAGAAAATGGGCCCCACGTTCAAGGATATCGCCGCCAAATACAAAGGACAGAAAGACGCCCAGGCAGTGCTCACCAACAGCATGTTGAAAGGCGCCAAAGGCAAGTGGGGGAAAATCCCGATGCCGGCGCAAAAGATTGCACCAGCGGATGCGCAGAAGCTGTCGAAGTGGATTCTGGCCCTGTAGAGGTTTGATCTAGGTGCGCGCGCTGCAAGCAAGCGTACGTACCTGAAACAGGCTGCTTTAGCCAAGCATCGCCTTCAAGGCCGCCAGCCGGTCGCTGCCGTTGGCTTTGGTGTCGGCGTTCGAAGGCTTGTCCGGTTGACGGACGTCATCCCCCAGTTCGTCAATAAAGCGTGATGGGTCGCAGGCAACGGACTCGCGCGCGCGCTTGCGGCGTGAACAGTAGGACAAGGTCAGCGATTTCTTGGCGCGGGTAACGCCGACGTACATCAGGCGGCGCTCCTCTTCCAGGCGGCCTTCATCGACCGCATCGCGATGCGGCAGGATGTTTTCCTCGACGCCGACAAGAAATACATGGCCAAATTCCAGGCCCTTGGCGGCGTGCAATGTCGATAGCCGCACTGCGTCGGGTTCGGATTCCTCGCGCCCTTCGAGCAAGGTGATCAGCGCGATGGTCTGCGTCAGTTGCAGCAGATTCTTGTCGTCTTCCTCGCCTTTTTTTGTCATCCAGGCGGCGAATTCCAGCACGTTATTCCACTTGTTTTGTGCTGCGCGCGTGTCGTCCTGGTCGAACAGATAGACTTCGTAATCGATCGACTTCAGTAGCTCGTTCAGCAACTCGCCAGCCGGTTCGCGGACAACACGCGCTTCGAAGCGGTTGATGAAATTGCTGAATTCCAGCAGCGGCGCCAGTTGGCGCTCGCCAATCTGCGATGCGGCCGCGGCCGAAAAAACCGCCTCGAACAGACTCACATGCAGGGTGGCCGCGACCTGGCCCAATTTTTCAAGCGTGGCCGCACCGATGCCGCGCTTGGGGGTGGTGACGGCGCGGATAAAAGCCGGGTCGTCGTCGCTGTTGGCGATCAGGCGTAGATAGGCGATCACATCCTTGATCTCGGCGCGGTCAAAAAACGATTGCCCACCGGACAATTGGTACGGCACTTTCTCGTTGCGCAGCGCCTGCTCGAATACCCGCGCCTGGTAGTTGCCGCGATACAGGATGGCGTAGTCGCGCCATTCGGTGCGGTGCTGAAACTTGTGCGACAGCAGGCGCATCACCACCGACTCGGCCTCGTGTTCGTCATCCTTGGTCGGCATGACCTGAATTGCATCGCCGTGGCCGAGGTCGCTCCACAGGCGCTTCTCAAACAGCTTGGGATTGTTTGATATCAGGCTGTTGGCGGCTTTCAGGATGCGTATGGTCGAGCGGTAATTCTGTTCCAGCTTCACTACATGCAGGTGCGGATAATCCTCTCGCAGCTGGCGCAGGTTGTCGGCAGAAGCGCCGCGCCAGCCGTAGATCGCCTGGTCGTCATCGCCGACCGCGGTGAACGCCGCGCGCACGCCGGTGAGTTTTTGCAGCAGCCGATATTGCGCAATGTTGGTGTCCTGGTACTCGTCGATCAGGATGTGGCGCAGGCGGTTCTGCCACTTCTCGCGCAGTTCGGCATGGGTGTCCAGCAGTTCGGCGGGCAGGCGGATCAGATCGTCGAAATCCACCGCCTGGTAGGCGCGCAGGGTGGCGTCGTAACGGTCGTAAATCTTGGCGTAGGCGCGCGCATTGTCATCCTCGGCGGTTTGCAACGCGATAGCCGGCGACTTCAGCTCGTTCTTCCACAGTGAGATGCGCGACACCGCGCGGCGGATTTCCTGCTTGTCGGTGGTTTTCAGAATTTCAGAAATAATCCCCGCCGCGTCAGCCGAATCGAGAATGGAAAACGCCGGTTTCAGTTCGGCGAACTTCGCGTCCTCGCGCAGCATGCGCAAGCCCATCGAGTGGAAGGTGGTGACGATTAGCCCTTTGGTGCTGATGTTGCTAAAAGCAGCGCCCTGCGTCAACTTGGCAGCGCGTTCTTGCATCTCGCGTGCCGCCTTGTTGGTAAAGGTGATGGCAGCGATCGAACTCGGCTTGTAGCCGCATTCGCCGATCAGATAGGCGATCTTGTGGGTGATCACACGCGTCTTGCCGGAGCCGGCGCCGGCCAGAACCAGTAGCGGGCCGTCGAGGTACTTCGCCGCTTCGCGCTGCGGCGGGTTGAGTGCAGCGAGCAGGCTCATGCCGTGGCGGCGTCGCCGAATTCGCTTTTCAGGTAAGCAATGATGGCATTCGAGTCATACAGCCAGGATTTCTGACCATCGGCATTGGTGATTAGCAGGCAAGGCACTTGCGGCTTGCCGCCGTTGGCGATCAGGGCATCGCGATGGGCGGTGTTGTGCTGGGCGTCGCGCAGTTCGATTTTGAGGGACAGTCGCCGAATCGTACGCCGGGTTTTCAGGCAGAACGGGCAGGTCGGGAAATGGTAAAGGGCCAGTTGTTGCGTGCGGGCGTCGACGGCCTGCTGCTCGGCCTCAGGGCGCACGATGCCCTTGGGGCGCCTGAGCCAGTCGGCCAGCAGCACAAATGGGCCCAGAATGATGCGCAGGGTTTTGAAAAACAGACGGATAACGGGTTTCATGAACGGGGTGTCACGTGGAGGTCAGGCGGGGGCGCTATGATGCGGGCAACACAGCGCAAACGAAACCGTATTTTATATGCCCACCTATGCCATTGGCGATCTCCAGGGATGTCAGGTGTCCCTGCTGCATTTGCTGGATGAACTCAAATTCGACCCAACGACCGACCGGCTGTGGTTCGTGGGCGATCTCGTCAACCGCGGGCCGGATTCGCTGGCCGTGCTACGGTTTGTCAAAAGCCTGGGCGATGCCGCCATCAGTGTGCTGGGCAATCACGATTTGCACTTGCTGGCGCTCGCCGAAGGTTTCGGCCGCGTGCACAAGGGCGACACGCTCGATGAGGTTTTGCAGGCGACAGACCGCGACGAACTGCTGCACTGGCTGCGCCAGCAGAAACTGGCCTGGCGCGAAGGCGATTACATGATGGTGCATGCAGGCGTGCTGCCGGACTGGACGCCGGACGCTACGCTGCATCGGGCGGCGGAGGCCGAGGCGATGCTGCAGGGCGAACATTACCGTGATTTTTTTGCGCAGATGTATGGCAATGCGCCGATCGCGTGGGACGCGAATCTGCAAGGCATCGAGCGTCTACGGGTGATCGTCAACGCCTTCACCCGGCTGCGCTATTGCTCGGCGGCGGGCGAGATGGAATTCCACCACAAGGGCGCGCCCGGCACCCAGCCGGCTGGCCTGTTGCCGTGGTTCGAGATTCCGGGGCGGCAAAGTGCCGACGCGACGATCGTCATCGGCCACTGGTCGACGCTGGGGCTGATTAATCGCCGTGATTTGATTGCGCTGGATACCGGCTGCCTGTGGGGCGGCAGGTTGACAGCGGTCAGGCTGGAGGACCGGCAGGTGTTTGCGGTGCCGTGTCCGATGCAACAACGTCCAAAAGCCTAGCGGTCGCCGCCTCTGCTTGCGCCGCCAGTTCGCGCCGGTGGCCGAGCGGCTGGATCGGTTCGCCGAATTGCAGTTCGGCGATGAGTCCGGGTTCACTGACAATCTGTTTGAAGCTCTGCCACAAGCTCATGTCGTCGATATAGGCAGGCGCGGCGCTGTATTTATTGTCCAGCGTACGGTAGCGCAAGGCTGCGGGCACGATCGGGCAGTTGAGTTCAACCGCCGGTTGCAGCAACGACGGCAGAAAACGCCGCACCGCGCGTCCGTCACTGGTGGTGCCTTCGGGGAATACCGCCACCCAGGCGCTGCTCTGCATCAACGCCTGCATCTCGGCGTTGACGCGCGCGGTATCGGCCCGGCGGCCGCGTTCGAGAAACAGGGTGCCGGTCTTGTGTGCCAGCCAGCCCGCCACCGGCCACGCGCGGACTTCCGATTTGGAAACGAAGTGCACGCGCTGCGCGGCATAGATCAGATAAATATCCAGCCACGACACGTGGTTGCACACCAGCAGCGCGCCACCCGGCAGGCTGGGGGCGGGCGTGATGATTCGGGCTCGCACCCCCAGCACCTTGAGCAGGCCCCGCGCCCACGCCATGATGAAACGGTCGCGCTGCGCGGGGCCAAGCAGCGGAAACACCAGCCCTGCCAATAGGATTCCCCAGGCGAGGTGCGGCACCAGCAGGCTGATGCGGACAATGCGGCGAAGAAGGACGGGCAGCGGGGCAAACATCACCCTCGCATTGTAAGGCTGCTCAGCCGATGAAGCGGCGGGCATAGCTGCGATTGAGTTGTTCCATCGGCAGCAGCATCAGCAGGTCGGCGGTGTTGAAATCAGGATCCCAGGCCGGTTCGCCGCAGACCATCGCGCCAAGCCGGGTGTAGCCCTTGATCAGCGGCGGCAGCGCGACGGTCTGGCCATCGTCGAGCGACTCGACCGGCAGGCGATAGCGCGGGGTGGCGCGCCATTCGATCGGCGCCAGATGGCGTTCGGTCATCTGGCGGTAGACGCTGGCGGCGACGTGGCCGCCGTCAGCCATGCCGATGCTGGCGCAGCCGACAATGTATTCATAACCGTAACGCGTCATGTAATCGGCCAGCCCCATCCACAGGCGGGCGATGACACTGCCGCTGCGGTGTGCCGGGTGCACGCACGACCGACCCAGTTCGGCCATGCGCGGACGCAGGAAATTCAGCCGGGTGAGGTCGAATTCCTGCTCGGAGTAGTAGCTTCCGACACGCTTGGCGGCGTCGGGCGGGAGGATTCGATAGGTGCCCACGACTTCGCCGTTGCCCGGTTCACGTACCAGCAGATGGTCGCAGTAGGGGTCGTACAGATCGATATCGTGTCCAGGCAGGACGGACGACAGGCGCGCGCCCATTTCCTCGGCAAACACCTTGTAGCGCAGGCGTTGCGCTTCGCGGATTTCGTTGTCGTCCACCGCCAGCGAGACGTGATAGCGGCTGGCGAGGACAGGTTGAACATGGCTGCGGACGTCAAGCATGGGCGCTCCCCTGGATGGAATGCGCCCAGCTTAGAGAGTCGGCGTTAACCCGGCATGACGTTGAGGTTACGAAACGATGACGGCTTAGTGGCTGACGCGCGTCGTTCCGCCGCCCGACAGCACGCGCACGCGGTCGCCGACGCGGAATTCCTCGTCGGCCGCCTGGGTGATGGCGAGCATCCGCCCCGAATCCAGCTTGACGGTGATTTCCACGCCTTTCTGGCGAGTTGCAGCCTCTTCCACCGCCGCGCCGCCGAGTCCGCCCAGCACCGCGCCCACCGTGGTGGCGATTGCGGTGCCACGACCGCCGCCCACCGTGCTGCCTGCCACACCACCCACTACAGCGCCAGCACCTGCGCCGATCGGGGTCTTGGTGCCCTCAATCTTTACTTCGCGTACCGACTCCACGACGCCCATCTGAACTTCCTGCACGGTGCGCGCCTGGCTACGGCTGTAATCCGCGCCACCCAGCCCTGCAGGGCATCCGGATAGAGCAAAGGCGCTGGCGGCAACGAGGATGACTGCAAAGGGTTTGTTCATGATGGTCTCCCGTGTCTATTCAATAATGATAGCCAAACTGGGCATGGAATTCAGTGGCGATTTCATCGAGGGAAGGATGGTGGTTTTGCCCGCCGCGCTGAGCGATCTTGATCGCCCCCATAAGACTGCCCAAACGCCCGGAGGTTTCCCAGTCGAGCCCATGGGTGATGCCGTACAGAATGCCGCTGCGATAGGCATCACCGCACCCGGTGGGGTCGAGGATGGCGGCAGGGCGCGCAGCCGGAATGTCGATCTGCTTGTCGGCCGTGTGGATCACCGAGCCTTCGGCGCCGCGCGTCACAATCAGCGCCTGGACATGGCGTGCCAGCGTTTCCAGGTTCTCACCGGTGCGGGTTTGCAGCAGCTCGGCCTCGTAGTCGTTGAGGATGACGTAGCTCGACTTGTGGACGCATTCCAGCAATTCCTCGCCATTGAACAGCGGCATGCCCTGGCCGGGATCGAACACACATGGCACGCCGGCTTCGTGAAAGCCGCGTACGTGACGCAGCATGCCGTCGCGGCCGTCCGGCGAAACGATACCGAGCTTGACGTCCGGCACCTGGCGCACGTCGTTTTCGTGTGAAAAGTTCATCGCACCGGGGTGAAAGGCAGTGATCTGATTATCGGCCAGGTCGGTGGTGATGAAGGCCTGCGCGGTGTAGGTGCCGGCGATATGGCGGATGTAGTCGCGCGAAATCGCGTGGGTGTCGAGGCGTTCGGCGTAGGCGCTGAAATCGTCGCCGACGGTTGCCATGATCAGCGGCTCGCCACCCAGCAGTTTCAGGTTGTAGGCGATGTTCCCGGCGCAGCCGCCGAACTCGCGCCGCATCTCCGGCACCAGAAACGACACGTTCAGCATGTGGATCTTGTCAGGCAGGATGTGATGCTTGAAGTGATCCTGAAACACCATGATGGAGTCGAAGGCGAGGGAACCGCAGATGAGGGTGCGCATGATGGTTTTGGGTTGAAAGCGACAGCGGGGATTATACGCAGGCCGCGATGGCATCGATTCGCCTGCCGTATTGGCTGGCGCGCTGCGTGAACTGTTCGCCGAAGATGCGGGATTGAGCACCCGCATCGTGCCGTGTCCCGGCTGGCCTCGGGAGGCGCTGCATGCGCGTAAGGCGACAAATGTATGGAACCGGGAGGCGGTTTGTATGAAGACGCCGTTCAGGCGGCGAGTGGCAGCGTGTCTTGCGCGATCGCACGCAGCATCAGGATGTCGCGGTAGGCGCTGGGTTCGAAACCCACCCGGGTGCCGCCGCGATTATCGTAAATCAGGTCATGGAAGAAACTATCGATATCGGGCGAGTTCCAGACGCTGACCAACTGTTCCAGTAAATGAGGATAGGCCTCCAGCCCAAGGCCGATATCGTTCTCCTGAGAAATCGGGTGGCCGTTGAGGTTGATGTTGAAATGGCTACGGCACTCTGCACTGGCGGCGGCATAAACCTCGGTGTCGCCAGCGCGATGCAACAGGTCGAGCAGCAACAGCCACGGCACTGGCGATTCGGCTGGCGTTTCGCGCAGGTGTTCCTGCAGCAAATGAATGGCGAGTTCGCCGTGGCCGTGCGCCATGTAGACCTCTGCCTGATCAAGAATGTCGTCGTTGATCTCGGTGCTTTCAATCAGCGTTGGCCGGGAAATTTCGGACATGCGCTGAGGGTTGGGCTCCATGTCAATCGGCTGCGACAATGGATCGGACGCGGCGGTGTCATACACCGTCGCCTCAGAGGGCTGCCAAACGTCCTGCAGATCTTCGGCCGGTTGGCGGTTGCGACGGTGCAACCAAACAGCCAGGGTGCCGGCGCCAATGAGAAGACCCATGGCGAGGAGATAGAGGGGCCATTGCGCGGCGGGCGGCGTGGCAACAGTGGGCGCCGCTGTGCGATGTGATTCAAGCTCGGCATTGCGCTGCTGGAGTGCGGCCAGTTGTGCCTCCAGATGTGCCAGTCTGCGGGAAAGGGCTGTGTTTTCGTCTGATAGTTCGGTGGCGGTCAGATCGCTGGATGGGGGGCGTGCCGTGCCAGGCAGATTGGTATCGAGTTGCAAGGCGACTGGAGTGTTGGGCGCGCGTGCAATCTGTCGCTTGCCGGACAGCACCAGCCGTGGCGCACTGCCAGCCGCAGGGGTCTTTACACGTGGCGCAGCAGCCCGCCGCGAAGCGGACGTGGGCAGGTTTGAGGCGACTGCGGATGGAGCACGGTTGACCCGGCGATTGGGCTGGGGGGTGCGGGGCGTGCTGTCCACTAT
>JBPPMF010000075.1:0-11222 GCA_051305915.1 Thiobacillus sp. | reverse complement strand
GCATACTTTGATCGTCTTGGCGTACCCCGTCTCTCATGACCTCAACTCCTCGAACCGCCCGGTGCGGACCCGCATGCCGGGTGGTGTGGCAGGGGCGCGACCTATAATGATCGCCCCCTATGCCGATCCTGTGTTTTGCTCTGGATGCCCGGTCAGCGTGCTGATTCAGGGCCGCGCCTGATCAGATGCGTTTCTCGAAACCGCAGAACTGACCGTCAGCTCCACTGAACTCAATGCCATCCACCCGCGCCTGCGGCGGGCCATTGCGCGCCCACGCCGTGATCGCAGCGACGGCTTCGTCTGACCCCTGAACCACGGCTTCGACCGAGCCATCGGGTTGATTGCGCACCCAGCCGCTGACGTTCAGCCGCTCAGCCTGGCGACGCATCGATTCACGAAACCACACGCCTTGTACGCGGCCCCGAATCTGCAAGCGCAGCGTTTTCATCGCGACTTTACTTCACCTTCATGCCCGGTTGCGCGCCACTGTCGGGCGACAGGATAAAGAGGCCGGGCGCGTCGCCAGAGGCCGCCAGCACCATGCCTTCGCTCATGCCGAACTTCATCTTGCGCGGGGCGAGGTTGGCAACCATGACGGTAAAGCGGCCCACCAGCGCTTCCGGCGCGTAAGCCGATTTGATGCCAGCGAACACCTGGCGCGTGCCGAGCTCGCCGACGTCGAGGGTCAGCCGTAGCAGCTTGTCGGCGCCGTCGACGTGTTCCGCGTTGGCGATGCGCGCGATGCGCAGATCGATCTTCGCGAAGTCGTCAATCGAGATCACAGCCGCGTCAGCAGCAGCGTTCGCCACCTCCCCCTTGAGGGGGGAGGGTTGAGGAGAGGGAGTGGCGGCCTTAGCACTTCCGTGGACTTGCGCTTCTGCATGGCGCACCGGCGCGGGAGCCGGTGTGGGTTCGAGGTTCTGCTTATTGGCGTCTACCATGGCTTCGATGGATTTGGGGTCGATACGGGTCATTAGGTGGCTGTACTCGTTGATGCGGTGGCGGATGAACAGGCTCTGGGAATCCTCCCAGGCCAGCGGCGGGATGTTGAGGAAGACCTCGACCTGCTCCGCCAGTTTTGGCAACACCGGTTTCAGGTACAGGGTCAACAGGCGGAAGCAGTTCAGCGCGACCGTGCAGACTTCATGCAATCGATACACCGCTTCGGGCTTCTTCGCCAGTTCCCACGGCTTTTCGTCAGCCACGAACTGGTTGGCACGGTCGGCTAGCGCCATGATCTCGCGTAGTGCCTTTGCATAGTCGCGCGCCTCGTAATGCGCAGCGATCGTGTTTGCCGCAGCCTGGAAGTCGCCGATCAGCTCGAGATTCGCTACGCCGTCGGCGAGCTTGCCGTCGAAGTTCTTGTGGATGAAGCCGGCGGTGCGGCTGGCGATGTTGATGAACTTGCCAACCAGGTCGGAGTTCACCCGCGCGACGAAGTCGTCGAGGTTGAGATCGATGTCTTCCATCGAGCCATTGAGCTTGGCGGCGTAGTAATAGCGCAGCCACTCGGGGTTGAGCTTCTGTGCGAGGTAGCTGTCGGCGGTGATGAAGGTGCCGCGCGACTTCGACATCTTCTGCCCGTTGACCGTGAGGAAGCCGTGCGCGTACACCGCGGTCGGCAGGCGGTGGCCGGAAAACTTGAGCATCGCCGGCCAGAACAGGGCGTGAAAATACAGGATGTCCTTGCCGATGAAATGCACCAGTTCGGTTTTCGATTCCGCTCCCCACCAGGCGTCGAAGTCGAGACCGTTGTCGGCGGCGTATTTGGCGAAGCTCGCCATGTAGCCTACCGGCGCGTCCAGCCAGACGTAGAAATACTTGCCCGGTGCGTTGGGGATTTCGAAGCCGAAGTAGGGCGCGTCGCGGCTGATGTCCCAGTTGTTGAGGCCGGAGGCAAACCACTCCTGCATCTTGTTGGCGGCTTCGCTTTGCAGCGCGCCCGAGGTCGTCCACTCGCGCAGAAAGGCCTCGCAGTCGCCGAGCTTGAAGAAGTAATGCTCGGAATCCTTGTGCACCGGGGTTGCACCCGACACCGCCGACACCGGGTTTTTCAATTCGGTGGGGCTGTAGGTCGCGCCGCACACCTCGCAGTTGTCGCCGTACTGGTCCAGCGCCCCGCATTTGGGGCATTCGCCCTTGATGAAGCGGTCCGGCAGGAACAGGTTTTTCACCGGGTCGTACAACTGGGCGATGGTTTTTCTTTCAATCAGCCCGGCTTCCTGCAGGCGCAGGTAGATGCTGGAGGCCAGTTCGCGGTTCTCGTCCGAATGCGTCGAGTAGTAATGGTCGAAGCCGATGTTGAAGCCGGCGAAGTCGCGCGTGTGCTCGTCCCACACCCTGCCGATCAGCGCTTCCGGCGTGACGCCTTCCTTTTCCGCGCGCAGCATGATCGCGGTGCCGTGGGTGTCGTCGGCGCACATGTAGCGGCAGTCGTGGCCGCGCATTTTCTGGAAGCGCACCCAGATGTCGGTCTGGATGTATTCGACCAGATGGCCGAGGTGGATGCTGCCGTTGGCGTAGGGTAGGGCGGAGGTGACGAGGATCTGGCGGGACATGGAAAAAGCCGGGTGTATACCCAAGGGGCACGAGAGGCCGCCATTTTAACGGCTAGAAGCGTGAGCCGGGCTGTTTCAGGAATTCAAGTTCGTCCGCTGTGGAGGGGCGCGCCAGGATTTCATTGCGATGTGGAAAGCGGCCGAAGCGCGCAACGACGTCGCGATGCTGGCGCGCGTAATCGAGAAAGCCGTCGAACAGCGCGTGTTCGTCGGCAGCCGCTTCATGCGCCAGTTGCTCGTACAGCGACACGGACCGTTCCTGCATCGCCAGCGACTCGGCGTGTTCCAGCGGCAGATAGAGAAACACCCGTTCGATCGGCGTGAGTTGCCTATCTTCGCCCGCGGCCAGCGCATCCAGGCTCAAAGCCAGTGCTTGCGGGTCGGTGGCGAAGGCCTGCGGCTGATCACGATGGATGTGGTGCGGAAACTGGTCAAGCACGATCACCAGTGCCAGCTGACCGCGCGGCGTGTGTGTCCAGTGATCGAGTTGTCCTGCTGTAGCGGCAAGCAGCGCGGTGGAAAAATGCGCGGTCACCGCCTGGTCATTCTCTGGCGACTTGCCGAACCACAGCTTGCTCTGTCGTCCTGCGATTTCGGCTGTGCTACCGGGTGGCCCAAACCAGAAGGCCAGCACGCTTTTGGGCGTGGTTGACATGGCGGTTTCTCGTCTGCTTCAGAAAATATCGTCGGGCAGATTGTTGTGCGAACCGTCGCAGAAAGGCTTGTCCTGGGTGTGCTTGCAGTTACATAGCCACACCGTGGTTTTTTCCTTGATGACGAATGACATCGGCTCCAGCCCGCTGCCCTCGTGCGAGCCATCGCAAAACGGTTGCGTCATCGAGCGGCCGCACGAACACCACCAGTATTCACCGGGTTCGAGTTCGAGTTCAGCGGGATTGCGGTCATACACAACGGGTTCGGACATGCTGGACTCCTGCAAAAGAGCCATTCTAGCTGCATTGAGCGCACTGAAATCCTTATGGATTTTGTGTCCATTAAGGCAGGGGCTCATCACGCGACATGTTGCCTCTGTAAGTGGCAAGGTCGTGCAAATGCATCCGTTCAGACTGAGGACAGCGCACGGCCAACATGGGCGAGCAACGGGGCAGGAATTACGGGTGGTGCAGAAGGGGAAATGCTGCGTGACGGGGTTGAGTCGTCAGGGAGGGTTTGCTGGTCACCGCCGTGTGACGGCGGTGACCATGCACGTTTCCCGTTGATACGGGAAACGGTTAATGCAATTACTTCTTGGCCTTGGTGCCGTTTACCACGGCCTTCAGCGTTGCGCCTGCTTTGAAGGCGGGAACCTTGGCTGCCTTGATCTTCAGCTCTTCGCCAGTCTTGGGATTACGGCCGGTGCGTGCGGCACGCTTGCGTACTTCAAAAGTACCGAAGCCAACCAGCGTCAGAGACTCGCCCTTTTTCAGGGTGCCCGAGATAATGTCGATCAGACCTGCAACCGCACGTTCGGCATCAGCCTTGGTGGATTCGGTTTTGGCGGCCAGTGCGTCGACAAGTTCTTTTCTGTTCATGTTTGATAGTTCCTTTGGTGAGTTTGGGAAAGCCCGGTCCGGATTATTGTTGAAGAAACTGCCTGCTGGCAATGCCCCAATTTCCGTGCCCTTAGGGCATGCGCCCGATTTGTTTGATCCAGGCAACAATATCTTACATGAATCACGCCCTGTGCAAGCGTTGAGGAAATCATCTTCCGCCAGTGCAGATCAAGCCATGAAATCCATAAATTTTGATATATCAACGACTTATTGGCTGTCGCCAAAGCGCTAGTGGCTTCTTGCCTGAATGCCATGCGCTCCCGTTTTTCGGGGCCTTGTAAGTTTTGGCCTTTTCAAGCGCTACAGGCGGACCCCCTGCGAGATGGGCATAGGCAGGTACGCAAAATCCGCAATCCCGCGCCGACAGTGACCAGTGCCTATTGCCTGACAAGCTTTGCTGCACGTGGCGTGCCCACTTTTTGCAAGCTCGCCCGATGACGGCTGCTTGTGCGCGGCATGCGTTAAACTCGGCACGGAATTTAAGGGGGCGCACGGACCAAATACCCGTTCTACAGGATGGAAGGATGCACAGCAAACACGAGCTGTCAGTGGAACGGTCACGCATGCGCCTCCTGCCCTGGGTCAAGGCTTGCCGCACCTCCGCCGCGCAATCTGATTTTTGAAAGCCACACGAGCATAGCCAAAGCATGACCACTTCCACTGACAAACCCTGTCCCTTTTGCCGCCTCGACCCCAATCGCATCATGGCCGAGGACGAGCTCACCGTTGTCTACCGCGACGGCTTTCCCGTTTCGCTCGGACACAGCGTCATCATTCCGCGCCGTCACTTCGCCACCTTGTTCGAGGCCACCGAAGCCGAGCAGGCCGCGCTGCTGAAGGCACTGGCACACGCCAAGGACATCATCGACAAATACCACCAGCCGGACGGCTACAACATCGGCATCAACCACGGCCATGCCGGCGGGCAGAGCGTGCCGCATTTGCATATTCATTTGATCCCCCGCTACCGCGGCGACAAGGAAGACCCGCGCGGCGGCGTGCGCTGGGTGCTGCCGGACAAGGCAAAGTACTGGGCGTGACAGGCGCGTGAAATGCCAGGCTTTTGATGTGCCGCTGGAGTAACCGCAAGCAGCTGTCTTGCTCAATTCCGAACTGTTGCAGTACGCCAGAGGTCGGCGCTGGTTAGAAGTGTTCGAACCGGCAAAGTTGACCGCGTGACGGCATCACTTAGTCTTTCTTCTTGTCGTCGCTGTCCCCATCCGGAATCACCGCACTGGCAACAGCGCCGACTGTTTTTGCGGTCACCTTGACCCCTGTCGCGACCACGGTGACCGCTGCATCGGCAACCGCCACCACGGCGCACCCTGGCAGGGTCGAGAGCAGAATGGATGCAACCAGGACTTGAGTGCGCAGCATGATCGGATTCGGGCAAGGGGATTTGAGGATGGCAGAGTGTAGCAGCGGCTGGATGGCTGGTCCGCGCGTAGGAAAGCCTCACCGGAGGCGCGGGTGATAGCGGAATGGCAAGCGTTGATTGCTGACGTCTGAAACGGTCAGGAATCCGAGGAATACTGGGGGGTACGACAGATAAATAATGGTCGGGGCGAGAGGATTCGAACCTCCGACTCCTGCGTCCCGAACGCAGTACTCTACCAGGCTGAGCTACGCCCCGAGGCAGATGATGGGTTCAGTGATGAACCCCAATTGAAAAACTACCGGGAAACTTCTGAAACAGCGCGATCAAAAACTTCGATCAACCGCGAAAGCCGCCAATTGTAGCAAAGCTGCTTTGGAATTTGAATCCGGCAAGCAAGAAATAGCTGAATTGGCGATCTGAATTTCACGCTGTGCGACTTCGCGAGTGTATTGCAGGGCGTGGGTATCCTTGATGGCGGCAAGCACACTCTGGAATTCGGTGAGGCCGCCATGTTCGATGGCCTGGCGGATGCAGGTAGCCTGTTCGGCGGTGCCGTGTTTCATCGCGTGTAGCAGCGGCAGGGTGGGCTTGCCTTCGGCGAGATCGTCACCAATGTTCTTGCCGGTCTTGAGAAAGTCGCCGGAGTAATCGAGCACATCGTCGATCAGTTGGAAAGCAGTACCGAGATGCATGCCGTAATGTCCCAGCGCATCTTTTTCTGCTTCGGTCCCGCCGCCGATGACGGCACCGAGACGGCTGGCGGCTTCGAACAGCTTGGCGGTCTTGTAGCGGATGACGCGCAGATAGTTCTCTTCGTCGATGTCGGGGTCGTTGCAGTTGAGCAATTGCAGCACTTCGCCTTCAGCGATGGTGTTGGTTGCGTCGGACAGGATGCGCATGACCTCCATGTTGTCGACCGACACCATCATCTGGAAGGCGCGCGAATAGAGGAAGTCGCCGACCAGGACGCTCGCGGCATTGCCGAAAAGCGCGTTGGCGGTTTCGCGGCCGCGCCGCAATTCGGATTCGTCAACGACATCATCGTGCAGCAGGGTGGCGGTATGGATGAATTCAACCACCGCGGCGAGCTCGTGATGAGCGCGTCCCGAATAATTGAAGCAACCGGCTGACAACAGCACCAGGGCCGGGCGCAGGCGCTTGCCACCGCTGTTGATAATGTATTCGGAAACTTGGCGGATGAGGACCACGTCGGAATACAGGCTTTGGCGTATGACATGGTCGACAGCACGCATGTCATCGGCCAGGTAGGATTGCAGACTCTCCAGGGACACGATTCAGACTTGTTATTTGGATAAGCTTGCAATGGTAGCAGCCCCGCCCGGCTTTTTCATCGCTGTGGAACACTACAAAATAGCCATGCCAAATGGTTTGACTTGTTGCCATATCACCGATAGAATCTCGCCCTTTCCTGGGTTCGTAATGGTTGGAGACCCCCCATGTACGCAGTCATCAAAACCGGCGGCAAGCAATATCGCGTGAGCGCCGGTGACAAACTTAAAATTGAAAAGCTGGACGGCGAGATCGGCAGCGAGATCACCTTTGATCAGGTATTGATGGTAGGCGATGGTGCCGATATCAAGATGGGCGCGCCCATGCTTCGCGGCGCCACGGTTACAGCCACTGTGCTGAACCAGGCACGCGGCGACAAGATCAAGATCTTCAAAATGCGCCGCCGCAAGCACTATCGCAAGAGCCAAGGCCATCGCCAGCACTTCACTGAAGTGCAAATCGGCGGCATTACCGCATAAGGAGCACATACCATGGCACACAAGAAAGCAGGCGGCAGTTCGCGTAACGGTCGCGATTCGGAGTCAAAACGTCTTGGCGTGAAGCGCTACGGTGGTGAACTGGTTCTGGCTGGCAACATCATTGTGCGTCAGCGCGGCACCCAGTTCCACCCGGGCGACAACGTCGGCATCGGCAAGGACCATACCCTATTCGCCAAGGCGGATGGCACGGTTAAGTTCGAGGTCAAGGGCGCTGCCCGTCGCCGGATGGTTCGCATCGAGCCGGTCGCAGCCTGATTTGAGCTGAGTCCGAATCGTTCGCCAAAAAAGCCCTGTCCGCCGGATGGGGCTTTTTTATTTGTGCGGAATTAATTAGGTCATCCCCGATATGAAATTTATTGACGAAGCCAAAATTCAGGTCATCGCCGGCAAGGGTGGGGACGGCAGCGCTTCGTTCCGTCGCGAGAAAAACATTCCCTTTGGCGGTCCCGATGGCGGCGATGGCGGCCGCGGCGGCAGTGTGATCGCGGTGGCTGACCGCAACATCAACACCCTGGTCGAATTTCGCTATGCCCGTATTTTCAAGGCGGAGAGGGGCGAAAGCGGACGCGGCGCGCAGTGTTACGGCAAGGGCGGCGAAGATCTCATCATCCGCGTGCCGGTGGGCACCGTGTTCACCGACATCAACAGCGGCGAGGTGGTAGCCGATCTGGCCGCGGACGGGCAGACGGTCTGCCTGGCCAGGGGCGGCAGAGGCGGGCTGGGCAACCTGCATTTCAAGTCGAGCACCAACCGCGCGCCGCGCCAGCATACGCTGGGCGATCCGGGTGAAGAATGGGAACTGGCGCTGGAATTGAAGGTGCTGGCCGATGTTGGCCTGCTGGGCATGCCCAATGCGGGCAAGTCAACCTTCATTCGCGCGGTGTCGGCGGCGCGCCCCAAGGTGGCGGATTACCCGTTTACCACGCTGGCGCCCAATCTGGGCGTGGTGCGGGTGGACAGCGAACGCAGCTTTGTCATCGCCGACATTCCGGGGTTGATCGAGGGCGCGGCCGAGGGCGCGGGCTTGGGCCATCAATTCCTGCGCCATCTGCAGCGTACGCGAGTGCTGCTGCATCTGGTCGACATTTCGCCGCGCTGGGAAGACGGCGACCCGGTGCACGAGGCGCGCGCGATCGTCGAGGAGTTGCGCAAGTACGACCAGAAACTCTACGAAAAGACGCGCTGGCTGGTGCTGAACAAGATCGACATGGTGGACGAGGCCGAACGCGAGGCTGTGGTGGCCACGTTTGTGGCGGACTACGAGTGGACCGGGCCGGTGTTCGCGATTTCAGCGCTCGACGGAACCGGCTGTAATGCATTGACCTATGCGGTGATGGATTATCTGGCTACGCAGGCAGCCGTGGTCATCGATGACGAGCCAGCGGCGGACTTGCCGGCCCCGGATTCGCCCGCCACCTAAGCCGCTTGTGATTCCGCGGGGGGCGCGTCGCCGCCGACCCGCTTCCAGTCGTTTTCGACCAGCGCTACTTGGTACTTGGCCCAGCGCGCGAATTCCGCCTGGCTGCAGTGGCCCTTCTTGCGGCGGCAGGTGCCGGCGATTCCCTTGAAGTGAGCCACCATCTCGCCCGTTTCGGCGTCGGCCGCAATTTCGGCCAGCTGGCGCACGCCCCAAGTACGGCCGTAGGCGCCGTTGCTGTAGAAAAATCCCACTTTCAGTTCGTTAATCGCTATTGGCATGACGTTTACGCCCTCTCCCCTTGTGGGAGAGGGATGGTGACAACCAGCGACTTGCCCGCTTGCGGGCTTGGTCGAGGGGTTAGTGGTTTCATCAGAGGGGGCGAAGCCTGAATCATGTCGTGATGCGTCGGTAAATATCGGTGACTTTCACCGGCAATTGTCGCACGTCATCCAGAATGATGTAACGCGCCGCGCCGTACATGTGCGGCAGGTAGTCGCGGGCGTCGCGGTCGAGCGTGATGCAGAAGGGGTGGATGCCGGTGCGCGCCGCTTCCAGCAGCGCCATGCGGGTGTCCTCGATGCCGTACTGGCCGCGGTAGACATCGAAATAATCGTCCGGACGACCATCCGACAGCGTAATCAGCACGCGGGTCCTGGCGTCGATCTGATTCAAGAGCTTGGTCATATGGCGCAGCGCAAAGCCCATGCGGGTGTATTCCTGCGGGCGGATGCCGGCGATGCGCGCTTTCACCTCGTCGCCGTAGGTTTCATCGAAGGTCTTGATGCGGAACAGTTCGCAGCGCTTGCGCGTGGTGCCGGAAAAGCCGTAGATCGCGTAACGGTCGCCGAGCAGTTCCAGCGCCTCGCACAGCAGGACCAGCGCCTCGCGCTCGGCCTCGTTGATCCAGCCCTTGGTCGAGCCGCTCATGTCCACTAAAAACGCCACCGCGATGTTGCGTTCGGCGCGGTGCAGGCGCACGAACAGGCGATCGCTCATTTCGCGGCCATCCTTCGCATCGGCCAGCGCTTCAATCAGCGAATCGAGGTCGATTTCGTCGCCCTGGGTCTGCCGCTTGTCGAGCCGGTTCTCGTCGCGCAGCGCCTCGAACTTCCGGCGCAGGTGTTTGACCACGCCGGCATATTTGTCGAGCGTGTCGCGATAGAAACTGTCGTGGACGGGGGTGACGGTTTTTTCCCGCATCACGCACCAGTTCTTGCGGTAATGCTGACGGCCGTGGTCCCACTCGGGATAGAGCTCGGCGCCTTTCTCGTGATAGGTCCCTTGCCACACCGCATCGGGGTCGTCGGGCTGGTCGAATACGCGGTTCGGATCATATTCGCCGTCGCCCGCCGGGACGAGGTATTCCGGGGGAATCTCGCCGAAATCGAGATAGATGGAGGTTAGCAATTGCTTGACGCCATCGGGTGGCGCGATCGGGGCGTCGTCGAGGGTGATGTCGAAGTCGAGCTGGCCGTTTTCGTCGCGCGGCGTCACGTCCAGTTCGGGCGGCGTTTCGGCGGCTGCCTGCTGATCGGGCTGCGCGGCCTGCAGCTCTTCCAGCAGTTCGGCCAGTTTGATGCGCAGCCGCGCCTTTTCCTTGCCCAGTCGCGCGGCGCGCGCGGCGGCGATTGCGTCCGGCCTTAGGCAGCCCTGGTCGGTCCATTGCGGGCAGTCGGTTTCATCATAGGCCGCGTCGAGCAGGGCCAGGCTGTCGTCGGGCGTGGCCTGGTCGTCGGCCAGTACTGTCGCGAATCGCTGCCAGCCAGGCGGCAGCGCGGGATCTAGCAGGGCGCGCAGGCGCTGCATCTGGCGGTGCAGCCCCGGCAGCTCGCGCGCGATCCGTGCGGTCAGGCGCAGCGTTTCCAGCGCGTAAAAACGGGCGAGGGCGCGTTCGGGGTCGGCATAACTGGCCACGATACTGGCATGATCGATACGCAGGCTGCCATAGCGGGTTTGCGCCCACAGCAGCGCGACAGTGGCTTTTGCAAGCTGAAAATTGTCGCCCAGATTCGGCAGGGCAGCGATCAACGGTGGCAGTACGATGCGCTCGCCGTCGGTCCAGGCGGCATCGCCTTCCTCAATACGCAACCGCCGGCCGGAGAGTCCGCAGACGAAATTGCCCAGCACCGGTGCAATCTCGTCGAACAGCGCACCTGCGGCATCGTGCTCATGCTGCGCTTCGTCGAATGTGTCGACCTGTTCCATCACCCGCAGCGCATGTTGCAGGCCGGTGCGGTCGTACACATCGCAGGTATGCACTGCCCACGCTTCGAGCAGGCGTCGCTCCATGCGTGGCAACAGCGCGGGCGCCCGGCGGCCGAATTGCCAGGCGAGCGTGATGTGAGTGGAGGCGATGCGGCGAATCCAGCCGAGGATAAAATCCTGCTCGTCACGCGTCAGCGCGGTGAGTTCAGCGGCGAGTTGCTCGACCTTGAAATAGGTGAATTCGGTTTCCAGCCAGACGTGGAGGCTGGCCTCCATCTCGGTGGCAGAAAGCGGCGGCTGCGCCATTAGAAGATCGAG
>JBPPMF010000073.1:0-22231 GCA_051305915.1 Thiobacillus sp. | reverse complement strand
GATGCGCTTGAAGTGTTTGACTGGATTTCGAGTGGGACAGCGCCCTGAAACCATGACGCGCAATACGGGCCCAATTTCTGGGCAGAACTTGATTGACGCCATCAAGTTCCCGGAGCGACTCCCGGGGACGACTTTGCGCGACTGGGATTCGATACTCCGCCTTGCCAAACGTGCCAATTTGATTGGCCGGCTTGCCGAGGGCGCGCATCACCAAGGCGTGATGGACGAACTACCCACGCAGGTGAGAACCCATCTGGAATCGGCGCGGGTTCTCACTGCACACCAACGCCAGGCGATCGCCTGGGAGACTCGTCATATCGGCCAGGCGCTCAAATCGATCGGGGCGCCGCTGATACTTCTGAAAGGTGCGGCTTATGCCATAGCTGACCTGGCTGCGGCACGTGGCCGACTTTTCGGTGACGTGGATGTGCTGGTGCCTAGAGCATGCCTGAACCAGGCCGAGGCGGCCCTCATGATGCATGGCTGGGCGTCTGGTCATGCCGACCCCTACGACGAGCGCTACTACAGACGCTGGATGCATGAGTTGCCGCCCATGGCTCATCGCAAACGCGGCACGGTGATCGATGTTCATCACAACATCCTGCCGTTGACTGCCCGCAACTCGCCTTCGGCAGACTTGCTGCTAAATGCCAGCGTCCCTGTTGCCGGCACGGATTTTCGTGTCCTGTCGCCCTGCGACATGGTCATCCATAGCGCAACCCATCTGTTCCATGAAGGCGAACTACAGAATGGATTACGCGATCTGTTCGATCTGGACGCACTGCTTAATGAGTTTTCGGGGCGGCAATCCGATTTCTGGCATGAGTTGACTGACCGCGCACGAATCCTCGGTCTGGCATGGCCACTTCATCTTGCGCTTCGTTATACGAAAGCCATTTTGGGCACCGAGGTGCCCCCGCACGTTTCGGAGTCTGTTTTCAGGGCTGCATCACCGGGCAGGGTTTCGCAGCGCCTGCTGGATGGAATGTACCTGCGGGGCTTACAACCGGATCATCCACTTTGCAGCAATTACTCGACCGGCGTTGCCCGGGCCGCTCTCTACCTGAGAGGCCATTATCTTCGAATGCCTATCGGCCTACTGGCCATTCATCTTGGGCGAAAATCGATCATGCGTTTATTCAAGAACACCAGTCGATCGGTTTGAACGATCTCGCCTCAAATTGCCTGATAGCGGCTTATCGCCATTTGGCGGCTTGGGAAGCGTCATTCCGCAATGGGTTCAAACTGTCGAAATTTTTTACACCTTCATCTGAGCCCCATTTAAATAATTATTTAGATTCAGTAACATGCAGTCAGTGGCCTAAAAATTGCTGATGTGACTGGCCTTGCCCGCCTCCGATGCATCAGTAAGGGTACGGTCCGCCGATCTGAATGAAAACAAAGAATCAATTGATTGCTCAGCCCGAATCGGGCGCTTGCATACGACATGAAACTCCTGCAGTTGCCTCTCTCTGAATTGCGCCAGCAACTTGCCGGTGCAGGCGTGTGGCTACGCACCGGGCCGTTTTCCTTTCGGCTGCGATCACGTCTCGAAGGAGTCGCCAAAGATCTGGGCGATCTCTACGGCCAGTTCGAGGTGCGTAATCCGCATGAGACGTTCGCCGATTTCCATGTGGCCATCAATCCGCCCACCCGACTGCGACGCTGGCTGCGCCCCCAGGCGAGTTTCTCGTTTGATGGGATCGAGCCCTTTCAGCCCCTGCCGTTCGATCAAGCCTTTCCAATGCTGGAACGGGGACTTAACTGGTGTGTGTCGGCACACGCCCACCAGTACCTGCTGATTCACGCGGCGGCGGTGGAGAAAAATGGCCGGGCGGCGATCCTGCCGTCCCCCGCGGGCGCGGGCACAAGCACGCTCGTCGCTGCCCTGGTGTTGTCGGGCTGGCGCCTGCTCGCCGACGAGCTAACGCTGATCGACCGCAAGACGGGCGCGATACATGCCCTGCCGCGACCGATCTGTCTGAAGAATGAATCGATTCCGCTGATCCGCAGCTTGAGCCCCGATGCCTTCCTCAACCGCCCCTCGCGCAATGCGGCCATGGACATGATCGCGTATATGCGTCCGCCGAAAGAAAGCGTGCGGCGCCAGCACGAACCCACCCATCCGAGCTGGATCATTTTCCCGAAATGGCGGGCGGAGGGTGAAACCGAACTGGCGCACCGCTCGAAGCAGCAGACTTTCCAGTTCCTGACGCAGCAAGCCCTCAACTACAGCCAGCTCGGCACCGAGGGATTTCGCGTGTGCTCCGAGCTGATCGCGCAGTCTGAATGCTACGGCCTTCAATACAGCCAGCTGCAAGAGGCAATCGCAGTCTTCGATCATCTGGTCACGGCCACTAGTGTCGTGAATCATAAATAGCGGGACAGGATAAAACGGATGGATTTTTTCGCAGGGCATACCCGACGGACTGCCGGCCTGGGCACAAGAGGCACGAGGAGGCGACATAGCTGGATCTATGGTAACGTCGAGCAACGCCGCCATGCGGAAAAAGACGCCGTTTTATGTTTCGATATTTATGATTCACGACACTAGGACACATCGGATTACTGAGATGCGCATCCCCGCCGAATTGGTCTCCCACGTATTTCGCCATCCCGATGCGATCCAGCGGTTTTCCATGGGCGACTGGGACAGGCTGGTTCGCCAGGCACGCCAGTCCGATCTGCTGGCACGCCTGCATGCCCTGTTCATCCAGCACGGTCTCGACATGACCATTCCCGCCGTTGCGCGTTGGCATTTCGAAGCCGCCTCCGGCCTGGTGGCACGGCAGCACAGCGACATGCGCCGGGAGTTGAGCCAGTTGCGCACGCTGCTGGCGAAGCTCGATTTTCCGCTCGTCATCATCAAGGGAGCTGCGTATGTCGCAGCCGACCTGCCTGCCGCGAAGGGACGCAGCCTGGATGCCATCGATTTGCTTGTGCCTTCCGAGCACCTGGGCGAAGTCGAGTCGGCCCTGGCGTTGTCAGACTGGCATACGATGGACCTGCCGGAATATGACCGGCGCTATTTCCGACGCTGGCGGCACGATGTGCCGCAACTGCAGCATTTGCGCCGCCCCATGGTGATCAACCTGCACCATGCCATCCTGCCGGAGTCCGCACGCTTTCGTCCGGACACGCTCAAGCTGCGCAGGCGCGCCACTGAATTGCAGGGTTTTCCCGGCATGGCCGTCCTGGCAATCGAAGATCTTGTCCTTCATGCCGCCACGTTGCTGTTTCACGATGACAGACTTTCACACGGTTTGCGTGATTTGAGCGACCTTGACCTATTGCTGCGTCAGGCAGCGAGCGATGTCGATTTCTGGCCGACACTGCTCGCCCGCGCCGAGGACATGGCATTGAGCCGCCCCCTGTTTTATGCCTTGCGCTACACACGACTTTTTTTCGGCACGCCCATCCCGGACGCGCTCCGTGAGCTACTGGCGAATGCTGCGCCGAATGGGGCAACACTCAAACTCATGGACGGGATCTACAGGCGCGTGCTGGCGGCCGACCATCATAGTTGCAGGCCTGCTCTCATCCCGCTGGCGCGACACGCCACCTACCTCCGCACCCACTGGCTGCGCCGCCCCCCGAGTCAACTGGTTCCGCACTTGTTGCATAAGGCTTTCTTCAGCCCTTATCACCGCGACCCAAAACCTGCTTGACGGGGAATGATCTGTCCGTATAATTCCCGAGTATTCCACTCAAGTATTGTTCAGGAGCCCATGATGACCCCGCTAGACCGCATTCGTGACCAAGTCACCACCAACACCGTCGTGCTGTACATGAAGGGCACGCCCCAGTTTCCGCAGTGCGGCTTTTCGTCGCGCGCAGCGCAGGTGCTGCAGGCCTGTGGCGTGAAGGATTTCCTGGCGGTCAACGTGCTCGCCGATCCGGAGATTTTCGAGAACCTGAAATACTACGCCAACTGGCCGACCTTTCCGCAGCTGTACGTGAAGGGCGAACTGGTCGGCGGCTGCGACATCATGATTGAGATGTACCAGAAGGGTGAAATGCAGAAATTACTGGAAGAAGCGCAAGCCGCCTGAAGCCGTTTGCAAACCACAAAAAAGCCGACTGCGTGTCGGCTTTTTTGCGGCTGCTACTCTCAGATCAGGCCCTCACTTGGCATCATCCGACTCGGACACAGCATCCATCCCCAACTCGTGAATCTTGCGTGTCAGGGTATTGCGCCCCCAGCCGAGCAGATGCGCGGCCTCGATGCGCCGTCCACCGGTGTGACGCAGCGCCACTTCGATCAGCGTTTTTTCGTAGGCCTGGGTCAGCTCATCGAGAATCGCCGCCTCACCGCGCGCCAGCCGCGCACTCGCTTCGGCGGCGAGCCCCTGCAACCAGTCGCCGGTTTGCGGCGCAACATTGCCCTGCATCAGGTCGGACGGCAAATCGCCCACCTCGACCACCTGGCCGGGCGCCATCACGGTCAGGTAATGGCAGACGTTTTCAAGCTGGCGCACGTTGCCGCTCCACGGCAAGTTGACCAGGGTCTTGAGCGCGGACTCCGACACGCCCTTGGCTTCCATTCCCAATTCGCGCGCGCTTTTCTGCATGAAGTGCCGCACCAGCAGCGGAATATCCTCGCGCCGCTCGCGCAGCGCCGGCAGCCGCAGGCGGATGACGTTGAGGCGGTGAAACAGATCCTCGCGGAACAGGCCTTCGCGCACCCGCACCTCCAGATCCTGGTGGGTGGCGGCAATCACCCGCACGTTGACCTTGATCGGGGTGTGCCCGCCGACACGGTAGAACTGGCCGTCGGACAGTACGCGTAGCAAGCGGGTCTGCAACTCGGACGGCATGTCGCCGATCTCGTCGAGGAACAGGGTGCCGCCATCGGCCTGCTCGAAGCGGCCGCGCCGTTGCGCTGCCGCGCCGGTGAAGGCGCCGCGCTCGTGGCCGAACAGTTCGGATTCCAGCAAGTCCTTGGGAATGGCCGCGGTGTTAAGCGCAATGAATGGCCCAGTGGCACGCGGACTATGTCGATGCAGGGCACGCGCGACCAATTCCTTGCCGCTGCCGGATTCGCCGGTAATCAGCACCGTGGCGTGCGACTGGCTCAAGCGGCCAATGGCACGGAACACTTCCTGCATCGCAGGCGCCTGGCCGAGCATTTCGGTCATCGGGGTTTCGCTCGGCGCCGGCGTGTCGCGACTGGCGCTTTCGGCCAGCGCGCGACGCACCAGTTCGAGCGCCTGGTCGACATCAAACGGCTTCGGCAGGTATTCAAACGCGCCGCCCTGAAACGCCGCCACCGCGCTGTCCAGGTCGGAATACGCGGTCATGATGATAACCGGCACCTTGGGCAGGCGCTCTTTCAGCGCCTGCAGCAGCTCCAGGCCGGAGACGCCCGGCATGCGGATGTCGGACAGCACGGCTGCCGGCGTGCTGCGTTCCAGTTCGCGCAGCGCATCGCTGCCCGAACTGAAGGTCATGCACGGAATATCTTCCCGCAACAGGGCTTTTTCCAGCACCCAGCGGATGGAGCGATCATCGTCGATGATCCAGACACAACTTGATTTCGGCATGGCGGTCAGCCCGGTAGCGGTAGAAAAATGGAAAACACAGTGTGGCCGGGGCGGCTCTCACAATCGATGGTGCCGTGGTTTTGTGTGACCAGCGTCTGCGCGACGGCAAGGCCGAGGCCACTGCCGCCTTCGCGCCCGGACACCAGCGGGTAGAAAATCTGTTCACGAATGTCGTCGGGGATGCCGGGGCCGTTGTCGATGATCTCGACCCGCATGCCCAGCCGGTAGCGGCGGCTTTCCAGCGTGATCTGCCACGCCACCCGCGTCTTGAAGATAATCTCGCCCTGGCCATGCATGGCCTGCACCGCATTGCGCGCGATATTCAGAGTGGCCTGAATAAGTTGTTCGGCATCGGCACGAATTTCCGGCAGGCTGATGTCGTAGTCGCGCCGCAGCGTCACGCTGGGGGTTTCGGCCAGAATCAGGCTGCGCACCCGCTCCAGCACTTCGTGAATGTTGACCGCACCAAAACGGGGCATACGATGCGGCGTCAGCAAACGCTCCATCAGCGATTGCAACCGATCCGATTCCTTGATGATGACCTGGGTGTATTCGCGCAGGCTTTCGCGCGGCAGTTCGTGCTCCAGCAATTGCGCCGCGCCGCGGATGCCGCCCAGCGGATTCTTGATCTCATGCGCCAGGTTGCGCAGCAGTTCGCGGTTGGCCTCCTGCTGCAGACGCGCCTGCTCCAGCCGGGCAATGCGCAGTTGCGGATCAACCGCGCGCATTTCAATCAACACCGCATGCGGCGGGGTTTCCAGGGGTGAAATGCTGCATCCCAGGCGAATCGGCGGGTGAGTGCTCACCCCCACATCGAGTTCATATTCGATGACGGTTTCCTGCTCGCTGCGCGCGGTGCGGATCGCCGCCAGCAGTTCGGGCGTGCGCTCGAAAGTCTGCTCGGCGTCGCTCTCGACCAGCAACGCGCCAGACACGCCCAGCAGCGTTTCGGCTGCCGGATTAACATAGCGGATGCGGTTGTCGGCATTCAGCACCATGGCGCCGGTGGACAGACAATCAAGTCCGGAGAATTCGCTGGGGGAAGATGACATGATGCTCATGCACTCAGATGAAGCACTGATTGTGCCAGAGCGTGGTTGTTGACGCTTTAGCGTCTTGAGTGCGTGGTTATTGACGACTTATGACTCAACCACGCTTATCCTCAAACCACGGCCTATTTCCTGCGAGTGGAACTGCGTTTACTTCAGGTTCGCCAATTCGCGCTGGATCGAGACGACGTTTTGCTCGTGCTGTTGCACGGTGGCGCGCAGTTTGTTGACGCGATTGAGATAGCTGGTGTCGGTCGCCCGCTCACCAGGCTGCAGCCGTTCGCCCAGCGCCAACTGGCGGCGCGCTTCGTCGGCATTGCGCCGCTCGCCGGCAATTTCATCCTGCAGGACCTGACGGCGGATATCGTCGCGACGTTTCTGCGTGGGGGCATCGATGCGCGGAAAGTCGACCGGGCTGGGGTTGGTGGACGCGCGCTTGGGCGCTTTATCCTCGCGAGACAGTGGCGCCGGCGCGCCCGGCAACTCGATGCGCTTGGCGCCTTTTCTGTAGACATCGGTATACGTCACTTGGCCGTTTTTATCGACGTATTTGTAGATTGCCGCCTGCGAAGGCGCGGCCAGGATGAGACACAGCAGAAAGGGAAGTCGGTGGATTTGCATGGAATCAAGTTTAACGCACCCAATTTTTAACGGCCAAATGGCGGCAATCTTGAAAATCGGGCCCATGAAAAAGGGGCAGCCGAAGCCGCCCCTCTGGTCGTACGCGCCGGGTTTACAGCGAGTAATACATTGAGAACTCGACCGGGTGGGTGGTCATGCGGAACTTGGTGACATCTTCCATCTTCAGGGTGATGTAAGCATCAATCATGTCATTGGTGAACACGCCGCCACGGGTCAGGAACTCGCGATCCTTGTCGAGCTCGTCCAGCGCCATTTCCAGGCTGTGGCAGACCTTCGGCACTTTCGCATCCTCTTCCGGCGGCAGGTCGTACAGATCCTTGTCCGACGGATCGCCAGGGTGGATCTTGTTCTGGATGCCATCCAGACCCGCCATCATCAGCGCTGCAAAGCACAGATAGGGGTTGGCCATGGGATCGGGGAAGCGGGTTTCGATGCGGCGCGCTTTTTCGCTGGCGGCGATCGGAATGCGGATCGAAGCCGAGCGGTTGCGGGCCGAGTAGGCCAGCATCACGGGGGCCTCGAAACCGGGCACCAGACGCTTATACGAGTTGGTCGACGGGTTGGTGATCGCGTTCAGCGCCTTGGCGTGCTTGATGATGCCGCCGATGTAGTACAGGCTCATTTCGGACAGGCCGGCGTAGCCGTTGCCCGCGAACAGGTTCTTGCCGTCTTTCCACAGCGACATGTGCACGTGCATGCCGGAACCGTTGTCGCCCACGATGGGCTTGGGCATGAAGGTCGCGGTCTTGCCGTAGGCATGGGCGACGTTATGCACGATGTATTTCAGCGTCTGCGTCCAGTCGGCGCGCTTGGTCAGCGTGCTGAACTGGGTGCCGATTTCGCACTGGCCGGCGGTCGCCACTTCGTGGTGGAACACTTCAACCGGAATGCCGGCTTCTTCCAGCGCCAGCACCATGGCAGCGCGAATGTCCTGCAGGCTGTCGACCGGGGGAACCGGGAAATAGCCGCCTTTCACATTGGGGCGGTGGCCGGTATTGCCAGCCTCGAATTTCTCGGCCGACGACCAGGCCGCTTCTTCGGAATTGATTTTCACGCCGCAGCCCGACATGTTGTCGTGCCAGGTGATGGAATCGAAAATGAAGAACTCGGGTTCCGGGCCGAAGTAAGCGGTATCGGCAAGACCGGTCGACTTCAGATAAGCCTCGGCACGACGTGCCACCGAACGCGGATCGCGCTCGTAGCCCTTGCCGTCGGACGGCTCGATCACATCGCAGGTCAGGATGACTGTGGGTTCGTCGAAGAACGGATCCATGTAGGCCGTATCGGGATCAGCCTTCAACAGCATGTCGGAGGCCTGGATGCCTTTCCAGCCGGCAATCGAGGAGCCGTCGAAGGGGTGGCCATCTTCGAACCAGTCTTCGGTCACCAGACGGGCAGGAATGGAAACGTGCTGCTCCTTGCCACGGGTATCGGTAAAACGCAGGTCAGCGAATTTCACTTCGTTGTCCTGAATCATCTTGATCACATCGGCCACGGTCATGCTGAAACTCCTCAAACTGAAATAGGTAAAGTGAACGACACCACGATGGTGTGCCGCAGTACAGCGAACTTAGCAGCAACCGTGCCATGTATGGAATCAGGCTTGAGGCATTGTGCCACAAGGCCACTGTGGCAGGATAGTGCGAAGCCCGCTTTCATCCGCGCACCATCAGCATGCATTAACCTCAACCAATGCACTGCTTTGGTGCGATTTGTGCCAAACGCTGATTTTCATATACTGAACCTATCAAAAGGAAGCCGTCATGGGACGCATCACCAAATTGCTCGACACCGCTCACAGCCGCAGCCAGGCGCATGCCTGGTCCTATGCGGGCGCCCTGTTGCCGCACGAAGCGCATGAATTATTGCAACTTGCCCCAGGGGCGCAATTGGTCGACGTACGCTCACAAGCGGAACGCGAACTCAACGGGATTATCCCCGGCGCGTTACATGTCGAGTGGCAAGCCTGGCCGGGCTGGGTGCTCAATCCTCATTTTCTGGTCCAGCTGGCACAGGCCACCGATCCGGAATCATTGCTGATTTTCTTCTGCCGTACCGGCGCGCGTTCGCATCGTGCGGCGGTTGCCTGTACCGAAGGCGGGCGCGGTAGTTGTTACAACGTACTGGAAGGTCTCGAGGGCGACCTCAACAAAGCCACCGGGCACCGCAACGAACTCAACGGCTGGAAACAGCGCGGCCTGCCCTGGACACAGAGCTGACGCCTGGCGCCAGCAACACAAAACGCAACACATCCACTGCAGCGGCTAAAATACGGCCGCCATGACCGACCGTTACGCTGTATTCGGGCACCCGATTGCCCATTCCAAATCCCCGCTGATCCATGCCGCCTTTGCCCGCCAAACCGGGCAGGACATGACTTACGAGGCGATCCTCGCGCCGCTTAATGGTTTTGCCGCGAGCGTGGCGCAATTCGTGGCGGCGGGCGGACGCGGCGCCAACGTCACCGTACCGTTCAAGGAAGAAGCGTTCCGACTGGCCAGCCGCCTGAGCCTGCGTGCCCAACGCGCCGGTGCGGTCAACACGCTGAGCTTTGAGATGGATGACATCGTCGGCGACAACACCGACGGCGCCGGTCTGGTCGCCGACCTCACGCGCAACCTGCACTGCGCGCTCGCCGGTAAACGCATCCTGTTGCTGGGTGCCGGCGGCGCGGCGCGTGGCGTGATCGAGCCGCTGCTCGAACAGCAACCCGCGGCGCTCGTCATCGCCAACCGTACCGTCAGCCGCGCGCAGGAACTGGCCGACCTGTTTGGCCGTGGCGTCCGTGCATGCGGCTTCGAAGCAGCAGACGCGCCGTTCGACCTCGTCATCAACGCCACCGCCGCCAGCCTGGCCGGCGAACTGCCGCCACTGTCGCCGCGTGCGTTTGCCGCGGGCTTGCTGGCCTACGACATGATGTACGGGCGTGATACCCCCTTCCTCAGTTTCGCCCGCGCGCACGGCGCGGCTACCGCCGACGGCCTCGGCATGCTGGTCGAACAAGCTGCCGAAGCGTTCTATGTCTGGCGTGGCATCCGTCCCGACACCGCACCCGTCATCGCCGCACTGCGAACATGATGCGCACTGCGTTACGCTGGGTGGGTAAGAGCATTGCCGCAGCGGTCGGGCTGGTGCTGCTGTATCAACTGTGGATCTTCGCGCATGTGTTGTGGTGGATCGATCACAACCCATCCTCCACCGCCTTCATGGCAGCCGGGCTGGCGCGCCAGCAGGAAAAGAATCCCGACGCCGAACTGCGCCACAAATGGGTGCCCTACGACCGTATTTCCACCCACCTCAAGCGCGCCATCGTCGCCGCCGAAGATGCAAAATTCATCGAGCATGAAGGTTTCGACGTCGAAGGCATCCAGAAGGCCGTAGAGAAAAACCTGAAGAAAGGCCGGCTGGTGGCCGGCGGTTCCACCATCAGCCAGCAACTGGCGAAGAACCTGTTCCTGTCGGGCAAACGCAGCTTTATCCGCAAGGGCCAGGAAGCAATCATCACCCTGATGATCGAGTCGACCTGGAGCAAGCGCCGCATCCTCGAGGTGTATCTGAACGTGATCGAATGGGGCAATGGCATCTACGGCGCCGAAGCCGCCGCCCGCCGCTATTACAAGACCTCCGCCGCCAATCTCAACCGCGATCAGGCGGCACGCATGGCCGCCATGGTGCCCAACCCGCGCTGGTATGAGCACAACCGCGGCTCGCGCAGCTATCAGCGGCGGGTGGCCGTCATCAAGCGTTACATGGGCTACTCGCAGGTACCGCGCTGAACATAGGATGACGACATGTCGGCCAAACCGGCATTCAGGTGGCAACGCGGTTACGCCCTGCCTGCTTGGCCCGGTAAAGTGCTGCATCGGCGGAGGCAATCAGCGTTTCCAGCGTGTCCCCGGCTTTCATTTCAGACAGCCCAAGCGACAGGGTGATGGATGGCAGAAGCTTTTCATCCGGTGCCTGGATGGGCATTTTTTCCACTTCCTGACGTAGGCGTTCCGCCACGGAAACCGCCTGGTCCAGCGACGTATTGGGCAGCAGGATGGCGAACTCCTCGCCGCCGTAACGGACCGCCATATCGTTCGGCCGGATGAGGTTTGCAACCGCCTTGCCCAGCGCGCGCAACGCGCAATCCCCGCTCACATGGCCTTGCGTATCGTTGTAAGGTTTGAAATGGTCGACATCCAGCACAACCATGACAACCCCCTGGCCTGCCTTCTCACAGCGGCCAATCTGCCGTGCGAACGCGTCTTCCATCCAGCGGCGATTATGCAGCCCGGTCAGCGCGTCCACGCTGGCGTGATGCTGGTATTCACGCTGCAACTCAAGACTGTTGATCAGCTCTATCTCCGCCTGCCTGCGTTCGGTGATGTCGCGTATCAGGCCGATGAACAGGCGCCTGCCATCGATGAGCGCTTCGTTCACCGCCAGGTCCATCGGGAAGACCGTGCCATCCTTGCGCTGGCCCAGCACCTCCCGCCCGATGCCGATGATCTTGCGCTCGCCACTGGCGAGATAGTGTTGAAGATAGCCATCATGCGCGCCACGGTCCGGTTCGGGCATCAGCAGACTGACGTTGCGCCCGCCTATTTCGTCGGCCAGATATCCGAAAATCTTCTGGAAGGCCGGGTTGACCAGTTCGATCCGCCCCTGCTCATCAATCATGACGATGCCATCCACTACGGCATCGAAAATAGCCTGCTGCTGCGCTTCGGTCTTGTGCAGTTCTGCCTGCTGGCGCAGAAGATGCATATCGGTTTTTTTCAGCAGCCCGAACAGAAAAGTCAGCAGCACCGCCAGTGCCCCCACTGAAATAACCCCGGCGAGCATGGCGATTTCCCGGAAGGCCGCTTTCTGCGCCGAGATGTCCAGCATCACCAGCAGACTGCCCACCTCCCGCCCGGATGCGTCCTTGAGCGGTGCAAACGCAGCCCGCCAGAACTTTCCGCCTACCCGCTCTTCCAGGTTCAATGATGCTGCATCGAGGTCCGCCAGATATTGCTGCAGAATCGCGGTGGGCATCGGCCACAGCGAAGCGTAGCTCAACACATCGTTGGGGAAATCGTCCCAGCCGAATTTACGGTTGATCAGTTGCATGCCCATTTCCCACGCCTCCCGCTTCAATACTGTCTTGTGGATGGTCACCGCCACCTCGACTCCGCTGGACTGGTGAAGCTCGGTCAGGATGTCTTCGATCTCCTTACCCAACTCCACATAGCCGATCAGCTTGCCTTGTACAAAGACCGGCTGTACCACCCGCAGCGTCAGCAGGCCAAAAGAGCCCAGCTCAAGCCCGCCGACCGCCTGACCTGTCCGCTCCGCCTCCAGCGTGGTGTAACGATCAACCCGCCCGCCGATTTTTTCGGGAAACTGCACGCGCAGGATGTTGTAGCGATCCGCATCCTGGAAATAGAAATGGGAAATGCGGTGCTTGCTGCGCAACTCCTCCAGCAACTCGCGGTGGTCCGCCAGCAACTGCGCTCGGTCACGATTACGCAGCGCTTCGTGCAGCGCCGGGTCGGCAGTAATGCGTTCGAGCAGTGCGCGCATGACCGCCAACTGCTGGGTCTGAGCGACTTGCAGCCGATAGGGAACATCAGCGATGCGCTGGGCAACGGTGTCCTGCAGGCGTTGTTCCTGCTGATGCCACAGGAACGCGGCAACTATGATTGCCAACAACACCAGCGTGGCGGTCAAAGGCCACATCAACCGCTTGAGGATGAGATTGCCGCCCGCCAGCCTTCCCTGTCCAGAGTCGCCGCCCTGAATTCCCTTTGTTTGATCCACAATATTCCTTGTTTTTCTTGTGTAGTTCCCCGCCAATCCATCACACAATTACACCGTTCCGCCAAGGAATCAATCCCAACCTGAGTCCACCAAAACACGGGGGCCGCGCCCACGCGCGTAGTGCGCGTTACAATCGCGAGGCTTTTTTCTCTTCCGCCCCATGACCGACACTCTCGAAAATCAGTCGCAGGACAATCTCGAAACTCATCTCGCGCAGGTGCAGACTCTGCTCGCCAAGATGCGGCTGGTGGAAGAGCTCGTCCAGCGCCAAGGTGGGCCGCGTCAGGACCTGGTGGAAAACCTGGTCCACAAACAGAATCTGGCGGAGTTGCAGCGCAAGCTGGAAACCCTGCACCCGGCCGACGTGGCCTACATTCTGGAAGCCCTGCCGCTGGACGAGCGGAAGCTGGTGTGGGGCCAGGTCAAGGCCGAGCGCGACGGCGAGATTCTGCTGGAAGTGTCCGACTCGGTACGCGAATCGCTGATCCAGACGATGGACAAGGCGGAGTTGCTGGCCGCCGCCGAATCGCTGGACACCGACGAGATTGCCGACATTGCGGCCGACCTGCCGCACGACGTCATTCAGGAGCTGCTAATTACGCTGGACGCGCAGAAACGCGCCCACCTGCAATCGGCGCTGGCTTATCCCGAGGACACGGTGGGCGCGCTGATGGACTTCGAGATGGTGACGATCCGCGCCGATGTCACGCTGGAAGTCGCGCTACGCTACCTGCGCCGTCTGGGCGAACTGCCCGACCAGCTCGACAAGCTGTTCGTGGTCGACCATGACGACGCGATCATCGGCGTGCTTCCGCTGAAACGCCTGCTGACGACCGATCCGGATGCATCGGTAGCGGCGGTGATGGTCGAGGATTTCGTCAAGTTCTCTCCCGAGGACGAGGCACAGGAAGCCGCGCAGGCGTTCGAACGCTACGACCTGGTAATGGCGCCTGTGGTGGATACGCAAGGGCGCCTGATTGGACGCCTCACCGTCGACGCGGTGCTGGACTACGTCCGCGAATCGGCCGACGCCGATATGCTGTCGATGGCCGGTTTGAAGGAGGAGGAAGACTTGTTCTCCACCGTCTGGCGTTCGGCAAAAAACCGCTGGATGTGGCTGTCGATCAACCTCGCCACCGCCTTCATTGCCTCGCGCGTGATCGGCGCATTTGAAGGCTCGATCGAAAAGCTCGCCGCGCTGGCAGCGCTGATGCCCATCATCGCCGGCATCGGCGGCAACACCGGCAACCAGACCATTGCGCTGATCGTGCGCGGCCTGGCGCTGGGACAGATCACGCAGGCCAACGCGCGCCGCCTGGTGTTGAAGGAGCTTGGCGTCGCCCTGTTCAATGGCCTGTTGTGGGGGTCGGTGGTGGGGGTCTTCGCCTGGCTGCTGTACGACAACATGGCGCTGGGCGGTGTGATGGCGCTGGCGATGCTGCTCAACCTGATCGTCGCGGCGCTGGCCGGCATTTTCATTCCGATGACGCTGGAACGGATGAAGCGTGACCCGGCCGTCGGCTCGTCGGTGCTGCTGACCTTTACCACTGACAGCATGGGCTTCTTCATCTTCCTCGGGCTTGCCACCCTGCTGCTGCTATGACATCACCGCCGGACAGCAAAACGCTGTATCTGCGCCTGCTGGGCTATGTGAAGCCCTACTGGCGCATGTTTGCGCTCTCCCTCGTCGCGCTGGTGCTCACCGCCGCCACCGAGCCGCTGCTGCCCGCCCTGTTCAAGCCGCTGCTCGACCAGGGTTTCGTCGCCAAGGATCAGGATTTCATTCGCTGGATTCCCATCCTGCTGCTGGCGTTGTTCGTGGTGCGCGGCATCACCAGCTTCATCAGTACCTACTGCATGGCCTGGGTCGGCAGCCGCCTGGTGATGGACCTGCGCGCCGCCATGTTCGACAAGCTGATGACGCTGCCGACGCGCTACTTCGACCAGAACCCGAGCGGTCAGCTGATCGCGCATCTGGCATTCAACGTCACCCAGGTCACGCAGTCGGCCACCAGCTCGCTCACCACGCTGGTGCGCGACACCGTGACAGTGCTGGGGCTGCTTGGCTATCTGCTGTGGCTGAACTGGCAGCTGACGCTGATCGTGTTCGCGATGGTGCCGCTCACGCTGTGGATCGTTCGCATCGCCAGCACGCGCCTGCGCGGCCTGTCGCGCAAGGCGCAGCAGAACATCGGCGACCTCACTCAGGTGGTCGACGAAGCGGTGGGCGGACATCGCGTGGTCAAGCTCTATGGCGGCGAGGCATACGAACAGAGCCGCTTCCGCCATGCCGCCAATCTGGCCCGGGCGTTCGAAATGAAGCGCGTCGCGGCCAATGCGGTATATGAGCCGGTGATCCAGCTCATTGCCGCCGTGGCGCTTGCCGTCATCGTCCACATCGCGGTCGGGCAGGCGACCAGCAATGTCATGACGGTCGGCGGTTTCGTTTCCTTTTTCATGGCCATGCTGCTGCTGTTCGCGCCGCTCAAGAGGCTCACCGCCGTCAACGACCAGTTGCAGCGCGGATTGGCAGCCGCCGAGATCATTTTCACCATGCTCGACCAGGACGCCGAACGCGACAGCGGCAGCCGCAACCTTGAGCGCATCGAGGGCCGGCTGGCGTTGCGCGACGTGACGCTGTCCTATCCCGGCAAGACCATTCCCGCGCTGAATGGCATCACACTCGACATCGCGCCGGGCGAAACCGTGGCGCTGGTGGGCGCCTCGGGCTCGGGCAAGACCACGCTGGCCAATCTGGTGCCGCGCTTTTATGACCCTGATTCCGGCATCATCGAGCTCGACGGCATCGATATCCGCGACATCCGTCTGCAGAACCTGCGCAGTCATATCGCACTGGTGTCGCAGGACGTGGTGCTGTTCAACGACACGCTGAGCCACAACATTGCCTACGGCACAAAGCGCGACGCCACGCCCGACGAAATCCGTACTGCCTGCATCGCAGCGCATGCCTGGGACTTTATCCAGGCCATGCCTGACGGCCTTGAGACCCTGATCGGCGAGAACGGCATGCGGCTTTCCGGCGGCCAGCGCCAAAGAATCGCCATCGCCCGCGCGATCCTGAAGAACGCGCCGCTGCTGATTCTCGACGAAGCCACCTCGGCGCTCGACAACGAATCCGAGCGCCACGTGCAGGCTGCGCTCGAAACGCTGATGCAGAACCGCACCACGCTGGTCATCGCCCACCGACTGTCCACCATTGAACGCGCCGACCGGATTGCCGTTCTCGAAGGCGGGCGCATCGTCGAAATCGGCAGCCATGCCGATCTGATCGCCAGACAGGGCCGCTACGCGCAGCTGCACGCATTGCAGTTTTCCGCATGAGCCTCGACGCCCCGACCGGCTGGGTCAAACCCGCACGCTCGCTGGTCACTGCCGCCGGCCGCGCCATCGGCGACTACCGCATGATCCGCGACGGCGACCGCATCCTGCTCGGCTTGTCGGGCGGCAAGGATTCGCTGGCGCTGCTGCACACGCTGCATCACCTGCAACAGAAGGCACCGGTCAAATTCGAACTCTTGGCCTGCACCGTCGACCCGCAGTCCGATCAGTACGATCCCTCGCCGCTCAAGCCCTATCTGGCTGACCTCGGCGTGCCCTACTTTCTCGAATCGCAGCCGATCCTGGTCGAGGCGCAGAAGACGCTGACCAAGGATTCCGATTCCTACTGTGCCTACTGTTCCAGAATGCGGCGCGGCATTCTCTATCGCGTCGCGCGCGAACAGAATTGCAACGTCGTCGCCATGGCCCACCATCTCGATGACCTGGCCGAAACGCTGATGATGTCGATGCTGTTCGGCGGCAAGCTCAGAACCATGTCGCCGCACTATCTCAACGACGCCGGCGACCTGCGCATCATCCGGCCCTTTGCCTACGCGCGCGAACGCCAGACCCGTTCCTTCGCGGCGGACGCCGGCCTGCCGGTAATCTTCGAGAACTGCCCTGCCTGCTTCGCCAAGCCGCAGCAGCGCTACGCAATGAAGCAGATGCTGGCCGAGCAGGAAAAGCAGCATCCACGCATCTTCAACAACCTGCTCACCGCGATGCGCCCGCTGATGGGCGAGTCGCCCGCCTGATTTTCGCGAGCTGCCGTTTGCCCGTAAAATCAAGCCCTTGATTTAATGGATATTTCAACACAGAGACCCAGGCTATGACGGCATCCTTCATCCCCCCCAAGCGCATTCTCATGGGCCCCGGCCCGTCCGACGTGCCGCAGCGCATCCTCGACGCCATGGCACGCCCGACCATCGGCCACCTCGATCCGGCTTTCGTCGACCTGATGGAACAGATCAAGGCCATGCTGCGGATGGCGTTTCAGACCGAAAACGCGCTGACTTTCCCGGTCTCGGCACCCGGTTCGGCGGGAATGGAAATGTGCTTCGTCAATCTGGTGGAGCCGGGTGACAAGGTCATCGTCTGCCGCAACGGCGTGTTCGGCGGTCGCATGCTGGAAAACGTCAAGCGCACCGGCGGGGTACCGGTGATTGTCGACGATGCCTGGGGCGCGCCGGTCGATCCGCAGAAGGTGCGCGATGCCTTCAAAGCGAACCCGGATGCCAAGGTGTTGGCGTTCGTGCATGCCGAAACTTCGACCGGTGCACAGTCGGATGCCGCAACCCTGGCAAAGATCGCGCAGGAAGCCGGCGCGCTCACCGTCATGGATTGCGTCACCAGCCTTGGCGGCACCCCGGTCTATCTAGACAAGTGGGGCATCGACGCGGCGTATTCCGGCAGCCAGAAATGCCTGTCGTGCACGCCGGGACTCTCACCCGTTTCGTTCTCCGAGCGCGCCATTGCCCGCATCAAGGCACGCACCACGCCGGTGCAGAGCTGGTTCCTTGATCTTAATCTGGTCCTCGGCTACTGGCAATCGGCCGGCAAGCGCACCTACCACCACACCGCGCCGATCAACCCGATGTACGGCCTGCACGAAGCGCTGGTGATCCTCGAAGAGGAAGGCTTGGAAAACGCCTGGGCACGCCACCGTGCGATGCACGAGAAACTCAAGGCGGGACTCGAAGCCATAGGCCTCAAGTATGTGGTCGAGGCATCCGCCCGCCTGCCGCAGCTCAATTCGATCTACGTGCCAGACGGCGTCGACGAGGCCGCGATCCGCGCCCACCTGCTTAACGTATTCAACCTCGAAATCGGCGCCGGCCTCGGCGACATGGCCGGCAAGATCTGGCGCATCGGCCTGATGGGCTATTCTGCAAAGCAGGAAAACGTCGACTACTGCCTGAAGGCGCTGAAAGCATGTTTGCCCTGAGTCGCAACCAACACGAGGCCCCGCCATTAAAGCCTATTTGATCGACGCCAACAGCAAAGCGGTCATCCCGGTTGAACTGGCCGGGGGGGTTGCCTGACATCCGCCGCCTGGTCGGCTACGATTCGATCGATTCCGAAGAAATCGACGCCGGCGGCGACCGGCTGTTCTTCGACGAAGGCTGCTTCCTGCGCGATCAGACCGGCAAGGGCCGTTTCAAGCTCGATAGCCTGGTGCCGGTCGCAGACAAGACTGTGGTGGTGGGATCAAGCGACGACGGCGCCCACTCAAGGACGCCGCGATTGAACTCGCGACCCTGCCGCATCCGCTGGCTGTAAAGCCTCGTGGCGCGCCCTAGCCGCCGAGACCACCGCCAAGATAGCCCAGTTTGTCCAAGTCTTCTTTGGTACACGCGTTGTTGAGGCACAGGAACTTCGTCCCATGGTCCTCTAGCGAGGCAAAGTTGAGATCGGGTTCGACGAAACCCTCGGCCTCCATGAAAATGAAGTGGTAGGGGTTGCCAACCTGCAATTCCAGTACGCCCTCGTTACTCTCTCCATAGTCATGCCAGCGATCGCCCTTCCCGCCCGGGATTTCGGGGGCCGATATGCCGCTGTTGTCGTCTTTCCAGGCGACGATAACGGGACTAGCTAGCACTTCGCCGGCTTTATCCACGGCCGCGCGACGTGCCTGCGCAAAATCCTTCACATTGGTATCCGCTAATTCGATTCTTTCCATGCTGATCTCCTGATCAATGTCCTTCGGTCCTTCGCCTTCGGACATGCTCATCGTGGCTGATGGGGGGAGAAAGCCATGTAGGACTTCGCCGATGCTCAAGAAGGGGCCTGCTGAAAAGCAGGCTCCAGCGCGGAGCGATCGGGATAGCGGGACGCAGGTGGAAGCCGGTGGCGAGGACCTGGGCCGTGGCGACCCGGGTGAGTTTACAAGCCCAGCCGCTGCCAGATGGTGGTGCTGGGGCCCGCCTGGTTCATGGTGTAGAAGTGCAATCCGGGCGCGCCCCCGGCGAGCAGGCGGTCGCACAGGTCGGTCACCACATCGAGGCCGAAGGCGCGCAAGGACGGCAGGTCGTCGCCGTAGGTCTCAAGCTTTTTCCGAAGCCAGCGCGGGATTTCCGCGCCGCAGGCGTCGGAAAACCGTGCCAGTTGCACATAGTTTCCAATCGGCATGATGCCGGGAACGATGGGGATGGCAACGCCTGCTGCGCGCGCGTCTTCGACGAAGTTGAAGTAGGCGTCGGCATTGAAGAAGTATTGCGTGATCGCCGCATTCGCGCCGGCGTCGACCTTGCGCTTGAAGTTGGCCAGATCTTCCGTGTAGGAGCGCGCCTGCGGGTGAATTTCCGGATAGGCGGCGACTTCGATCTCAAACCAGTCACCGGTTTCCTTGCGGATGAAATCAACCAGCTCATTGGCGTAGTTGAAGGCGCCGGCGTCCATGCTGCCCGACGGCAGATCGCCGCGCAGTGCGACGAGATGACGGATGCCCTGACCTTTGTATTCGTTGAGGATGTCGCGGATGTTCTCCTCGGTCGAGCCGATACATGAAAGGTGCGGTGCGGCTTCGCTGCCGTCGCTCTGGATGTCGCGCACGGTTTCCAGGGTGCGGTCGCGGGTTGAGCCGCCGGCACCGAAGGTGACGGAGAAGAATTTGGGGTTGAGCTGAGCCAATTGTTTTCTGGTCGCGCGCAGTTTTTCGGCGCCTTCCGCCGTCTTGGGCGGGAAGAATTCAAAGCTGAATGTACGTTCGGTCATGCTTCAACCTTATTTATTGGGAACAAGCGCGGACAGCGCCCAGGTGATCACGCCATAGAGGATCGCACCGAACACGGCGGACCCGAAACCCTCGACGTTGAATCCGGGCAGCAGCGCACTGGCGAGCCAGAACAGCAGGCCGTTTAGCACCAGGTAGAAAATCCCCAGCGTCAGCACCGTGATCGGCAGCGTCAGGATCGCCAGCACCGGACGCACCAGCGTATTGATGAAGCCAAGCACCAGCGCGGCGACGAGCGCCGTGCCAAAGCCCGACACCTGAATGGAGGGCAGCAGATACGTCACCGCCAGCAAGGCGACAGCATTTAGAATCCACAACAACAGTAAACGCATGGCACGCTCCTTCAGGTGAAGTCGATCAGTAGCGGTACATCTCAGCCTTGTACGGGCCCGTCTTGGGCACACCGATATAGGCGGCTTGCTGATCGGTCAGCTCGGACAGCTGCGCGTTGAGCTTCTTCAACTGCAGGCGCGCGACTTTCTCGTCGAGATGCTTGGGCAGGGTGTAGACGCCGACCGGATACTTGCCGGAATCACGCTCTTGCCACAGTTCGATCTGGGCGATGGTCTGGTTGGCAAAGCTGGAACTCATCACATACGAGGGGTGGCCGGTGGCGCAGCCCAGGTTCACCAGGCGGCCCTTGGCCAGCAGAATAATCCGCTTGCCGTCGGGGAAGATCACGTGGTCGACCTGTGGCTTGATTTCATCCCACTGGTAGCCTTCTATACCGGCGACGTCGATCTCGTTGTCGAAGTGGCCAATGTTGCAGACGATGGCCTGGTCCTTCATCTTCGCCATGTGGTCATGGGTGATGACGTGGAAGTTGCCGGTGGCGGTCACGAAGATGTCAGCCTTGTCGGCAGCATATTCCATGGTCACCACGCGGTAGCCTTCCATTGCAGCCTGAAGCGCGCAGATTGGGTCGATCTCGGTCACCCACACCTGCGCCGACAAGGCGCGCATGGCCTGCGCCGAGCCCTTGCCTACGTCGCCGTAGCCGGCGATCAGCGCGACCTTGCCGGCGATCATCACGTCGGTGGCGCGCTTGATGCCGTCGACCAGCGACTCGCGGCAGCCGTACAGATTGTCGAACTTGGACTTGGTGACCGAATCGTTGACGTTGATCGCCGGGAACTTGAGTTCGCCGCGCGCGTGCATCTGGTACAGGCGATGCACGCCGGTGGTGGTTTCCTCGGTGACGCCCTTGATGGCCGCCAGGCGGCTGGAATACCAGCCCGGCTGCGCTGCCACGCGGGCCTTGATCGCGGCGTACAGCACGCGCTCTTCTTCGCTGGTGGGGTTGGCCACGACCGAAATATCCTGCTCGGCGCGCGCACCCAGATGCAACAACAGCGTGGCGTCGCCGCCGTCGTCGAGAATCATGTTGCTGAAACCGCCATCGGTCCACTCGAAAATGCGGTGGGTGTAATCCCAGTAGTCTTCCAGCGATTCGCCCTTGACCGCGAACACGGGAATGCAATCGGCGGCAATCGCGGCGGCGGCGTGATCCTGGGTCGAGAAGATGTTGCACGAGGCCCAGCGCACTTCGGCACCGAGCGCGGTCAGCGTCTCAATCAGCACCGCGGTCTGGATGGTCATGTGCAGCGAACCGGTGATGCGCGCACCCTTCAAGGGCTGCGCGGCCGCGAATTCCTCGCGGATGGCCATCAGGCCGGGCATTTCGGTTTCGGCGATGCGGATTTCCTTGCGGCCCCAGTCGGCAAGCGACATATCGGCAACAACGTAATCAGTGAATTGCTTGTCAGCCACAGCGTTCATGTAAAGCTCCGTTGCATGTGGCCGGGAGGGCGGAGGGTCTGGTTAAAACTCAGACTGGCGACGGTGTCGCTCACCCAACGTCCCAAACCCGGCAGGGTTGGAAAATAGGTGAGCGCGGTTGTTGCCTTTCCGAGCCTGGGGACAGACGAATCTGCCTCGCAGCGCTCCTCGGAAAACGGATTATAGCCTAGCCGGCAGGACGCCGCCGCAGGAAACTGACCGCCAGCGTGACCACGGTGAGCGGCATGACATAGCTCAGCATGATGCCGGAATACGCCGGCAGGCTGTCGTGTTGCTGCGCCGCAAGCACGAGATATAGCAAATAGGCCGCGTAGTAACCGAGAAACACCGCGCCTTCC
>JBPPMF010000046.1:0-6541 GCA_051305915.1 Thiobacillus sp. | reverse complement strand
GTACCCCTGCCGCCCTTAACCTGCTGCCTGCCTCTTCCCGATGGAAATCACTCCACCCCTGCTGCAACTTGCCACCCAGGCGCTCGATCTGGTGCTGGATTTCAAACGTCCGGCCGATGCTGTGTTGTCCGCTTTTTTCCGCGAGCATAAAAAGCTGGGCGCGCGCGACCGCGCGTTCGTCGCCGAAGCCGTTTTTGGCGTGCTGCGCCGTTATCGCTATCTGTCGGTGGTGGTGCCGGCGGCCAATCCGCGCACGCTGATCATCGCCTGGCTGATCAAGTCGCGCGGCATGAGCGGCGCGACGCTGGAGCAGTTCGCCCGCTCCGAACTGATCGATCACATTCGCAACGCCAAAACCGGCGACTTGCCGCTGGCGGTTGCCGCCGAGCTGCCCGAGTGGGTCGTCGAAAAGCTGCAGCAGTCGATGTCCGACGCTGACATTCTGGCGCTGGGGCGCGCCCTGCAGCAGCCCGCGCCGATGGACGTGAGGGTGAACGCGCACAAGGCGGATCGCGACACCGTGCTGGCGCAACTGCAGACGGAAGGGCTGGCAGTCGAGGCGACGCCGTTTTCGCCGTGGGGCATCCGCTTCAAGGAGCATCCGGCGATCAACCGCCATCCGCTGTTTCTCGACGGCAGCCTGGAAGTGCAGGACGAGGGCAGCCAGTTGCTGGCGCTGCTGCTCGGCGCGCGGCGCGGCGAAATGGTGTGCGACTTCTGCGCTGGCGCCGGCGGCAAGACGCTCGCCATCGGCGCGATGATGGCGTCGACCGGCCGCCTGTACGCGTTCGACGTCGCGGAAAAGCGGCTCGCCCAGTTGAAGCCGCGGCTGGCGCGCTCGGGGCTGTCCAACGTGATGCCGCAATTGATCGCTACCGAGAACGACACCCGGGTGAAGCGGCTGGCCGGCAAGCTCGACCGCGTGCTGGTCGACGCGCCGTGCTCGGGCCTCGGCACCCTGCGCCGCAATCCCGACCTGAAATTTCGCCAGTCGCCCGAGTCCGTGGCGGAACTGACGCAGAAGCAGGCCGCCATCCTGCGCGCGGCGGCAAAACTGGTAAAGCCCGGCGGCCGGCTGGTGTATGCGACCTGCAGCCTGTTGCCGGAAGAGAACGAGGCCATCGTCGAGGGATTGCTGGCAGGGGGCGGATTCACCCTGCTGCCGGTCAACGAAGTGCTGGCGCAAAACAAAATTCCGCTCGACACGGGCGTGATGCTGAAAATGTCGCCCGCTGTTCACGCCACCGATGGCTTCTTTGCCGCTGTCCTGGTCAAGGATGGCAATTGACCCGGGCAGGCTTGGCGGCTATCAATACGATGTTCTCTTTCGGTTGCTTGATGACCTGACATGACGGCTGCGTTGTTCCATCCCGATGCGCTGGGCTCGCTGTGCGGCCTGTTCCGTGCACGCGTCGCGGCAACGCCAGAGCAGACGGCCTACCGCCAGTTCAACGAGGCGCGCGGCATCTGGGTGAGCTTCACCTGGGCACAGGTGGCGGCAGAAGTCGCGCGCTGGCAGGCCGCGCTGGCAAAGGAAAACCTTGTTGCCGGCGACCGCGTGGCGGTCATGCTGAAAAACAGCGTCGAGTGGGTGATTTTCGATCAGGCCGCGCTGGCGCTGGGTTTGGTGACGGTGCCCCTGTATCTCGAAGACCGTCCGGATAGCGCGGCCTACATCCTGGATCATGCTGATGCCAAATTGCTGCTGGTCGAGGGCAAATTCCAGTCGGGAAAACTGGCCGAGATCGCGGGCTTGGCGCAGGGTCTGCAACGCATCGTTTGCCTGTCGGATGCGGCGAACGGCGTTGCCGATGCGGATCGGCGTTTCGTGGTTGCGGCTGACTGGCTGGCCGCCGCCGCGGGCACGCCGGCACCCGAACATGCGGTGAGTGCGGATCAACTGGCCAGCATCGTCTATACGTCGGGCACCACCGGGCGGCCCAAGGGGGTGATGCTGACGCACGAGAATCTGCTGTGGAACGCGTTCTACGCATCGCAAAGCGCCGATTTCGGGCCGCATAAAGTGTTTCTGTCCTTTCTGCCTCTTTCCCATACCCTGGAGCGCACCGGCGGCTATTACCTGCCGATGCTGCTGGGTGCCGAAGTCGTGTATGCGCGTTCCATCACCCACCTGGCGCAGGATTTGCAGACCATCCAGCCCACTGTCCTGATTTCGGTACCGCGGATCTACGAACGTGTCTATGGCCGCATTCAGGACAGTCTGGCGAAGAAGGGCGTGCTGGCCCGCAGCCTGTTCAGCCTGGCGGTCCGGGTCGGCTGGCGACGTTTCGAGCGGCAGCAGAAGCGAGCGGCCTGGCATCCCGAACTGCTGCTGTGGCCGCTGCTCGACAGGCTGGTGGCGCGCAGCGTGGCGGAAAAGCTGGGCGGGCGGCTGACGTTGGCGATTTCCGGTGGTGCTGCGTTAACCCCCGATATTTCCCATGTGTTCATCGGCCTGGGAGTGCCGATCATTCAGGGGTATGGATTGACCGAAGCCAGCCCGGTGGTGTGCGTGAATCGTCCCGATTCCAACGTACCTGCCGGTATCGGTCAAGCGCTCCCGGGCACCGAGGTGAGGATAGGCGACGACGACGAATTGCTCACCCGCAGCCGTTGCGTGATGCGGGGCTACTGGAAGAACGAGGACGCCACCCGTGCCATGATTGACAGCGAGGGCTGGCTGCATACTGGCGACAAGGCACGCGTCGACGCCAGCGGGCATTACACGATCATCGGCCGCATCAAGGACATCATCGTGCTGAACACCGGGGAGAAGCTGCCGCCCGCCGACATGGAGTCCGCCATCCTGCTCGACCCCTTGTTCGAGCAGGTGATGATCGTCGGTGAAGGCAAACCCTATCTGGCCGCGCTGATTGTGTTGAACAAGGAACACTGGCTGGCTTTCGCCGTCAAATACGGTGTTGATCCCCTGCGCGCCGAAACATTGCGCGACCCCGTAGTGGTGAAGACGCTGACCCGGCGCGTGGCCCATCAGCTCAAAAGCTTTCCGCGTCATGCCCAGGTTCGCCGCATGCATTTGGAATTTGAACCGTGGACCGTGGACGATGGCTTGTTGACCCCCACCCTCAAGCTCAAGCGCAGCCAGGTATTTGATCGTTACCGCACGGAGGTTGATGCCCTGTATGCCGATCGCGGACGCTGAATTTTTCGTGCTTGGCGATCCAGTTGCGGCGGCCGGTTGGGACGTGAATAATCATTGTTTTTCATGGGATTAAACCGTATATTCCCGGACGTGTTTATCCTTTTTTCAGGAACCCGAAATTATGCAATTAGGCTTTTTTGATTTGCCGTGGTGGGGGATTGTGCTGGTTATGCTGGCGCTCACCCACATCACCATCGCAGCTGTAACCATTTTCCTGCACCGTTCGCAGGCGCACCGCGCCGTCGATCTGCACCCCATCGTCAGCCACTTCTTCCGTTTCTGGCTGTGGCTCACCTGTGGCATGGTCACCAAGGAATGGGTCGCCATTCACCGCAAGCATCACGCCAAATGCGAAACGCCAGAAGACCCGCACAGCCCGCAGACGCGCGGCATCAAAAAAGTCTTCTGGGAAGGTTCCGAGCTGTATCGCGCTGAGGCCAAAGTCACTGAGACGCTGGAGAAATATGGCCATGGCACGCCCGACGACTGGCTGGAGCGCAATGTATACAGCGGTCGCTCGACCACCGGCATCTGGCTGATGATGGCGATCAACCTCGCCCTGTTCGGCCCGATCGGCCTGACCATCTGGGCGGTGCAAATGGCGTGGATTCCGATTACCGCCGCCGGCATCATCAACGGCATCGGCCATTATTGGGGCTACCGCAACTTCGCCAGCGAGGATGCCAGCACCAACATCTTTCCCTGGGGGATACTGATTGGCGGCGAAGAACTGCATAACAACCACCATGCCTACGGCACCTCGGCGCGGTTGTCGAACAAGTGGTACGAGTTCGACATCGGCTGGCTCTATATTAAGCTGATGTCCTATGTCGGTCTCGCCACCATCCGCAAGGTGGCGCCGACGGTGAAATGGCAGCCGGCCAAGCCGCTGTGCGACCTGGACACGCTGCAGGCCGTAATCACCCACCGCTACGACGTGATGACGCGCTTCGTCAGAAGCGTGCGCGCAGATAGCAAGGCCGAAATCGCCAAGCTGAAGGCCGGTGCGAATCTTCCGCAAAGCTGGAACTTCGACAGCTTCCGCCGCTGGATGAGCAAAGAACCCGCTGAACTTGCGGCCGCCGACAAGGCCGAACTCGACACCTTGCTGGGCAAGAGCGAGCGCCTGCAAACCGTCTACCGCATGCGCCAGGATCTGGCCGCCATCTGGAGCCGTTCCACTGCTAGCCGCGAGCAGTTGCTGGAGCAATTGCAGGCCTGGTGCAAGCGCGCCGAGGACAGCGGCATCCAGTCGCTGAAGGACTTTTCGGTACGCCTGCGCAGCTATGCGTGATTGATGAAGGACGGCCTGCGGGCCGTCCGAGTTGAGGAAGGTTTGATTTCAGCGCCCGCAAGCAACAAAAAACCCGCCGATTGGCGGGTTTTTTGTTGGTCAATCAGCTGAATTACTTCAGCTTGGTTTCCTTGTACATCACATGTTTGCGAGCCTTGGGATCGAATTTGCTGATCTCCATTTTCTCGGGCATGGTCTTCTTGTTTTTGGTGGTGGTGTAGAAGTGGCCGGTGCCCGCAGTGGACTCCAGCTTGATCTTTTCGCGTCCGCCTTTAGCCATGGTGGTTCTCCTTAAACGGCTACGCCACGGGCGCGCAGGTCAACCAGAATGGCGTCGATGCCGTTCTTGTCGATGGTGCGCAGGGCAGCCGTGGACAAACGCAGACGGATCCAGCGATTTTCGCTCTCGACCCAGAACCGGCGATATTGCAGGTTCGGCAGAAAACGCCGCTTGGTTCTATTGTTGGCGTGGGAAACGTTGTTTCCGACCATGGGCTTCTTGCCCGTAACGACACATACGCGAGCCATGACGCTGCTCCAAAATTGAGGGTTAACAATGCGGGTTATCTTGCCGGGTTAACAATGGAGCCCAACCCGAGAACCGCGATTTATATCACAGCTTGCAAGCGCGAGGCAAGTCCGGCGACCAATTCAGAGTTGGCCGGATTCCATGAACGATAGGGAGGACGTGCCCGCGACGATGAAATGGTCGAGTACGCGCACATCGACCAAAGCCAGTGCATCCGCCAGTTTGCGGGTGAGATTGCGGTCGGCTTGGCTGGGCTCCGCCACGCCGCTCGGGTGGTTGTGCGCCAGGATCAGCGCGGCCGCGTTATGCGCCAGCGCGCGCTTGATGATCTCGCGCGGGTAGACGCTGGTCTGCGTCAGCGTCCCGCGAAACAGCTCTTCCACCGCGATCACTCGGTTTTGCGCGTCGAGAAACACGCAGCAGAACACTTCATATTCCTTGCCGCGCAGAATCAGCCGCAGATAATCGCGTACAGCGGTGGGTGAGGTCAGGGCGTCGCCGGCCTGCATGTCCTCGGCCAGCGTACGCCTCGCCATTTCCATCACGGCCTGCAGTAGCGCGTATTTGGCTTCGCCGACGCCGGGTGCGGCGCAGGCAGCTTTCTGGTTGGCGCGGCACAGGCCGCCCAGACCACCGAAGCGCTCGATCAATTCGCGGCCGAGATCGACCGCGCTCTTGCCGACCATGCCGGTGCGCAGGAATACCGCGACCAGTTCGGCATCGGTCAAGGTGGTGGCGCCCTGTTTCAGCAGCTTTTCCCGCGGACGCGTGTCTTCCGGCCAGTCGCGGATCGCCATGCCTGTCTCCCTGTAGAATGTGGCCATTATTCATGGAAATGCGCCGGGAACACGAAGCCGTGTCGCTTGCAAACAAAAAAATCATCCTGGGCGTGACTGGGGGAATTGCCGCCTACAAAGCGGCGGAGTTGTGCCGCCTGCTGATCAAGGCCGGTGCCGACGTGCAGGTGGTGATGACCGCTGCCGCGCAGCAGTTTGTCACTCCGCTGACGTTTCAGGCCCTGTCCGCCAAACCCGTGCTGACGTCCTTGTGGGATGCCGCCAGCGGCGATGGCATGGAGCATATTCATCTGTCACGCGGCGCCGACTTGTTGCTGGTCGCTCCGGCCTCCGCCGACTTTCTGGCCAAACTGGCGCACGGCCGCGCCGACGATCTGCTGTCGACCCTGTGTCTTGCGCGCACATGTAAATTGGCCGTCGCACCCGCGATGAATCGCGAAATGTGGTCAGCCACGCCGACCCAGCGCAATCTGCAACAACTACGCGCGGACGGCGTGGTGCTGCTGGGCCCCGCCGCTGGCGAGCAAGCCTGTGGTGAAACCGGCCTCGGGCGAATGCTGGAGCCGGCCGATATTCTGACCGCGCTGCCGGGGATGCTGGGTGCCGGTCCCTTGGCGGGCAAGCGGGTATTGGTCACCGCCGGGCCGACCTTCGAGCCGATCGATCCGGTGCGCGGGCTGACCAACCTGAGTTCCGGCAAGATGGGCTATGCGGTGGTGCAGGCAGCGGCCGAGGCGGGTGCCGAGGTGTGCTTGGTG
>JBPPMF010000358.1:0-2056 GCA_051305915.1 Thiobacillus sp. | reverse complement strand
CGGCGGAAGAACCAGCCCCAGCGAGTCCTTCAGCAGCACAAACGGCATTTGAAACAAAAACCAGCAAGCCTATGCCCAGACTTTGACACTTCCGAGGCACATTCAAGAGCGACCCCTAGCAACGGCAAGGCTTCCAGAGTGTTGAGCCGCCAAAACCCTAGATACATGGATTGTTGATTTTCTCTCCTGAAGGCCTCTACGATAGGGGCCATGTACCTACGCGAGAGCAAACAACGGCGGGCGGACGGCAGTGTCGTGACCTACCTGCAACTGGCGGAGAACGTCTGGGATTCCGCCAAGGGAAGGTCACAAGCGAGCATCGTTCATAACTGTGGGCGCGCCGACGATCCTGACGTCGTCGAGCGGTTGCGCCGTCTGGCCAAGAGCATCCTGCGCCGATGCTCGCCGGAAGAGATTGTCGGTGCCGGCGGCGACTGGCGCCTGATCTGCGCCTGGCCCTATGGTGACCTATATGTCCTCGAAGCTCTCTGGAAGCAATTGGGCATCGACGCCGTGATTCGACAACAGGCCAGTACGCGGCAGCTCGGATTTGATGTCGAGCGCGCACTGTTTGCACTGGTTGCCAACCGCGCCTGCGCCCCGGCCTCGAAACTCTACTGCCATGAACAATGGCTCAAGGAAGACGCGCATATCGACGGGACGCCGAACCTGAAACTGCACCAGTTCTATCGCGCCATGGACTTCCTGGAAGCGAACAAGGAAGCCATCGAGCAAGCCATCTTCCACCGGGTGGCCGACCTGCTCAATCTCGACGTGGAAGTCATCTTCTACGACACCACCTCGCTGCACTTTGAAATCGACGATGAGGACGGCGGCGACAAGGATGGAAACGTCCGCGGCAGCCAGGCGGCCGGCAAGAAGACCTACGCGGCCCCGCGGCAGCGCGGGCACAGCAAGAACGGTCGCGGCGACGCGCCACAGATCGTGGTCGGCATGGCCGTCACCCGGGACGGATTCCCGGTGCGGCATTGGGTGTTCCCCGGCAACACGGTCGACGTCACCACCGTTGCGAAGGTCAAGGAAGACCTGCGCGGCTGGCAACTCACGCGCTGCCTCTTCGTCGGCGATGCTGGCATGGTCTCGCAGGCCAACCTGCAGACCTTGGCCAAGGGTGGCGGCAAGTATCTACTGGCGATGCCGATGCGGCGGGGCGACGAAATCACCGAGGACGTTCTCTCGCGCCCGGGGCGCTATCGCACCGTCGCCGAGAATCTGGAGGTCAAGGAAGTCATCGTCGGCGAGGGTGAGCGACGGCGGCGCTATGCGGTCTGCTTCAATCCGCTGGAAGCCACGCGCCAGAAGTCGCATCGCGAGGAACTGCTGGGCGAATTGGAGGCGGAACTGGCCAGCCTGTCCGATCTGGCGAAAGCGAACCACACGAAACGGGTCTGTGCCTTGCGCACCAGCGCCCGCTATGGGCGACTGTTGAAGGAAACGAAACAGGGCCTGGTGATCAACCGACAGGCGATCACCGAACTGGAGCGCTTCGACGGCAAGTTTGTGGTGCATAGCAACGACGACACGCTGACAGCGGAAGACATGGCGCTCGGCTACAAACAACAGCAGCGGGTGGAAGAGGCTTGGCGGACGATGAAGAGCGGGTTGAAGATGCGCCCGGTGTTTCACTGGGCGCCGCATCGCATTCATGCCCACATCGCCACCACCGTCCTGTCCCTGTTGCTTGCGCGCACGATTGAGCATGCGTGTCAGGATACCTGGCGCAACATCCGGGACGACCTGAAACAGATTCAGCTGGCGCTATTGCGCAGCCCCAACGGGCGCGTCTGGCAAGTGACCGAACCATCAACGGATGCATCCAACCGATTGAAAACGTTGAAAATCAAGCCGCCAAAACCAATCCTGAATCTGGATTAATCGCCTTCCCCGCCTAGATACACACCGCTTTCGGCTGATTCGCCGTAGGCCTTGCGCCATGCGGCTTTCCGAGGGACGTGTTACTTGGCGGTGTCAAAGTCGGGGGAGACGCATCCTGGTGATTTCGCCTGTTTACCGCTACTTTCCAGCCGTCGTTTGC
>JBPPMF010000343.1:0-9216 GCA_051305915.1 Thiobacillus sp. | reverse complement strand
TACGGGTTTCGACGCCGGTCAGCACGGCGTCCTTCATCGCAAAGCCCTTGATCTGCTGATCGAACGCCGGCAGCGCCTCGCGGATCGCCTCGATGGCGTAATCCGGCAATGCAGACGCGAGGTCGGTCAGGTGCACGCCGGGCTTGTACGAAGGCTCGACGCTGCCGAGTTGGGTGGACGGCTTGCCCTCGATGAAATCGCCGACCAGTTGCGCCGGCGCGTCGTAATTGCCGCCACCCAGTTCGAACGCCCGCGCTTCCAGTTTCCGTTGCAGCTTGATGCCGGCGAGCGGATCGCCGCCCAGAAAATCCGCAGGAGTGATGCCCACCACGATGCCGGCGTTAGCGTTGCGCTCGTTGCGCGAATACTGGCTCATGCCGTTGGTCACCACGCAGTTCGGTTCGGATGCGGCCGCCACCACGGTGCCACCGGGGCACATGCAGAAGCTGTACACCGAGCGGCCGTTCTTGGCGTGATGCACCAGCTTGTAATCCGCCGCGCCCAACAACGGATTGCCCGCGTTTGGCCCCAGCCGGGCGCGGTCGATCAGCGACTGCGGATGCTCGATGCGAAAGCCGATGGAAAACGGCTTGGCTTCCATGTAGACGCCGCGCGCATGCAGCATCTCGAAGGTGTCGCGCGCGCTGTGGCCGAGTGCGAGGACGACATGATTGCTGCATAGCATCTCGCCGCTGGCGAGCGCCACACCGCGAATATTTTTACCCCTGGGGCCGTCCTCGATCAGCACGTCGGTAACGCGCTGTTGAAAGCGGATCTCGCCGCCCAATGCCTCGATCTCGTGGCGCATCGTCTCGACCATGCCGACCAGGCGGAAAGTGCCGATGTGCGGCTTCGACACGTAAAGAATTTCGTCCGGCGCGCCCGCCTTCACAAACTCGGTCAGCACCTTTCGCCCCAGGTGCTTGGGGTCCTTGATCTGGCTGTAGAGCTTGCCGTCGGAAAAGGTGCCCGCCCCGCCCTCGCCGAACTGCACGTTGGATTCCGGATTCAGCACATGCTTGCGCCACAGCCCCCAGGTGTCCTGGGTGCGCTCGCGCACCGCCTTGCCACGCTCCAGCACGATGGGTTTGAAGCCCATCTGCGCCAGCACCAGCGCGGCGAAGATGCCGCAGGGACCGAAGCCAACCACCAGCGGGCGTTCCGCCAGGTTCTCCGGCGCGTGGCCGACGAAGTGATAGTCCATGTCCGGCGTCGGCGCCAGGTGGCGGTCGTTGCGGAATTTCTTCAGCAGCGCCGCCTCGTTTTTCACCTCGACGTCGACCGCGTAAATCATCAGCAGCGCATGCTTTTTGCGTGCGTCGTAACTGCGCTTGAAAATGCTGAATCCGAAAAGCTCATCGTCCGCCAGTTCCAGGCGCTTCAGAATCGCCGTGCGCAAGCTCTCGGGCGGATGATCGAGCGGAAGCTTGAGTTCAGTCAGTCGCAGCATGGTGAGTCTTTAAGTAATTCATAACGCCCTGCCCCGCCGCGCGTCCGCTGGCAAAACAGGCCGTAAGCAGATAGCCGCCGGTAGGTGCTTCCCAGTCGAGCATCTCGCCCGCACAAAACACGCCGGGCAGATCGCGCAGCATCAGGTTTTCATCCAGGGTCTCGAAGCGCACGCCGCCGGCGCTGCTGATCGCCTCGTCGAGCGGGCGCGGGGTCGTCAGCACAATCGGCAGCGATTTTATCGCGTGGGCGAGCGTCACCGGGTCGTTCAATTGCGCGGACGACAGAATTTCGTGCAGCAGCGCCATCTTCACGCCCTTGATGCCGGCCCGGCTTTGCAAGTGGCTGGACAGCGACCGCGCACCGCGCGGATGGGCGACTTCGGCCATGACCCGCTCGGGCGTCTTGTCGGGTGCCAGGTCGAGTTCAATTTTCACTGATCCCTGTGCCGTGATCGTGTCGCGTAGCGGTGCCGACAGCGCATAGACCAGGCTGCCCTCGATGCCGCTGTCCGACAGCATCAGTTCGCCCTTGCGTTCGTGGGTACGGCCGGCCGCATCGGTGAATCGCAGCGCCACGGCTTTCAGCGGCTGGCCGGCGAAACGGGTGCGCAGGTGCGCACTCCAGCCGCCCGCCATATCGAAGCCGCAGTTCGACGGCAGCAAGGGCGCGACCTCGACCCCGCGTTGAACCAGCAGCGGCACCCACGCGCCATCCGATCCCAGCTTCGCCCAGCTGCCGCCGCCCAGCGCCAATACCACCGCATCGGCGCCCACGTTCAACTCACCCTGCGGGCTTGCGAAGTGGAGCGCCCCGTCGCCGGTCCAGCCCAGCCAGCGATGTCGCACATGGAAACGCACGCCGGCTTCGCGCAAGCGATGCAGCCACGCACGCAACAGCGGTGCGGCCTTCATATCCTTGGGGAAAACCCGCCCCGACGAACCGACGAAGGTCTCGACACCCAGTCCGTGGACCCACTCGCACAATGCATCAGAAGGGAATACTTCGAGTAGCGGCCTGATCGTTTCGGCGCGCGCACCATAGCGCGACAAGAACACATCGAATGGCTCCGAATGAGTAATGTTCATACCACCGACGCCTGCCAGCAGGAACTTTCGCCCGACTGACTGCATGGCGTCGTACAAGTCGACTCGCACACCGCTTCGTGCCAACCCTTCAGCTGCCATCAACCCGGCCGGGCCGCCGCCGATGACGACGACAACTGGCATTACCCGCCCGCTCGGACAGTGCATCAACACATGACGGCCTGGACGTCGCGGGCAGCCTTTCTTACGTGCGCGTTCGCTGCAGCTGTAGCGGCCAGCTCAGCCTGCCAAGCGACCCCGCTAGGGTGACCAGCAGCAGCCTGGCCAGGGCGGCGCGCTACATTTAGGTACGCGCGATCCGCCCGGCCGAGGCGAGCTGCTCCGCTTCGGAGAGGGCGACGACGATCGCCAGCGGAAACTCGTACAGCTTTTGGGCAACGGTGTAGCGCCGGGTGCCATCCCAGGGGTTGATCATCACCGCGGTAGTCGCATCGCCAGCGGCCCCCTTCGACATCAATACAATCGACTTCCCGGTACAGGTTCCATTCGGGATCTATCGCTATCTTTCGCGTGTGGATAGGCGTATGTGCGGTTGAACTTCGCTTCCCGGTTTGTTCATCAGGCTTTCTCATCTTGGTGACGCGGCTTCTGCCGCGACCACTCTGTTACGCCCGGTCTCCTTGGCCTGATAAAGCGCCGCATCGACGCGCTTGAGCAGCGATTCCCCGGTCTCCATAGGCGCCAGCTCGGCTGCACCAAAGCTCGAGGTGATGACTCTGGGCAACGGATCTATAGGTACGGCCGCAAGCTTGCTTCTGATCTGCTCGGCCTTGGCTGCGGCCTGCGCCAGCGTGGTGTGCGGCATCAGCACAAGAAACTCCTCGCCGCCGAAGCGGCCCACGATGTCGGTCGGCCGGGTCTGCGATTTGAGCAGGTCGCCGAAACGCGTCAGCACCTTGTCCCCCGCAGCGTGTCCATATTCGTCGTTGACATATTTGAAATGGTCGATGTCGGCCATAATTACACTGAACGCGCCGCCCTGACGCTCGACGCGGCTAATCTCGGCCGCCAGCGCCTGATCCAGCTTACGGCGGTTGCCGACACCCGTCAGCGCGTCGGTCAGCGACGCCTCGACGCTCAGCATTTCGCGCTGTTTCAGCGTCACGTTGGCGCGGGCCAGCCCCTGCTGCGCAACCGAGACTTCCCGGTTCATGTCCAGCAAGGTGTCGTTCAGCCGCTCCAGTTCGACGATGTCGTATTCCGCCACGAGTTTGATTCCAGCCGCACTGCGCCAGACGCGGCCAGTCAGGGTGCGCGTCTTGCCGGCTCGGTCGCCGATGGTCATCAGTCCGCGATAGCCGTGCCGGCTGTCCCGTTCCACGGCATGCTTCAAGGTGGAGAAGGTCGGCTGGATGAAGTATCGCGACACCCGGGCGCCGACCCGGTGGGTGCCGTCCTGCGGCAAAAGCCGCAGGAAGCCGGCGTTGGCGTCCAGTAGAACGGCGTCGGCATCGAGTACTGCCACGGCGATGGAAAGCAACGGGCCCGGATCGATATCGAACGAGTTCATTCCGCGGCCGGTTGCCACGCGAACTTCGACGTTAATGCGACAGCCCCGCCCGCGTCGGGGCTCCAGGCGTCGGCACCCAACCCGGTGGCCAAGCGGTTGAACTGGTTGATCGCCAAGCCGCCGATGATGACCGCGGGACGCTTGTCGCCCTGTGCGGTTAACCGCGCCATGATGTCCCTGACCACGCGCAGCTGGTGTGCAAACGACACCGACAGGCCCAGCAGGTCCGGTTGGATCTGCTCGATGTGCTGAAGCAAAGCGCCGGTCGGGACATTGGCGCCGAGGAATTGCACTTCCCAACCAGCGAGTTGATAGGCATCGGCCACCATCTGCAGACCCACCGCGTGGTTGTTGCCCTCGACGCACGCCAGCAGCACCAGGCGGCCGTTGGATGGCGGGGCCTCCACGTTCTGCAGAGTCTGCGTCATGATGGCCTGCGAGATGGCCGTGGCCAGGTGCTCCTGGGCCACGGTCACCTGGTTGTCCTGCCATTTATGACCAATGCCATACAGTGCAGGCTGGATGACGTGCAGTTCGGTATTGACAAGAGTGTGGCCCTCTTCCAGGCAACGCTCCACCACCGCGGCAGCTCCGCCGCGGTCCCCCGCGAGCAGCGCTTCTTCGAATGCTGTGGATTCTGCCCATGCCGTCGGTAAACACCCGTAGATCGCCGGCAGGGTATCGTCCGGCTTCAGGAACCCGGCCTTGGCGTGGTCCAGTGCAGTCGCCACGATCACCCCGTCCGCCCCCGGCATGGCCGCGGCATAGAACTCAGCCAGCCAATCGAGCGACAGCGGCAGGTGCTCCGCGGGCACATCGCGCGCGGTGAGCACGGTAGCCAGCCAGCGCAGGTAGTCCACGATGGGCTGAATGATACCGAACTCGAGTACCGGCAGCAGAAACTCAAGATGGAAGGCAAGGTCTTCGCGGCAGGCTTGTCGCCCACGGTCACCGAACTGCGCGTAAATCGAACCATGGGTTGCATAAAAGCGCTGTGTCACCGCAGCAATGGCATCTGCCCGCAGTTCCTGGAACTGTCGCAGACCGGCAGCATCAAGCTTTGACGTGTCCGCGGTATCGGTGTGCAGGTGATCAAGCATGGTTTCTTCCCATCAGTCGGCGAATACGTTGAAGAGTATGATTTCGGCACTTCCGGGTACCAGTTTCAATCCCTTGGGGATGCCGCTATGAGAATCGTGATAGCTGTGGCTGCGATGCCAGGTGCGGTAGCTATTCTCATCTGTCCAGCGCGTTAGCAGCCAGATTTCCGCTGCGTTCTCGACCGGACTCATGACCTCCATGCCGAGGAACCCGGTAGCGGCATCCACCAGATGCGGGCGGCCGACAAACGCCTTGCGTACTTCGGCGTCCAAGCCGTTGCGGATGGTGAAGCGGCTGAGAGCGACGAATCCGCAGATCACACGGGCCGACAGCGTCGGTGAAGACGCATGGAGGACATCCACAATTTGCGGCTTGCAAGGTGTAGTCATGCCGTACTCCAATCCAGCGAAGGGCAGTGATTAGTGTATGCCTTTGAAGAGAGGATACAAACAGCAATTGCGTCCTTCTTGACGGGCAGTGCGGGGCCGGGCTTTGAAGGGTCATACAGCATGGACTGGCACGAGCCGGACACAGTCATTGTGCGGGAAGCGCCGGCCTCGGCTTTGTTTCCGCGCAAGGTTTGATGCTGTACGCGCACGGGCTTCAACCGTTGATTTATCAAACGGTCTTTGCATGAAATGGGCCGTTGTGCGATGGCGTGAAGCGCTATCGAATCATTCCCACTCAATTGTAGCCGGTGGCTTTCCGCTGATGTCATACACGACCCGATTCAGCCCGCGCACTTCGTTGATGATGCGGTTGGAGACTTTGCCGAGCAGGGTGTAGGGCAGTTCGGCCCAGTGGGCGGTCATGAAGTCGCTGGTGACGACGGCGCGCAGGGCCACCACATAGTCATAGGTGCGGCCGTCGCCCATGACGCCGACGCTCTTGACCGGCAGGAAGACGGCGAAGGCCTGGCTGGTTTTCTCGTACCAGCCGCTCAGCCACAGTTCTTCGATGAAGATGGCATCGGCGCGGCGTAGCAACTCGGCATATTCGCGCTTCACTTCGCCGAGGATGCGCACGCCGAGGCCGGGGCCTGGGAAGGGATGGCGGTAGACCATGTCGTGCGGCAGACCCAGCGCGACTCCGAGCTCGCGCACTTCGTCCTTGAACAGTTCGCGCAGCGGCTCGAGCAATTTGAGATGCAGCGTATCCGGTAGGCCGCCGACGTTGTGGTGGCTCTTGATGGTGTGCGCTTTTTTGGTTTTGGCGCTGGCCGATTCGATCACGTCGGGGTAGATGGTGCCCTGCGCCAGCCACTTGGCCTTGGGCAGCTTCTCGGCCTCTTCCTGGAACACGTGGACGAATTCGCGGCCGATGATCTTGCGCTTCTGTTCGGGGTCGCTGACGCCGGCGAGCGCGTCCATGAAGCGGTCGCGCGCATCGACGTGGATGACCTTGACGCCGAGGTTGTCGGCGAAGGTCTGCATCACCTGCTCGGCCTCGTTCAGGCGCAACAGGCCGTTGTCGACGAACACGCAGGTGAGTTGCGTGCCGATGGCCTTGTGTAGCAGCGCCGCGACCACCGAGGAATCGACGCCGCCTGACAGCCCAAGAATGACCTCGTCGCTACCGACCTCAGAGCGCACCTTGCCGATTGCTTCGTCGACGTAATCGGGCATGTTCCAGTCGCCGGCGCAGCCGCATAGGTCGCGCACGAAGCGGTTGAGAATATGTTTGCCATGCAGCGTGTGGGTAACTTCGGGGTGGAACTGCACGCCGTAGAAACGGCGGTCTTCATCAGCCATGGCGGCGATCGGCGTAGCGGCGTTGCTCGCCATCACCTTGAAGCCGGCCGGCAGCGCGGTGACCTTGTCGCCGTGGCTCATCCAGACGTCAAGCAGGCCGTGGCCTTCGTCGTTGACGCGGTCCTGGATGTCGCGCAGCAGGGCGGTGTGGCCGCGCGCGCGGATTTCGGCATAGCCGAATTCGCGTTTGGCGGCGGACTCCACCTGGCCGCCCAGTTGCGCCGCCATCGTCTGCATGCCGTAGCAAATCCCCAGCACCGGCACGCCGAGCGTGAACACGACATCGGGCGCCCGCGGGGTTTCGTCTTCGTACACCGAATTTGGCCCGCCGGACAGGATGATGCCGGCCGGCGCGAAGTCGCGCACGAATTGCTCGGTGACGTCGTTGGGATGCAGTTCGCAGTAAACCCCCGCCTCGCGCACACGGCGGGCGATCAATTGGGTGTATTGGGAACCGAAGTCGAGGATGAGGATTTTCTGGTGCATAGGCTTGTAGGTGGTTTAGTCGGCTAGAAAGTAGTCCACGGTGGATACCACGCGCACTTTCTTGATGTGCGCGGTGCTGCCGTCCCGGTCCTCGATGCTGAATTGCCCCTGGCTGGCGCGCTTGATTTTGCCCAGGGTGCTGTCGGAATCCTTGGCGAATTTTTCCGCGGCCTGGCGCGCGTTGCGGGTGGCCTCCTCGATCATCGCGGGCTTCAGTGTATTGAGGCCGGTGAACAGAAAGCGCGCACGGTTCTCGTAGTCGCCGGTGTTGAGCGCAATGCCTTTTTCGCCCAGAACCGAGAGTTTTGGCATGGCCGCGCGCACGGTTTCCACCTGCCGGGTGTAAACGGTGACCACGGATTTTCCGGTGTAGCGCAGGCGGCTGGCCAACTCGGCGCTGCCGTAATCCTGCGCCTGCCGGTCATTGATCGAAGGGGCGGAAACGGAGATTTCCTCCGGCTTGAACCCCTGCGCCTGCAGGAATTCGATGATGATGGCGTTCTTGCCCTGCAGGGTCTGGTACAGGTGGGCCAGGTCGGAATCTGCCTCGCTGAAGGCGATGGGCCAGATCGCCGTATCAGCCGCGACTTCACGCTCGGCCAGGCCCTTAACCTCGACGCTGCGCTCGAACTGCTTGAACTTGACGAGACCGTCAGCCAGCAGCCAAGCCGCGCCCACAATCCCCAAAGCCAACACCAATGCTGCCGCCAAGCGGTTGTTCCCCATGCGTCCCCCTTATGCGATCGGTGTTGACTGGTTATTCGACTCGGTAGTTGGGTGCTTCCTTGGTGATCTGCACGTCGTGCACGTGCGATTCACGGATGCCGGCGCCGGTGATTTCGACGAACTCGGCCTTGGCGTGCATGTCGTTAATGGTGGCGACACCGAGGTAGCCCATGCTGGAGCGCAGGCCACCCATCAACTGGTGGATCACGGCCAGCACGCTGCCTTTGTAGGGCACGCGACCTTCGACGCCTTCGGGCACCAGCTTCTCGGCGCTTTTTTCGGTGTCCTGGAAATAGCGATCAGAGGAACCCTGCTGCATGGCGCCGAGGGAGCCCATGCCGCGATAGGACTTGTACGAGCGGCCCTGGAACAGTTCGATTTCACCCGGTGCTTCTTCGGTGCCAGCCAGCAGGCCGCCGAGCATGACGCAGTTGGCGCCGGCAGCGAGTGCCTTGGAAATGTCGCCGGAATAGCGGATGCCGCCGTCGGCGATGACGCCGACGCCGCTGCCCGCCAGAGCATCGGCCACGTTCGATACGGCGGTGATCTGCGGCACGCCGACGCCCGCGACCATGCGCGTGGTGCAGATGGAACCGGGGCCGATGCCGACCTTGACGGCATCGGCCCCGTGCTCGACCAGTGCGGCGGCAGCTGAGGCGGTGGCGATGTTGCCGCCGATGACCTGGACTTCGGGGAAGTTCTGCTTGACCCAGCGCACCCGTTCAAGCACGCCTTTGGAGTGACCGTGCGCGGTATCGACGGTAATCACGTCGACGCCGGCGGCGACCAGCGCGGCCACGCGTTCCTCGGTACCCTCGCCGGTGCCGACCGCGGCGCCCACACGCAGGCGGCCCATGGCGTCCTTGCACGCCAGCGGATGCTCGCTGGATTTCTGGATGTCCTTGACGGTAATCAGCCCGCACAGCTCGAAGGCGTCGTTCACCACCAGCACGCGCTCCAGCCGGTGCTTGTGCAGCAGCGACATCGCCTCGTCACGGTTGGCGCCCTCCTTCACCGTCACCAGACGCTCTTTCGGGGTCATGATGTTGGCAATCGGCTGGTCGAGACTGGTTTCGAAGCGCAGGTC
>JBPPMF010000338.1:0-3184 GCA_051305915.1 Thiobacillus sp. | reverse complement strand
CCTGTTTGGTGGGCATGACGAGTGCTGGCACTACCTTGCCCTCGATCGTCAGGTCGATCAATGACGGCTGCGCCGGCACGTCGCGGTCCCAGAGGTCGTGGTGCACCGTCTGGAACACCCAGCGCAGTGTCCCGCTCGCCACGTCCAGCGCGATGACGGCACTGGAGAAGCGCTCGACCTCCGCGCTGCGGCCTGCACCCAATTGGTCGGGCGACCGGTTGCCCAGCCCGATGTAGACCAGACCGAGCTGCGCATCCACGCTGCTTGGGGCCCAGTTGTTCGGCGCACCGGCGGTATAGGTCTGGCCCGGGAGCAGCGGCGCGGTGACATCCGGACGGCCTGGATCGAAGTTCCACACCAGCCGCCCGCTGTGCGCGTCGAACGCCCGAATCACGCCGGACGGGTTGTGAACCGACGCGTTGTCGTTGATCGAGCCCCCGACGATCACCACGCCGCCGGCCACCACGGGGGGCGAGGTCTGCATGTAGGCGCCGGGCTTGAGGTTCGGCATGCCGGCGCTCAGGTCGACCACGCCCTTGTCGCCGAAGTACACGCACCGCTCCCCTGTCTGCGCGTCCAGCGCGAACAGGCGAGCGTCGATGGTTGGCAGGAAGATGCGACGGGTACAGGCTGTCGCCCGAATCCCTGGCGGCGCGCTGGCCGATGCCGCGGATGCCGCCGATGCCACCCCGTTGCCATCGAAATACGCCAGGCCGCGGCAGGTCAGATGCTGGCTGGAGTGGCCGACTTCGATGTTCGGATCGAAGCGCCAGCGCACCTGCCCGGTGGCAGCGTCCAGCGCGATGGCGTGTTGCCGCACGCTGCACAGGTAGAGCAGGTCGCCAATCTTCAGGGGCGTGACCTCGAAGGTGCGCTCGACCGGTTCGCCCGGGCGAAAGGACTCGCCCGTGTGGAAGATCCAGGCAAGCCCCAGGCGATGCACGGTTTCGGGCGTGATGTCTTGCAACGACGAATAGCGCTGGCCCTGGCCCGTGCCGCCATAGGCCGGCCAGTCGTCGGCTGCGGCATCAAGGGCGCCAGGGAAGCCAGAGACATCCGCGCGGCCTTGCGGCGCAGCCGCCGTGACAGGTGGGTCAGGCAGCCTGCCCACGACATCGAAGGGATCACGCGTGATGGAGGCCGCCGCGATGGCAACCACCACGAGCATGGCGGCGGCCAGCCCGACGCGCGGGCCACGCCAGGACGACTGCGCCGGGGACTGCGCTGCGCCCGCCTTGCCCAGTGAGCGGTCGATCCAAGGGGCGAGCAGCCAAAGGCCCATGACGGCAAGCAAGGCGCCCCGGGGAATCAACGCCCAGCGATCCAGCCCTACCTCCCACAGCGACCAGACGACCATCGCCACCAGCAGCGCGGCATACACACCCAAGGCGATGCGACGGCGGCGAACCAGCAAGGCGCCGCAACTCACCAAGGCGATGCCCGCGACGCCATACGCCCAGCTACCGCCCAGCGCCGCAAGCCAGACCCCTCCTGTGCCCAGGACTGTGCCGAGAAGGATGAGGATCCATGCGGTGATCGACGTCAGTACCACTTCGCGTTGCTCCTTGTTGGATGCGTGCTTCAGCACCGGCGATGGCGTCATCTCGCCGGTCCAGGCTTCCGACCGACAAGAGAACCGGTGCCAACTGCAGCCCTACCCAGTCGGTCCTGAACAAGTCAGTCCACCGCCGTTGTCAGGCGCAACCGATTCGCAGGCGCGATAACGATCGATCCGATCAACCAGTGAATGAAGGCGACAAAAAGCACCCGCAGGTGCGCCAGGATCATCCGCAGGTTGTGCCCAGCGCCGCACAGTACCGCGTGCAGCGCGTCGCCGATCTCGCCACGCAGCCAGTTGCGCGCCAGCAGCCCGTCGGCCTTCATGTGTCCGATCATCGGTTCCACGACCTGCCTGCGTTTGAGCAGCCGCTTGAGCCTCGGCGGCAATCTGCGCGTGTGACTGAGGATCAGCCGCGCGCCGCACGCCGGCGTCACTCCCTTGTAGCCGCGATCAGCCAGCACAATGGCCGGCGTCGTCTCGGTGAGGATCTGCACCTGCTCCAGCGCGCTGTCCACCGTGTGCCCGTCATACGGATTGCCTGGCATCGAGCGCATGCCCACCACGATGCCTTCGCGCGCGGTCACCGCCACCGACACCTTCACGCCGAACTCGAACGGCGTTCTCGCCTTGCCCTTGACGATGCACTCGACCTCGGGCGCGTGCAGCGCGTAGAGCTTGTTCTTCGAGTCGCGCCGCTGTTCGTACAGGCGCCGGGCAACGGCCAGTCGATCGACGAGCGCCTTCGGCATGCTATCGGGCGTCTTGCGCTCGACATCGCGGACCACCCGGCCCAGCCAGGTGCGCAGTCGCCGGATCTCCCGATGCATGCGCCGGTACTGGCGCGCGTGCGCGTAGCGCCCGGCCTGGTGCTCGGCCGCCTTGCCGACTCGCACGTAACTCTGGCGCAGCACGATGCCGCAGTCGGTCGCCACCTCGACCAGTTGCTCGCGCGCCCGATTCAACAGTCGGCTGTCGGTCGGATGCGCGATCGCCTTCGGTTGCACCGTCGTGTCCAACACGATCGTCGAGAGACTCTCGCGCTTCAGCGCGCCGCTGGCCGTCGCCGCTGCGATCGTCTGCGTGAGCAACCATTCCACACCCGCCTCGCCGATGCGCTTTCGCCAGCGCACCAGGCTCGAGGCATCGCAGGGCAACTCATGCTGGAAATACCGCTCGCCGCAGAAGTGTTGCCAATAGGGATTCTCGGTCCATCGCTCGACGACTTCCTCATCGCTGAGCGCAAACGTGTGCTTCAGGTACAGCAGCCCGGTGATGAGCCTCGTGGGCAGCGCCGGGCGGCCGGTGGTGGAGACGAACTGCGCGCCGAACTCGCGATCGAACACCGACCAGTCGATCAGCTCGCCGAGCCTCGCCAGCTCGTGGCGCGAATCGATGATGTTGACCAGTTCGAGGCGGAACAGATCGTGGTCGGTGGCAACTGCAGGCGGCTTCGGACCCATCGGATGGCCTTCGCGAGTTTGCAAGGAAACAGGTCGATTAAAGCGAAAACCTGCAATTCCCGCTACCCGTCATCGTCTCGAAATCAAGCACTGACGCGCGTTGGCGGGTTGTTCAGGACCGACTACTTAGCCAGGCTGTCGAGGATGAAATCAGCAGCTACGC
>JBPPMF010000289.1:0-7358 GCA_051305915.1 Thiobacillus sp. | reverse complement strand
CCGCTGAGTAAATTGATGGACCTGCTGCTGGCAGCGGAAAAGGCGCTGCCAGCGATCGAGGACATGCAGGTGCCGACGCGCATCGTGCACATCCCGCTGTCGTGGGACGACGCCGCCACCAGGCTGGCGATCGAGACATACATGCAGTCGGTGCGCAAGGCTGCGCCCTGGTGCCCGAGCAACATCGAATTCATCCGCCGCATCAATGGGCTGGACAGCATCGAGGAGGTGAAGCGCATCGTCTTCGGTGCCAGCTATCTGGTGATGGGTCTGGGCGACGTCTACCTCGGTGCGCCGGTGGCGACGCCGGTCGACCCGCGTCATCGTCTGGTCACCACCAAGTACAACCCCGCCCGCACCTGGACCCCGGAAAACGCGGTCGGCATCGGTGGCGCCTACATGTGCGTCTACGGCATGGAAGGCCCCGGCGGCTACCAGTTCGTCGGCCGCACGCTGCAGATGTGGAACCGCTGGCGCCAGACGGCCGACTTCACCGATGGCAAGCCGTGGCTGCTGCGCTTCTTCGACCAGGTGCGCTTCTTCCCGGTGAGCGAAGGAGAACTCCTGAAAATCCGCGAGGATTTCCCGCTTGGCCGCTACCAGCTGAAGATCGAGGAAACCACCTTCAGCCTGCGCGAATACAACCAGTTCCTCGCCGACAACAACGCGTCCATCACCGCCTTCAAGACGCAGCAGCAGGCCTCGTTCGACGCTGAGCGCGAGCGCTGGCGCGCCAGCGGCCAGGCCGACTACGCCAGCGACCTGACGGTGGCCGAAGCCGCGCCTGACAGCGAACTCGACCTGCCCGAGAACGGCCGCGCCATCGCCAGCCACGTCGCCGGCAACGTGTGGAAGGTGGAAGTGGAGGAGGGCGCCAAGGTGAAGCAGGGTGACCCGCTCGTCATCGTCGAATCGATGAAGATGGAGTTCGCCGTAATGGCGCCCTGTGACGGCCGGATATATAAAGTTTTCTGTCGCGAGGGCGGGCAGGTGTCGGCCGGACAGGAATTACTGGTGATTGTCACGGCATGACAACGACCTGGCGCAATGCCGCTGGCATAGAATCCGTTCTTGACTGTGTGGCCGATCGATAGGGGAAACAGTGTCCGGGAGACGTAAGTGGCAGAAGCCAAGCTGAGCGCAAAGGAGGTCTACACCCGCTTGCGCGAAATGATCCTGAATTTCGAGATCTATCCCGGCAGCCGGGTGACCGAAACGGAACTGGCCGACCACTTCGGCGTCAGCCGCACGCCCATTCGCAGTGCACTACAGCGGCTCGAAGTCGAGGGCTACCTGACCGTGATGCCCAAGCAGGGGTGCTTCATCCGCAATCTGGATATTGAAGACCTGAGAAAGTATTACCAGGTCAGGACGAACCTGGAACAACTCTCGCTGCAACTGGCCTGCACCTACATGAGCGACACGGCGCTGAATGACCTTGCCGAGGACTGGGAGCCCGCCCGGCAGGCGGAGCGCAGCGACGACCCGGAGGAAATGGAGGCCCGCGATGAGGCCTTCCATCTCGCCCTGGCCGAGGGCGGGGGGAATCTGGTGCTGCGCGATTACCTCGCCGACGTCAATCGCCATCTGCGCATCGTTCGCCGGCTGGGATTCACCATGGCGGAGCGCATTGATCACACCTATCACGACCATTACAAAATATGCCAGAGCCTGCTGCGCCGGGATCTCACCCAGGCACAGTCGCTGATGCGCGACCACATTTCCCATAACGAACAGTTCGTCAAAACCATCACCCTGACGCAGTTGGCGATCCACAAGAAGCGCAGCCTCCCGGCGAAACGCGACTGATCGTTTGGCGGGAAACCCGCACCAGTCAGGTGCATTCTGGCCTGAAGCGCACCACAAATGTTCACACGTTTCAAATGCTGCCGCCCGGCTTGATGGCGCACGCCACGTCCCACTGCGCCGAACTAACTGACTGAAAGATAACGGCTTAACGCCCCGGCTTTGAACTGGTCACGCCGCCACTGATCAGCTGGCATGATGGATGCTTTGTTGTATACATCGATGTGCGCTTCGCATGATCGAGACCATCCACATGCTCAAGGAGAAACCATGAAACTCAAAAAAACACGTGCCCCGGCCCCTCTGACCCCGCCGCGCTGGCGCTCAACTTCCCATATTCTGGCCTTGTCATTGCTCGCATCGGCAAGCATGACCAGCCAGGCAGCGGAATGGAGCACCACCAACGTCCAGGCGCTGTATGGCGATGGTTATGAGTTGGGCGATAAATCCATGGCCATCATGACCCTGGAACATGCCAACGGCTGGAAATACGGCGACAACTTCTTCTTCCTCGATGTCAGCAATCCCACTGCCGCAGGCACCGGCTACTACGCGGAATTCTCACCCCGCCTGAGCCTGGGCAAGATCAGCGGCAAGGACATGTCATTCGGCATCGTCAAGGACGTGCTGGTCGCCGGAACGCTGGAAATGGGCGAGGACCTGCGCGCCAGTCTGATCGGCGTCGGTCTGGCGCTGAACCTGCCCAAGTTCGCCTTCGCCGACCTCAACCTCTACTACCGCAAGAGCGAGCGCGACTGGCTGGCTGTCCAGACCGACGCGGGCGCTCAGGCCACCATCGACTGGCTGCTGCCGTTTGAAGTCGCCGGCCAGAAAATTGCTTTCGAAGGGTTTGCCGATTACGCCTGGGGCGAAAAAGGCGGCAGCGCACCGAAGGCCGACAACCTGGTCGCCGGGCCACGCCTGCTGATCGATGTCGGCAACTGGTTTGGCGCGCCCGGTACGCTGCAGGCCGGTGTCGAATACCAGATCTGGCGCAATAAGTATGGCGTCAAGGGGGTCGACGAGGATGTCGCCCAGGTAATGGTCAAGTGGACGATGTGAGTGCAACCGTGAGGAACAATGAAATGGACAAGAAAGACGAGAAAACGGTCGATCAAGGTCGGCGTACGACGCTCAAGGGTTTGGCCGGACTGGGGCTCGGCATGTTTGCCGGCGGCTTTGGAATCAGTGAAGCCCAGGCAGCGAAGAAGGCAACCATGGGTTTTCTCTATGTCGGCCCGCGTGACGACTACGGCTACAACCAGGCGCATTTCGAGGGCAAGTCGGCCATCGCCAAACAATCATGGATCAAGGCGGTGGATCAGGAAAACGTGCCCGAGACCATTGCCGTGCAGAAGGCGATGGAGAGCATGATCAATCTGGATGGCGCGCAGGTCATTTTCCCGACCTCGTTCGGTTACTTCGATCCGCACATCCTCAAAATTGCGCCGAAGTACCCCGACGTCATGTTCCTGCACTGCGGCGGCCTCTACGACGCCAGCAAGCATCCCAAGAACGTGGGCAGCTATTTCGGCTACATCGACGAAGCGGTCTACGTCTCCGGCATCGTCGCCGGGCACATGAGCAAGACCGGCAAGCTCGGCTACATCGCGGCGATCCCGATCCCCCAGGTGCTGCGCAACATCAACAACTTCACCATGGCGGCGCGCAGCGTCAATCCCAAGATCACGGTGCAGGTGGTGTTCACCGGCGGCTGGTCCAATCCGGTGAAGGAAGCCGAATCGGCCAACAGCCTGATCGACCAGGGAGTCGATGTGCTGACCTGTCACGTCGACAGCCCCAAGGTGGTGGTGGAAACGGCTGAAAAGCGCGGTGTCTATTCCTGCGGCTATCACGCCGACCAGTCCAATCTGGCACAGAAGGGTTTCCTCACTGGCGCGGAATGGAACTGGAGCAAGGTCTATCTCGACTACGCCACCATGATTTCCAAAGGCACCAAGATCCCCAATCTGATTCGCGGCGGCTTCAAGGAAGGCCTGGTCAAGAGTTCGCCCTACGGCAAGGCGGTCAGCGCCAAGGCCAAAGCCCACGCCGACAAGGTGCGCGCCCAGTTCATGAAGGGCGACTTCGTGGTCTACCAGGGTCCGATCAAGGACAACACCGGCAAGGTGGTGATCCCCAAGGGCAAGGGCTACGGGCAAACCGACATCTGGCTGGAAAGCATGAACTGGCTGGTCGAAGGCGTCGTCGGTAGCGCCAAGGGCTGATCATGCTGCTCCCACTCGCCCCTTTTCTGATCCCCCTGACCGCGCTGGCGCTGTCCCTGGTTTTGTTCGGGGGGTTCGTGAGTCTCGCCGGGGCGAATGTGCTGGAGGTGTATCACTCCATTTACCGGGGCGCCTTCGGCACCTGGTTTTCATGGCAGAACACCCTCACCAGCGCTGCACCGCTCATGCTCACTGCCTTGTGTACCGCGCTGCCGGCACGCCTGGGGCTGATCGTGATCGGCGGCGAAGGAGCGGTGGTGCTGGGCGGCCTGGCCGCCGCGCTGACCGGCCTGGCGCTGATTGACGCGGGTCCGTGGGTGGCCCTGACCGGCATGGCGCTGGCGGCCATGCTGACCGGCGGCCTGCTGATCGGTCTGGTGGGCTGGCTGCGCCATAGCCGTAACGTCAACGAAACCATCAGTTCCCTGTTGTTCAACTACATCGGCATCGCCATCCTGAGTTTTTTGGTGATCGGACCACTGCGCGATCCCGAGACCCTCAACAAACCTTCCACCCACCACATCGGCGACACCCACATGCTGGGCACGCTGGGCGAGTCGTCCATCCACTGGGGCTTCGGCTACGGGCTGATCGCCTGCCTGATTATGTGGGTGCTCTATAAGCGCACGGTATTCGGCTTCGCCGTCGACATGGTGGGCGGCAACGTGCGCGCCGCCAAACTCTCCGGCCTGCCGGTGGGCCGCACCATCTTTATGGTGTGCATGATGGGCGGCGCCGCCGCGGGCCTCGCCGGCATGGTGGAAGTGGCCGCCGTACATGGCCGCGCCAACACCTCGCTCAACGCCGGTTACGGCTACGAAGGTATCCTGATTGCTTTCGCCGCGCGTCACCATCCGCTCGCCATCATTCCAATGGCCATCCTGTTCGGCGGTATCCGCGCCGCCAGCGGTCTCATGCAACGCGATCATGATCTGCCGGATGCCACCAGCCTGGTCCTGCAGGGCATCATTTTCATCCTCATCCTGGCCAGCGAAGCCGTGTTCGCACGATTGGCCAAACGCCGCGGGAGCACGTTATGAGCGGCGACACGATTGACTGGATGACCGTCGTCATCGCCGTTCTTGGCGGCGCCATTCGGGTGGGTACGCCCTTCCTCTTCGTCAGTCTGGGCGAGTGCCTGACCGAGAAAAGCGGCCGCATCAACCTCGGCCTCGAAGGCAATCTGATCATGGGCGCCATGGCTGGCTACGGCGTGGCCTGGATCAGCGGCTCGCCCTGGCTGGGCGTGCTGGCGGCCGGCACCACCGGCGTGGTGCTGGGTTTCGTCCACGCCCTGCTGTGCCAGCAGCCGCGGGTGAACGACATTGCCGTGGGCATCGCCCTGATGATCCTCGGCACTGGCCTGGCTTTCTTTCTTGGTAAGCCCTTGATCCAGCCCAGCGCGCCGCATTTGCCCGCCTTGTCCCTGGGCGCCTGGAGCGATAACCCGGCCTTACGCGCGGCGCTGGAGATCAATGCCTTGTTCATCGTCGGTTTGATCCTGGCGCCCACCATGGCCTGGTTTTTCCGCAGCACGCGCTGGGGCCTGGCCGTCCGCACCGTCGGCGAAAGCGACGACGCTGCGCGTGCCATGGGACTCAACGTCAACGGCGTGCGCATGCTTGCCACCATGGCGGGCGGTTTTCTGGCCGGTGTCGGCGGTGCCTTCCTGTCGCTGTATTACCCGGGCGGCTGGAGCGAAGGCCTGTCGAGCGGCCAGGGCTTGATGGCGGTGGCGCTGGTCATCTTCGCGCGCTGGGACCCGATGCGCTGCCTCTATGCCTCGCTGCTGTTCGGCGGCGCCGGTGCGCTCGGGCCGTCGCTGCAATCGGTGGGCGTGACCTGGGGTTATTACCTGTTCAACGCCGCGCCCTATGTGCTGACCCTGGCGCTGATGATCGCTGCCTCCTCGACGAAGGTGCGCTCCGGCATGCCCGGCTCGCTGGCGGCCCGCTAAATATTCAATGGAGAATAGTTATGAGTTTGTACGTTGCAGCCGACCCCTATCCCTGGCCCTACGACGGCGACCTGCGGGTGGACAACACGGCGCTGATCATCATCGACATGCAGACCGACTTTTGCGGCCACGGCGGCTATGTCGACCGCATGGGCTACGACCTGTCCCTGACCCGGGCGCCTATTGAGCCGATCTTCCGGATTCTTTCGCTGGCAAGACAACAAGGGATGATGGTGATCCACACCCGGGAAGGCCACCGCCCCGATCTGAGCGACCTGCCCGCCAACAAGCGCTGGCGCAGTCAGCGTATCGGCGCCGGCATCGGTGATCCGGGGCCGTGCGGCCGGGTCCTGGTGCGCGGCGAGCCGGGCTGGGAAATCATTCAGGAACTCGCGCCGCTGCCGGGTGAGCCGATCATCGACAAGCCCGGCAAGGGCTCCTTCTATGCCACCGATCTGGAACTGCTGCTGCACAAGGCAGGCATCCGCAATCTGATCCTGACCGGCATCACCACCGACGTGTGCGTGCACACCACGATGCGTAACGCCAACGACATGGGCTTCGAGTGCCTCCTGCTTGAGGATTGCTGCGGCGCCACCAATCAGATCAACCACCTGGCGGCGCTGAAGATGGTGAAAATGCAGGGCGGCGTGTTTGGCGCCGTGGCCACCTCCGAGCAGTTGATGGCGGCCATGGCATGAGCAATCTGGCGCTCGAAGCCATCAATGTCAGCAAGCGCTTCGGCGAATTGCAGGCACTGGATCGGGTGTCCCTCAAGCTTCGACAGGGCAGCATCCATGCCTTGCTGGGGGAAAACGGCGCCGGCAAGAGCACCCTGGTGAAGTGCATTGTCGGCTTCTACACGCCCGATGCAGGCGAGGTGTTGCTGGGCGAACGTCAGCAGGCCATCGCCAACCCGCGCGACGCCCACGATCTGGGCATCGGCATGGTCTACCAGCTTTTCACCCTGATTCCCAACATGACGGTACTGGAGAATCTGGTGCTGGCGCGCCCTCATCTGCCCGCGGTGATCGACTGGAAAAAAGAGCGCCAGACAATCGGCGAGCGCATGCGAACAATGCCATTCCAGTTGCCGCTGGATGTTTCCGTGAACCATCTCGCGGCAGGCGAAAAGCAGAAGCTTGAAATCGTCAAACAGCTGCTGCTCGACGTGAAAGTGCTGATCCTCGACGAACCCACTTCGGTGCTCACGCCCGCCGAGGCGGACGAGGTGCTGAGCTGCATTCGGGACATGACGCGGCAAACGGGCCTCAGCGTGCTGATCATCACGCACAAGTTTCGCGAAGTCATCCTCTACGCCGACGATGTCACCGTGTTGCGCCAGGGCAGGCATGTGGGGTCGGCCG
>JBPPMF010000277.1:0-4845 GCA_051305915.1 Thiobacillus sp. | reverse complement strand
CCAATCCGCCCGCCAGCACCGAGGCGCTTGCGGGCGGATTGGCCCTTCTGCGTGACACCGACCTGCGCGCGGAACTGCCGCGGCTGGCGCAACCGACCTTGATCCTGCATGGTGCGCTCGACACACTGACCCCGCCGGCAGCGGGTGCCTGGCTGTCGGAAATATTGCCCGCGGCACAGCATGTCGAGTTTTCCCGTGCCGCCCATGCCCCGCATCTGTCGCATCGTGACGAAGTGGCGGCTGCGATTGGACGCTTCGCCCATGGCTGAATCTGAACCCGAACTCGACTTCGCCGAAGTGCGGCGCGCGTTCGATCACGCCGCTGCCAGCTACGATGCGCATGCGGTGCTGCAGCGCGAGGTATGCGACCGCCTGCTTGAGCGCCTCGATTACATGACCCTGCAGCCGGATCGCGTGCTCGATGTCGGCAGCGGCACCGGTTACGGCCTGGCGCACCTGCGTGCGCGCTATGCGGAAGCCGAACTCTGCGCGCTCGATATCGCGCCGGCCATGCTCAGTGCGGCGCGCGCGCGCCTGCCGCAGCCGACCTGGGCGCAGCGCGCCCTGCAACGTCTTGCGCCCCACGCCTCACCCCCCACCCATCTGGTGTGCGCCGACATGGAAAGGCTCCCACTGGCGGCCAATAGCCTGAATCTGGTCTGGTCCAGCTTGGCGCTGCAATGGGCAGGCAATCTGGACGCCACGCTCAAGGCTTTTCATCACGTACTGGCGCCGGGTGGGTTGCTGATGTTCGCCACCTTCGGCCCCGATACGCTGAAGGAATTGCGCACGGCATTCGCTGCCATCGACGACGCGCCGCACGTCAACCACTTTATTGACCTGCATGACATCGGCGACATGCTCGTCAATGCGGGGTTTGCCAGCCCGGTGATGGAAATGGAAATGCTCAAGCTGACCTATGCCGACCTTAAAACGCTGATGCGCGATCTCAAGGGCATTGGCGCGCATAACGCTGCGGCCTCGCGTCGTCGTGGCCTGCTCGGTAAGTCGGCTTGGGCGCGGCTGGAGCAGGCGTATGAAAACCATCGACTCGAAGGCCGTCTGTCAGCGACTTTCGAGGTGATTTACGGCCACGCGTGGGCGGGCGACAAGACGCGGCGCGAAGACGGGCGGCAGGTGATCCAGTTCAACATTGGTGAGCGCCGCCGCAAATGGGGGCTGGCGTGAGCGGTCTGTTTGTCACCGGTACCGATACCGGCGTTGGTAAGACGCGAGTGGCAGTGGCGCTGATCCATGCCTTGCGAGCGCAGGGCCTGCGCGTGGCGGCGATGAAGCCGGTGGCGGCAGGCAGTGCACCGGGCGAATTGAATGAAGACGTGGTGGCGCTATTGCAGGCCGCGAACGTGGCGGCCGATCTGCGCGATGTGAATCCCTACGCTTTCGCCGAACCGATTGCGCCGCATATCGCGGCGCAGCAGGTCGGTGTGCGGATTGATCTGGAGGTCATTACCGAAGCTTATAGCCGGCTCGCCGCCGCAGCCGATGTGGTGGTGGTCGAAGGCGCGGGTGGCTGGCGCGTGCCGTTGAATGATCGCGAGGACATGGCGGATCTGGCACAGAGGCTGGGGCTGCCCATCGTGCTGGTGGTGGGACTGCGCCTCGGCTGCCTCAATCACGCGCTGCTGACGGTGGAGTCGATAACAAGCCGGCATCTGCCATGGGCGGGTTGGGTAGGCAACCATATCGATCCCGAAATGGCGCAAATTGCGGAAAATGTGTCTGCACTGAAGGCGCGCCTTCCCGCTCCCTGCCTGGGAGTGCAGGCCTTTTCTCCTGTGGCGATTTCTTTGGGGTATGCGCCACAATGGCTCATTCTGCCTAAAGAATTAGTATCTTAGAATAATCAATAATTATTATATCTAGCATATAAATCAATGAGTTAACGTGCGTGTGCCGCTTGTTAATACGGATGTCATCGTGTACTGTCCGCGACATATTGCCGCACGCGGTTTTCTCGATTCCGGATATGGAACAGGTGGATACGGAAGACTGGATGGGTGAATCAGCCGGTGCGTTCGTGTTTCGGTCTCGCCCCAACCAGTCGCTGACGCACCGCCAGGAACGATTCGTGTTCTGGAGCTTGGCCGCGCTGTGTCTGGCTGCGCCGAGTGTCTTTGCGTATTTGGGTTACTGGCTGATGCTGCCGTTTGCCGGGCTGGAAATTGTGGTGCTGGCATGGGCGTTCCAGGTTTTGCGAAGTCGTGCGGGGGATTACGAAACCCTTGTGATTGAAGGTGATACGGTGGTGCTGGAATGGTATGCCGGGGGAAGCGAGGGGCGCCGCGAGATGAATCGCAAGTGGGCACGCGTGGTATGCGAATGCAGGACGCCCGGCAGAAATTGCCGGCTTGGCGTGAGTTCACATGGCCGTGCAACAGAGATTGGGCTGTATCTGAATGACAAGCAGCGGCTTAAGTTGGCGGCTGCTTTACGAAGCAGGTTACAGGCATGAATACAAAAAATGCTGCCATGGCAGCCCATAACGAAAAGTCGGGACGGGGGATCGCAATGAAAAGCTTGTGGCGGGCAGGAATGGCCGGGGGGGCGCTGGTGTGGGGCCACACGGCGCTGGCGGAATACGCTGTTGCTTTCCAGGCCCAAGTGGATGGGGTAGGGTCAGCCGGGTTCCCGCTGAGCAACCTCATCATGCTGATGTGTCTGTGCGTTTTTATCGCGGTGTTCACCGCGACGTTCTATTCGCTACTCAAGCACCGCAAATCGACGGGCAATCCAGTCGCGCATTTTCATGCAAATACCATGGTCGAGGTCATCTGGACGGCTATTCCGTTCCTGATCCTGGTAGGGATGGCCTATCCCGCAACCAAGACCATTATCGAGCATCACGCTGCCGGCGATATTCACCTCGACGAACAGCAAGTCGCCAGTCGTTGAGTTTGGCGCCGGATGGGCAAGTTCAAACACAATACGCAAAAACATTAAGGGGGAACGATGAGGGGATTGATTAAGGGCGGGTTGGGGGTGGCAGCGGCTTTGGGTTCGGCTGCTGCGCTGGCAGATTACGCATGGAACTTCCCGGAACCCGTGACGCCGATCGCGCACGAAACGCTGAAGGTGCACAACCTGTTCATGGTGATCATCTCGGTGATTTTCCTGGCCGTGCTTGCCATCATGCTGTATTCCATGTGGAAACACCGCAAGCGGGAAGGGCATCAGGCGGCCGATTTCGTCAAGCCGAACAGCCGCAAACAATGGGCTTGGGTGATGGTGCCGTTTGCCGCATTGCTGTTCATTGACTACGCGGTGTTCGGCATCCCGGCCTACCACGCCATTCTCATGTACGAAGACACCAAGACCGATGCCGATATGGTGGTGAAGGTGACCGGTAGCCAATGGCTCTGGGAATATGAGTATCCAGAGGAGGGCATCAAGTTCACCAGCCGCCTGGCCACGCCGCGCACTCAGGTGATCAACATCGACCCCAAGGGCGAACACTATTTGCTGGAAGTGGATAACCCGATGGTGTTGCCGGTGGGCAAGAAAATTCGTTTCATCACCACCTCCAACGATGTGATTCACAGCTGGTGGGTGCCGGCCTTCGGCGTGAAGCGCGATGCCGTGCCGGGTTTCCTGCGCGAGTTCTGGGCGACCATCGACAAGCCTGGCATTTATCGCGGTCAGTGCGCCGAGTTGTGCGGCAAGGAGCACGCATTCATGCCAGTAGTAGTGCATGCAGTGTCGGAAGAGGAATACCGCGCGTGGGTGGCCTCGAGGAAATCCGGACAGGCACAACTGGCAGCAAGCGCGGACCAGGTCTGGCCGATGGATGATCTGATGAAATCCGGTGCCGATGTCTATACGAAGAGTTGTGCGGCCTGCCACCAGGAAGACGGCAAAGGCCTGCCGCCGGCCTTCCCCCCGATTGCCGGCGCGGCTATTGCAAAGACGGCCTTCATGGATACCGAGGGACGCATGGTGAAGGACGGCCATCTGGACACGGTGATGAATGGCCGGTCAGGCACAGCGATGCGGCCGTTCAAGGATGAATTGAGCGATGTTGAAATTGCCGCTGTGGTGACGTATCAGCGCAATGCCTTCGGCAACAGTGCCGGAGACATGGTGCAACCGTCGGCGGTGAAGAGCCTGCGGTAAGCAAGAAACTGACAGTTATTGGGTAAAGGATAAACACATGACGACAGCAACGCATCACGCAGACGACGCCCACCATGGACACCACCCGAAAGGGCTGTCGCATTGGCTGACCACGACCAACCACAAGGACATCGGTACGATGTACCTGATCTTTGCCTTCACCATGTTGTTGACAGGTGGGGCAATGATCCTTGGTGTGCGTGCCGAACTTTTCCAGCCTGGCCTGCAGGTGATGCAGCCGGAATTCTTCAACCAGCTCATCACCCTGCACGGATTGGTGATGGTGTTTGGCGCAGCCATGCCGGCGGCGACCGGGCTGGCCAACTGGATGCTGCCGATGACCATCGGGGCGCCGGACATGGCTTTGCCGCGGCTGAATAACTGGAGCTTCTGGATTCTGCCGCCCGCGGCCCTGATGCTCGTCCTGCCTTTTTTGCTAGGCCTGGTTGGTATTGGCCCTGGTGGGGTGGATACGGGCTGGACCATGTACGCGCCGCTCTCGATCCAGACCGGTTGGGGGATGGATTTCGCCATCTTCGCCGTGCATATGCTGGGCGTGTCCTCCATCCTGGCGTCGATCAACGTGATCGTCACCATCCTGAACATGCGCGCGCCAGGCATGACCCTGATGAAAATGCCGATGTTCGCGCACGGCTTTCTGATGACCGCCGGCCTGCTGATCCTGATCATGCCGGTGCTGGCAGGCGGCGTGAC
>JBPPMF010000275.1:0-7985 GCA_051305915.1 Thiobacillus sp. | reverse complement strand
CGAAGTCGTATTCCTTCACGCCATAAGGCGGGTCGGTGACGATAGCGTGCAACGTGTTCTCGGGCAGGCGTCCCAACCACTCGAAGCTGTCGGCGTGGACGATTGCCGTGTGGCGATACGCGCGACTTTGATAGTCGAGCGCGAGCGTCTTTAGGTTCGCCACTTCGAGAACTCTCGCAACACCATTCCTCATCATTGTTCCGCCTTGTCTGTCTTGTTACAGTGCACAGCATATGACGCATGCCCTTAGCTCGTACACTGGTGTATTGCTGACTATGTGCTGACAAATAGAGCATAAAGCAAAAAGCCCAACCTTGTGGGCTGGGCTAAGTGCTTGGTTTTACAACCGATATTTGGTGGCCAGTCTCGGAATCGAACCAAGGACACGCGGATTTTCAATCCGCTGCTCTACCAACTGAGCTAACTGGCCAAAAGAGGGCGCAATTTAACCGGTTTGTCCCGCGCGAGTCAAGGGGAACGCGCTTAGCACGCAAGCCCATGCAGCCCGCACAGGTGACGTTTGGCGAATGCCAGCGTGAGCCACAACCATAACAGCAGGAAGAAGGTGAGCACCGGCACGTGGGCATCGAGAATGAAGCGCGGGGTGATGAAACGCACCGCGCGCACGACGGGCTGGGTGACGGTGCGCAGCGTGCGATAAAAAATGTTCTGCTCGCGGTATTTGCCGGCCAGCAGCACCAGAATTCCTTGCCCGAGCAGGGCAAAACCGGAGACTTCAACCAGGGTGCGCAGAATGGAGACCAGCAGAATGTCGAATGGCATGACGAATATTCCAGGAACGAATGGGCAAGTTTAACGCAGCTTGTCAGGCTGCCGCCTGGCCGTGACAATGTGCGCTGATTTCACTTTGAATTGATCCCACGATGAATTACGACCGTGCGCGGCATGGCCTGCGGGGCATGTTCCTCAACATGCTGGGCCAGCGTGAGCGGGCGCTGGCCGCTTATCGCGACAGCCTTGCAGCCGATCCGCATCATGCGGAAACTTTGCGTACGCTGGGCTGGCTGGAGGCGCAGCAGGCGCGCTGGCCGGCGGCTGAGGCTTGGTACGCGCGGGCTGTCGAGATCGAGCCGGACGATGCGCACACATGGTTTAATCTGGCCTACGTGCGCGACAAGGGCGGCATGGACGATGCCGCCATCGCGGCGTTTCACCGGGCGACCGAATTGAATCCGAACAACGACCGTGCCTGGTATGGGCTGGGCATGCTGCATGCGCGACATGGCCGCCACGCCGACGCTGCGGCGGCGCTGACCGAGGCAGGCAAATTGCAGCCGATGAATGGCCTGGCCTGGTATGCGCTGGGGATGGCGTGGCATCACTGCAATGAGCCGGACAAGGTGACTGCGGTCATCGAGCACACGCTGTCGTACGATCCGCAGACCGCGCGGCGCTTGATCCATGATGCGGAGCGTAGCGACTACGCGCATCGACTGGGTTAAGAATCGAGGACGTAAAAAAGCCAGCCTCGAAAGGCTGGCTTTTTATTGCGCGCCCGAAGGCGCGCGGAGTGCAACGATCAGGTTGCGCGGGTGTCGATATCGCCCGCCAGGTTCGGGTAGCGCACGTGGTCGACCAGTTGCTGAATTTCCAGGCTGGGTGCCTTGGAGATCAGCGAACCGATGATGACACCGAGGAAGCCAATTGGCATGCCGAACACGCCAGCGGCAATCGGTGCGATCGAGAACCACTGGTTCGCGGGCACGCCACCGAAGAACGGGTAGGTGATGACCATGTAGTACATGCACACGCCCAGGCCGGCGAGCATACCGACAACCGCACCGAGGTAGTTGGCACGCTTCCAGAACACGCCCAGCACCAGCGCCGGGAAGAACGCCGAAGCGGCCAGTGAGAACGCCGCGCCGACCAGGAACAGGATGTCACCCGGTTTCAGTGAAGCGGTGTACGCGGCGAACAGCGCCACCAGCACCAGCAGACCTTTGGAGATGGCCAGACGGCGCACCGTGGAGGCCTTGGGGTCGATCATCTTGTAGTAGACGTCGTGCGACAGCGCGTTGGCGATGGTCAGCAGCAGGCCGTCGGCAGTCGACAGCGCAGCAGCCAGACCGCCCGCGGCCACCATGCCCGAGATCACGTAGGGCAGGCCTGCGATTTCCGGGGTGGCCAGCACGATGAGGTCGCCGCCGATGGTGATTTCGGCGAGCTGCACGATGCCGTCCAGGTTGATGTCGACGATCTTCATTAGCGTGGCATCCACCGCCGACCAGTTCGCCACCCAGGCGGGTAGCGACGCGAACGACGAACCGACCAGATCGCTGTAGACCGTGAACTTGACCAGTACCGCCAGCGCAGGCGCGGTGAAGTACAGCAGGAAGATGAAGAACAGCGACCAGAACACCGACTTGCGCGCATCACGCACCGAGGGGGTAGTGTAATAGCGCATCAGGATGTGCGGCAGCGAAGCGGTACCGACCATCAGGCACAGCACCAGCGCGATGAAGTTGCGGCGCTTGATGTTGGAGGCTTCCTGGTCCTCGGCTTGCGCAGCGGCGATTTCCGCTGCGGTGGCGTCGGGGTTGCTCTTCAGCAGGTTGGCTTCTGCGCCCTTGCCGGCAAATGCGGTGGCGTGGGCCGAGACCGGACCGGTCTTACCCTTGGCACCGTCAGCCGACTTTTTCCACGTTGCCTTGAGGTCGTCAGGGGTGGCTGCAAAGTCGGCAGGGTTGCCGGCTTCTGCGCGCTGCGCCTCGAGGAAGGCGGCGCCCGTGCCGGCTGCCACGGCTTCATCCAGCGCCGCGATCTTGGCTTCGAACGAATCCTGCTGCGCCTTGAACGCTGCGCGGGCCGAGGCTTCGGCTGCACCCTTGGCGGTGTCGGCGTTGTTGAACTCGTTTTCCAGCTGCGTGACCTGCTGCAGTACCTGGCCGTAGGCGATCTGCGGCACCGGGTTGCCGGTATGCGACACCGACAGCCACACCACCGGGATCATGTAGGCGATGATCAGGATGATGTACTGCGCGACCTGGGTCCAGGTTACCGCACGCATGCCGCCGAGGAAGGAGCACACCAGGATGCCGGCCAGGCCGAGGAACACACCGTACTGGAACTCGATACCGGTGAGGCGGGCGGTGATGATGCCGACGCCGTAAATCTGCGCCACCACGTAGGTGAAGGAGCAGATGATGGCGGCGATCACGCCGATGGTGCGGGGCAGGTTGCCGTTGTAGCGCGCACCGAGGAAGTCCGGAATGGTGAACTGGCCGAACTTACGCAGGTAGGGCGCGAGGAACAGCGCCACCAGCACGTAGCCGCCGGTCCAGCCCAGCACGAAGGCGAGGCCGTCATAGCCGGCGAGGTACAGGGTACCTGCCATACCGATGAAGGACGCGGCCGACATCCAGTCGGCGCCGGTCGCCATGCCGTTAAAGATGGCTGGCACGCGGCGACCGGCGACGTAGTATTCCGACACGTCGGCGGTTTTCGACATGATGCCGATGCCGGCATACAGCATGATGGTGGCGGCGAGGAAGATGTAGCCGATCCATTTTGGCGGGAGGCCCATCTGCTCCAGGATGGCCAGAACGATGACGAAGGCGATGAAGCCGCCGGTGTAGAAGGTGTAGTACTTCTTCAGCTGCTGGAAGAACTGGCTTTGAGTTTGGCTGGTCATTGTTCTTCTCCCTCTTGAACGCCGTATTCATTGTCCAGCTGGTTCATGCGCCGGGCGTAATACCAGATGATCAGGACATAGATGATGAGGGAGCCCTGGGCGCCCATATAGAAGGCGAAGGGGAAGCCCATGATGACGATGTCATTGAGCTGGGGGGCGAAATAGATGACGACAAACGTCGCCACGAACCAGATGGCGAGCAACACTGCGGTCATCCGCAGGTTCCTTTGCCAGTACTCCTGATGCTTCTCCGATAATTGCATGGCAGTTCCTCCTTGAGCGTATGTGGGGAACGCGCTTTATCAATGGTTTTGCGCGTGCGCGGAGTTTATGTATTTGTGGCGCGGCCCACAAACAGATTAGTAGGCGCTAATGTGCTGATAGCCAGCGGCGGGCGCGCAGCATGCCGCGCAGCTGATGTGCGGTGCTGAGATTGTTGCGTTGCGCGGCGGCGAGCAACACCAGCCACAGCTCGGCGGTGGCGTAAGCGTCGGCCAGCGCGCCATGGCGTGTGTAGACGGCGATGCCGAAATGCGCCAGCCAGTCGTCGAGGTGGCGGCAGTGCGGCGCGGCGTCGGGGAACAGCAAGGGCGCAACGACCGCGGCATCGAACCACGGCGTGACGGTCGTCAGGCCCAACTGCTCGCGCTCGGCACGCTGCAACACTGTCTGATCGAACCCGGCATGAAAGGCGACGCGCGGCGCACCCTGGGCAAATTCCAGCCAGCTGAGCAAGGCTGCATGCGGCGCGTGGCCGGCACGCTGTTCGCTGCCGCTGATGCCGTGGATCAGGATGTTGGCGGCAGCGGTCGATTGCGCTTGCGTGAGTCCGACTTCCAGACTGGCATCGAGCGCGATGCGGCCGTGGTCGATTGCCACTGCGCCGATCGAGAGCAAGGGATCGCGCTGTGCGTCGAGGCCGCCGGTTTCGGTGTCGACCACACACCATCGCATGTTGGCCAGGGGCTGCTTGAGATCGGTCTTCTGCTGCGGCAGTGCGGCCCGCCGCGCTTCGCTGGCGGCATCGAGGGCGGGCACCGCACGTTTGGCAAACGGCCAGATCAAAGCTGGTAATCCATCGCCAGCCGCGCCTGCACCTTGCGCGCCTGCCGCAGCGCTTCCTTCAGGATGCGGCGGTCGAGCGGATTGAGTGTATCGGGGTCGAGATGGTTGTCGGGCGTCTGGCCGGCGCGCTGCTGTCCATGCTGGTGGCGCAGGCGCAGCAGTTGCAGAAAGTGGAACGCGCGGTTCCAGTCGGCCAGTTCGGCGTCGGGAATATGCAGCGCGTGAGCGGCTTCGCGCAGCCGCTTGGCGGTGTTGGTCTGCGGGCTGCCGCTGGCCAGTGCAAAAATGCGCGCCGCGTCGACAAATGGCGTGGCGCCATTGAGTTTGAGGTCGAGTGTGTGCGGGTGGGCATTGTCGTCCGACAGCACGAAATCGCGTACCAATCCCAGCGGCGGCCGGTTGCGCAGGGCGTTGCCTGCCATCTGGTGCAGGAATCGCGGATTTTTTTGCGCGGCGTGGTTGAGCCAGCTGCGCAGATCGAGCGCCAGTGTGGGATCGCCAGTGAGCGGACGGAAGTCGAAGAAGATGCTGGCGTGCAGCAGCGCCTCGGGGCTGCCGTGGTCGAGCCACTGCGAAAATTGCTGCTGCCAGCCGCTTGCCGACAGGCACCATTTGGGATTGCTCGCCATGATGTCGCCCTTGCACAAAGGGAATCCGCAGGCATCGAGCCGCTTGTTCACCCGCAGCGCAAAGGCCAGCAGCGCAGCGCGCTGGGCGTCGCCCGCCTCGGCAAAAATCAGCGCATTGTCCTGGTCGGTGGAGAGCGTCTGCTCCATGCGGCCTTCCGAACCCAGCGCCAGCCAGCACCAGCACAGTCCGTCCAATGCATGATCGGACTCACTCTCCAGCACGATGATGCGCTCGGTGATGCGGTCGTTGAGGCTGGAAATGATCGCGGTGAGATTTTCCGCATTCATGCCCTGCGCCAGCAGGCTATGCGCCAGGTCACCAATATCGTGGGCCAGCGCGGGTAGACGGTCGAGATCCTCGCTGCGCGCAATGGCCGAGGTGATGCCCTCCACCGACAGGCGGCGCAGGGCGAATATGTCTTTTTCCGAAACCACGCCCACCAGCTTTCCATCCTTGACCAATGGAATGTGATGGATGCCTTGGCGCGCCATCAGCACCAGCGCGTCGGCCACCGGCGTATCGATGGAAAGGGTCGCCGGGTTCGGTGTCATCACGCTTGAAATGGGCGTGGCGAGCGACACTCCGGCCAGGGTCACGCGGGCCAGCACATCCTTCAGAGTGAGAATGCCAAGCGGTTGCCCGGCGGCGTCGGCGACTACTACCGAGCCCACCCGCGCGGCCCCCATCGCCGCCAGCGCGTCGGCCAGCGGCGTGGCGGGCAAGGTCCACAGCGGCGCGTGCCGGATCAGGCTGGCAAGCGGGCGCGCAAAGCGGCTTTCATCGTCGAGCGCGAGCGCGTATTCCGATTGCACCGCACGCTGCGATTCCTCCAGCAGACTGGCGATGCGGCGGGTGCAGAAATCGTTGAACTCGCTGCTCTGCGCCAGCAACGTATGAAAATCGGCGGCGGCGAGCAGGTAGCAGAAGGTATCTGTCGCCGCGATATAGCGGTTGGCCGCACCGCGCCCGGCCAGCAGCGCGCCCAGCGGAAACATCTCGCCCGTCGCCAGTTGCAGCACCGTCTGGCCTTCGGCGGTGGCGCCGGCCACCGTGCCCTGCTTGATGATGAACAGCGTGTCGGGCGGCGTGTCGGCAGGGTCCAGCAATACCGCATCGCGTGCGTAATAGGCCACCGACAGGCGCTGCACCAGCCACAGCACCTCATCCTCCGTCATCGCCGAAAACGGCGCCTGCCGTCGCAATGCATCGAGGGTGGCGCGGTGCAGGCTGTTGGCGAGCGGAAGGGTGTTCGTCATGGCGTGTCAGGCAGAGCCGGGATGCGTACAATTTACAGCGCATCGGCAATCGTATGCAAAAATTACCGGGTTCGATCAGCTTCGATCGCCTGAACATCGAGCGGCCGGTACATATGACCACCGCGGCAGTGCAGCGAACCGAAACCAATCCGGCCCGACAGGGTCAATCACACACTCAACCAATCGCACTTTCATCCATGACGCCAGACAAGAAATCCAATCCGCTGTTCGAACTCCTCATCAATATCGTGATTCCGTCCGTCATCCTGATGAAATTCAGCGGTGAGCAGGACCTTGGCGTAGTGGGCGGGCTGCTGGTGGCGCTAGCATTTCCGCTGGGTTGGGGCACGTTCGAACTGCTCGGGCGCGGCAAGATCAATTTCTTTTCCGTGCTCGGTCTGGTCAGCATCCTGCTGACCGGCGGCATCGGTCTGCTGCAGCTCGACACGCAATGGCTGGCGGTGAAAGAAGCCGCCATCCCCGGCCTGATCGGTCTGGCGGTGCTGATTTCGACCCGCACCCGCTATCCGCTGGTGAAAACCCTGCTCTACAGCCCGTCACTGATCGACGTGGCGCGGGTGCAGCAACAGCTGGAGGCGCGCGGCACCGTGCGCGATTTCGAACTGCGCCTGCGCAATGCGACCTACATGCTCGGCGGCACCTTCTTCTTTTCCGCGGCGATGAATTATTTCCTCGCCACCTGGATCGTCACCAGCCCCGCCGGCAGTGAGGCATTCAATTCCGAACTCGGGCGGCTGACCCTGTTGAGCTATCCGATGATCGCTCTGCCGTCGATGCTGATGATGATGGCGGCGCTCTATTATCTCGGCCGTGCGATGCGCGAACTGGCCGGGCTGAAACTGACTGAAGCCTTGAATACGGGCGACAGCCGTCCGCAATAAATCCGGGCCACAACAATTCCGGGCAGCGCCGCCGCGTTTCGGGGCGCGCTTACGCGTGCCGCAAGGCGGGTTCACGTCGGGATTTATTGCCAGCCGCCGCCCAGAACCTTGTACAGCGTCACCCGGTTGGCGGTCTCGGCCAGGCGCACGCCGATCAGGTCAAGCTCCGCGGCATACAGCGTGCGCTGAGCGTCGAGCAGACCCAGGTAGCTGTCCACTCCGCCCTTATAGCGGGCCTCCGACAGGCGGAAACCCGATTCAGTCGCCTCGACCAGCCGTCGGCGCGCATCAAGTTGCTCGGCCAGCGTGGCGCGCTCGGCGAGCGCATCGGCCACTTCGCGGAACGCGCTCTGGATCGCCTTTTCGTACTGCGCGACGTTGATGTCGCGCTGCACTTCAGCCACCTCAAGACTCGCCTTCAGACGACCCGCCTCGAAGATCGGGATGCGGATCTGCGGAATGAAGCTCCAGGTTCCGGAG
>JBPPMF010000279.1:0-11772 GCA_051305915.1 Thiobacillus sp. | reverse complement strand
TGAATGATGGCGGCCTTGTGGTCACCCGCTTCCAGGCTCTGCCGGGCTTTCCCCACCAGGGCTTCGCTTGTTTCAACACCACACGCAGTGAGGCTGATGCCGAGAATAAGTGCGAACAGGAGCCGGTTTGGCGCGGTTTTGGGTTGATGCGAAAATGAGCGCAATGTTCTATCTCCTATGTTATCTACACATTCTAGTGGACTTGTCGGGAATGGGTTGTATCCCCTGATTAGGGTCGATATCGTGTCGTGACCGTCAATTTTTAATTGAAGCATCCCGCTAATCAGGATTAGCGTGTTATTCAAGGTGACTATAAATCATGCAAAATTCAAACCCGCTACCGCTTGTTTCAATCACCGCACGGTTTTATCTGATCTGCTGCGGCCTGCTGCTCGGGTTTTCCGCCCCCGCTGACGAGGGCTTGGTATTGGCGCAGAAGGTCTATGACCGCCCTAACGGGCGCGACCTGACCACGCTCGGCCGTATGGTGCTGACCGAAAAAGGCCGCGCGCCGCGTATCCGTGAACTCGTCACCTACCGGCTGGATCAAGCCGGCGGTGAAACCGCCAACCTGATCCGCTTTCTTGATCCGGAAGATATCGCCGGCACCGGTCTACTCAGCATCGACAAGGCCGACGGCAGCACCGACCAGTGGCTGTATCTGCCTGCGCTGGACCGGGTGCGGCGCATTTCCAGCGACCGCAAGGGCGGGCGCTTTGTCGGCTCCGACTTGTATTTCGAGGACCTGCAGGAACGCAAGCCATCGAAAGACCGCCACCGCCTGCTCGGCAGACAAACCGAAAGCGGCACCGTGTGCGAGGTGCTCGAGAGCGTGCCGCTTGTCGCGAAGGATTCGGCCTATAGCAAGCGCATCAGCTGGATCGATCCCGCCACCGCCATCGTGCAGCGCGTGGATTATTTCGAGAAGGATGCCAGCACCCCCAGCAAGCGCTGGCTGCTGCGCAGCAAAAAGCGCAACCAGGGTTACTGGACGATGACCGACAGCCGCATGATCGATCTGTCCAGCGGCCATGAAACCCGCATGGTGGTCGACGCTGTCCTGTACGATCAGAAACTGCCCGCCAAACTGTTTACCTCGCAAGCCCTGGCTGACGAAAGCCTGGAATCGGAATATCGCCCATGAAAAGCCTGTTGCTGCCCCTGAGCCTGTTGCTCGCCGCCTTCCCCCTGTATGCCGCCGATGATCTGCCGCCGCCACGTGCCAGCGCACAGGACGCAGTAGACGACCTGCCGCCGCCGCGGACGACCACGCGCAAGCCGCGTGTGGCGCCGACCGAAGCGACGCCCACCGAGGTTGCCCCTCAGGTGGTGGTAGCGGACGATCTGCCGCCGCGCAGCGCGCGCAGCCGCAAGCCGGCAGCGCGAGGCTTCAAGCCGGTGCTCAAGGTCGGCGTCGACGATCTGCTGCTGGAAGCCGGGGCGTTGCCCGATGCGCCGGAAGCCGACACGTATTCCACGCTGCGTGCCAGCGCTTTTGTGTTGTGGCAACCCAGCCGTGAATGGGAGTTTCGCGCCGGCGCCAGGCTGGATGGGATGGCGCAGAACGGCGGCCTGGCCGATCATGAAGAAATGCTGGCCGACTACGGCGACACCTACGTGCGCTACCGCAGCGGCGATACCCGCCTGACCTTCGGCGCGCAGACCATCATCTGGGGCCGGGCCGACGAAATTCCGCTGGCCGACCGGGTCAGCCGCGCCGACCTCACCCGCTTCGTGCTGGACGATCTGCCCGACCGTCGCCGCGCCCAGCTGGCGGCGCGCTGGGAGCACAGCTTCGGCGATTACAAGCTGGACGCGGTTTGGCTGCCACTGTTCCGCGGCGCGCAGCTGCCGGATGTGGCCAGTGTGTGGAGCCCGATCAACCGCACCACCGGCCAAGCCATCGGCATCGACCCGGCGCTCACGCCCTGGGTGAGCACCGCCCGTATTGACGAAGACGAACATGGCAGCGGTGGCGGCGCCCTGCGCCTGACCAAAACCGGCGCGCCTTTTGACTTTGGCGTGACGCTGGCCCGCACCCGGCAGTCGTTGCCGTATTACCTGACCGATGTGCCAAACTTGACGCTGACAGCGGTGCATCCTTTCAACACCTTTGTCGGCGCCGACCTGGAACTGGTCAGCGGCGGGCTCACCTGGCGTATGGAACTCGGTTATACCGACGATGTGCCGGTGACCCTGGCGACCACCTCAATGGACACCACGCAGTCGCTCGACTGGATCGGCGCACTGGAGTTTTTTCCGGGTGGGGGCGATACCCGTGTCAACCTGCAACTGGTTGCGCATGCACTACAAACCGACCGCGATATTCTCGAACTGAAGGCGTATTACGGCGCCAACGGCGAGGTAGAGACCACGTTCGGGCGGGGGCGCTGGAAAGCCGGCCTGCGGTTTTCCAGCGGTTTCAACGTGAAGGATGTTTATCTCGGCCCCAAGCTCAGCTATGTCGGCTGGGAGCCGCATGAACTCTATCTCGCCGCGCATTATTTCGACGGCGAGGCACGCACCCTGGGGGGCTTCCACCAGGATCATTCCCTGATTACGCTGGGACTGCGCAGCAAGTTCTGACCGAGTTGCGCGTGTCAGCGCAGACTGCCCGCTAAGGGCGGTTTACTTCATTCCAATTTTCGTCATCAGGTCGTACAACGTCGGGCGGGTGATGCCGAGCAATTCGGCGGCCTGCGCAATGTTGCCGTCGCTGTGGGCGAGGGCGCGGCTGATCGCCAGGCGCTCGGCGTGTTCACGCGCCTGCCGCAGGTTGAAGGGCTGGGCTTCGGCGAGGTTGTTATCGAGGCCGAGGTCCGCCGTGGTGATCTGGCTGCCTTCGGCCATGATGGCGGCGCGTTTGATCAGGTTTTCCATTTCGCGCACGTTGCCGGGCCAGGCATGGGCTTCAAGCGAGGCGAACGCGTCGGCGGTGAAGCCGCGGATATTGCGCCCCATCTCGCGGGCGTAACGTTCGAGGAAGGCCTGCGCCAGCAGCACGGCGTCGCCAGGACGTTCGCGCAGCGGCGGAATCTTGACCGAGATTTCGGATAGCCGGTAATACAGGTCTTCGCGGAAGCTGCCTTCGCGGATCATGCCGGCGAGGTCGCGGTGGGTGGCGCAGACGACGCGCACGTCGACCGGGATTTCACCGCGTCCGCCCAGGCGTTCGATGACGCGTTCCTGCAAAAAGCGCAGCAGTTTGGCCTGAAGCGGCATCGGCAAGTCGCCGATTTCGTCGAGAAACAGGGTGCCTTCGTTGGCGTATTCGATGCGGCCGATGGTCTGTTTGGCGGCGCCGGTGAAAGCGCCTTTTTCGTAGCCGAACAGTTCGGATTCCAGCAGAGTGTCGGGGATGGCCGCGCAGTTGATGGCGACAAAGCGCTTGCCGGCCCGCGGCGACAGTTCATGCACGCCGCGCGCAAGCACTTCTTTGCCGGTGCCGGATTCCCCCAGCAGCAACACGGTGACGTTGGCCGGGGCGACTTTTTCCACGGTGCGGCAGATTTTGAGCATGGGCTCGCTGCTGGTGAGCAGGCCCTGCAGGGCGGAGCCGTGCTGCCGTGCGGCGAGCTGGCGATTTTCGATTTCCAGCGCGTTGACGTGCAGCGCGCGGGCGATCATCAGCGCCAGCACGTCGGGGTCGAAGGGCTTCTGGAAAAAGTCGTAGGCGCCCAGATGGATGGCCTTGACCGCATTGCTGCGATCGAGATTGCCGGTGACGACGATGACCTTGGTGGACGGGGCGAGCGAGAGGATTTGCTGCAGTGTGGCAAGGCCTTCGGTGGCGCCGTCGGCATCGGGCGGCAGCCCGAGGTCGAGCAGTACGACGGCCGGTTCGTGGCGGCGCAGCTGGGCAATGGCGCTGTCGCGATCGGCGGCGATCACCAATTCGTAATCGCCCAGGCTCCACTTGAGCTGTTTCTGCAGGCCGGGATCGTCTTCCACCAGCAGGATTTTCTGTTTGGCGTCGCTCATGCGGCGTCTCCTTCAACGACTTCATTATTGTTCAGCGGCAGGCTGAGGCGGAAGCGGGTGCCGCTGCCGGGCGTGCTGTCCACGTCGAGCTGTCCGCCAAGCGCGCGGACGGTTTCGCGGCACTCGTAGGCGCCGATCCCCATGCCCGCGCCCTTGGTGGAATCGAACGGCTGAAACAGCCGGGTGCGGATGAATTCCGCGTCCATGCCGCTGCCGGTGTCGGTGACTTCAACAATGGCCAGCCCGGAATCTTCGAAACTGCGTAGGGTGACCTGGCCGCTCGGCGGAGTGGCCTCCAGTGCATTTTGCAGCAAATGGCCGATGGCGCGGGTAAGACGTTCGCGTTCGGCGCGCACGCGCAGGCTGGGTGGCGGCAGTTCGAGGGCGGGGCGCAGCTTGAAGGCCTGCTTGCTGGCGACGGCTTCGGTCAGGATATCAGCCAGCGCCACCGACTGGGCCTGGGCCGGATCGCTGCCGCGGCGCAATTGCGCCAGCACCTTGTTCATGCGGGTGACCGCGTTGGCCACGGTGTCCAGCATGTCGGCCTGGAATTCGGGGTTGTCTTTGTGCTTTTCGGCGTTGGCCAGCAGCAGGGACAACTGGGCAATCAGATTCTTCAGGTCGTGGATGACGAAAGTGGTGGTGCGGTTGAACGATTCGAACTGGCGCGCCACGATGAGCTGGTTGGAGGCGCGCATCTGCGCCAGATGGGCGGCGGCCTGGCGTGCAGCGACCTTGAGCAGGTCGCTGACTTCCCAGTTGAAGCTGACATTGCCCAGCGAATGCTTCAGCACGACAAAGCCGAGTAGTTCGTCGTGCAGCATCAGCGGCACTACCAGCCAGGCATCGTCGGCGCGAGCAATCCATTGCGGCATGTCGAGGTCGCCATAGAGGTCGCGGCGGGTCTTCATTTCGTCCAGATCGACCACCCATTGCTTGTCGGCGAGCCACTGGGCGAAGGCGGAATCGGCCGGCTCGGTGCCGTCGATGTCGCGCCAGTTCCAGTAAGCAGCGCGCTGGTAGCCGGCATTGCCATCGAGCATCCACAGCGCGCCACCGGGGCTTTCGAGCAAGCGGGCGAGTGCCTCGACCGCGCGTTCGCACAGCCGCTCGCCGGGCTGGCCTTCGGTGAGGGTGCGCGTGAAGTTGAGCCACTCTTCGCGATAGTCGTATCGGTAGCTGAAAAAATGCTTCGACAGGAACACCCGCAGCCGCGCCCGCAGGGTGCCGGAAAACATCAGCAGCACCAGCAGCATGGCGGCGGCGAAGATGAACACGGTTTGCACCACATCGCCCCATTCGCCGCCGAACAGGCGCAGGTAGTAGCCGGCGCCGGCCATCAGCAATAAATAGATACCGGCCCCCAGCAGGCTGGCAGTGTGGAACGCCATGCTGCGCGATAACCCGACCGGTGCCGCCCAATCCGGATTGCGGGCGGCGGAAATCGCGATCAATGGGGTGACCAGCGCGGCGACGTAGCCACGCGCCGCCCACACCTGGGCGTCCAGCGCGCTGAACAAGGCTGCATTGGCGTAGAGGTAAAAGTCGTAGGCGAACAGGCCGCCCAGCCCCAGGCAGAGAAACTTGATCGCCCAGCGGTCTTCGGGGCGGGTGCTGCGATAGAGCTGTTCGATGAGCACCAGCCCGATCACGCTCAGCAGCACCAGGCCCAGACTGCTCGCCCACTGCGCCAGCGCCGGCTGGTCGGGGACGATGAAAGGCAGGATGCTGGCGAGCAGCAGGCCGCCAACCAGCACCATGCTGAGGATACGGATGAAACGAATCGGGGCGGGCAGGGCGGCGCCGGGCGGCAGTCGCAGTCGCAGGATGTAGAGCAGCAGTGCCAGCCAGGCACCGTTACGGGCGACTTCGGCGGCGAGCCCCAGCCGTGGCGGCACCATGCCCCACGCGGTGAGTGCCGACAGGATGCCCCAAACGGCGCTGAGTCCGGTGGCAAGCACCAGCAAACGGCCTTGCGGACGTCGCTGCCAGCTGGCGACGATGAGGCCGGACAAGCCCAGGTAGGCCAGCGTGACCAGGCCGTAGCCGACAGCGGCGAGCAGGAGCAGGGTGTCGGGCATGTCGGTTTCAGGCGCGCGCGGTCAGCGCACGCCCTTTCCCCACAACACCACTTGTGCAGTCTGGAACAGGATCATGAGGTCGAGAAACAGGCTGTGATTCTTGACGTAATAGAGGTCGTATTGCAGCTTGTGCATGGCGTCTTCGTCGGTCGCGCCGTAGGCGTAGCGCACCTGCGCCCAGCCCGTGATGCCGGGTTTGACGGTGTGGCGCACGCCGTAATAGGGGATTTTCTGCGTCAGGTCCTTGACGAAATAGGGGCGTTCGGGGCGCGGCCCGACGAAGCTCATGTCGCCAAAGAAGACGTTGAAGATCTGCGGCAGTTCGTCGATGCGGGTGCGCCGGATGAAGCGCCCGGTGAGCGTGACGCGACTGTCGTTCTGGCTGGCCCAGCGCGGCTTGCCGTCCTTTTCGGCATTCACGCACATGCTGCGGAATTTGAGGATGGTGAAGCTGCGCCCACCCTGGCCAACGCGTTCCTGGCGGTAGAGTACGGGGCCGGGGCTTTCGAGTTTGATCAGCAATGCGGTCAGCGCCATGATGGGAAGGGTGACCGCCAGCATGGCCGCGCTGACCAGCAGGTCGAACAGCCGTTTCACGGTGTCGCGCAGAATGCCCTGGCTGAATCCCTCGGCAAGAATCATCCAGCTGGCGTTCATCGAGTCCAGCTGCAGGTGGCCGTTTTCGCGTTCGAAGAAGCTGGACAGTTCCAGGACGCGAATCCCGCGCACCTTGCACTCGAGCAGTTCCTGCACCGGCAGGCCGCCGCTGCGGCGGTCGCGTACGGCAAGGATGATTTCACTGACCTGCAGGCGCGTGGCCAGTTCGGGTAAGGTGTCTGGGGTGTCGAGAATACGGTTATGGTCGACGAAATGATGACTACCGCCCAGGGGCAGATAGCCGACCACCTGAATGTTACTGGCGTGGCCACGCTTGGCCACCAGCGCTTCGATATGGGCGGCGCGGCTGCCGGTACCGATCACCAGGGCGCGGGTTTTGAGTGCACCCACGCGTGCCCAGTGACTGAACAGGGCGCGGCTGAGCAGAATCCCCAGCAGCGCGAGACCGAATGAAAGCAGGAAGGCGCCACGCCCGAGCAGCAAAGGGGGGAACAGGTAAAACAGCAGGCTCATCGTCACCAGGCCGAGTCCGAAGCTCAGGCCGAGACGCTGTAGCAGCGAGCGAATGCCGCCGCGCCATTCCAGGTCATAAAGGCCGCTGGCTGTCATCAGCCCCAGCATGACGAGGGTAAAGGTCAGGGCCTTGGCCGGCAGCGGCTGCAGATCGACCGGTATCGTGTTGCCGTCGAAAAACCGCGCGCTGACGCCCGCATACACTGCGCCGCCGAGAATGATCGCCTCAAACAGCACCAGCAGCAGTAAATTCAGGGGCACGTAGTGCCGGAAAAATCGGATCAAGATCGTTTACCCATCATTACCTTTTCAAGATTGGTTAGCATCTTCCATGCCAAGGCGGCTTGCAATGACCTGCTCAAGTCAGCGCCCGCACCTGGGGCAGGCGCGCGCGCCGGGGGCTGCCGTCTGCCTGCTGGCGTTTCATGCTGCGCAATTCGGTTGCGAGGTAGACGATGACCTCAATGGTCGCGCGCGGATCGTCGATGATAAAGCGGGGGTAGATCCGTCCCGGGGGTTCCGTTGCGCGGTACTCGGCGGCCTGGTAGGGCGTGCCGAGCCCCATCAGCAGGAATTCGACATCTTTTTGTTGGTCGGTAAAAAGCTGCAGGGTGATGCCGGCATGGCGTCCAGCGGTGCCCTTGAGTACCGGGCCGGTCAGGTGGGGATCAAAATCAGCCAGGCGTTCCATGTATTCGATGGCGACCTGGCGCAACAGCGCCAGTTGCTCACGGGTTTCGTCGGCCTGGTAAAGCGCCTGGTAGCTGCGCAAGGCCTCCTCGATCTGTTGGTTGTCGGGCAGGTTGCCGCTGTCGGGCGCACCCAACTGGCGCGCCGCCTTGCGTTTGGCGCTGCCGTAATCGAGGCTGCCGTCTTCGGCCAGGATGCGCGCGGCTGCATGTGCAATGCGCCGGCGCATGTCCAGATGTTTCATAGCGGGGTTCCGGGAAGGGGCGCAACAGGTGCAACAGGTGCGACGGGTTCGTCGAGCGTGTCAGAATCATTGCCCCAGCTGGCTGCAGCCGCATCGGGTGGCGGGAATTCCTGGTAGAAGTGCTCCACGATGCCCGGCGAGCTGTCGCCCAGCAAGTCGCCCAACAACTCGTCCAGCGCGGTGTCTCCCTGGCGGGTTCCTGTGACGGGATCGATATTGACGCTGATAATGCCGCCGGGCATGGGCCAGCCCTTTTGCGGTGCACCCTTGAGCGCTACGCCCATAAAGTTGATCCAGATCGGCAGCGCGGATTGCGCGCCCGTTTCGCGCCGTCCCAGCGAACGCGGCTGGTCGAAGCCCATCCAGGCGATGGCCACCACATCGGGGTTGTAGCCTGCGAACCAGGTGTCGTGTGAATCATTGGTGGTGCCGGTTTTACCTGCGAGATCACTGCGGCCCAGCTGGCCGGCGCGCGCTGCGGTGCCGGAGCGCACCACATCCTGCATCATATTGGTCATCAGCCAGGCATTGCGGGGATCGATCACGCGCGGTGCACTAACGCCGACTTGCTGTGGATTGGCTTGCATCAGCAGGCGCCCGCTTTTGTCGAACACCTTATCGATCAGATAGGGGTTGACGCTGAAGCCGCCATTGGCGAGCACGCCATAAGCCGCGGCCATCTGCAGCGGGGTGACGCTGCCCGCGCCCAGCGCCATGGTGAGATACGGCGGGTGGCGCGCCGGGTCAAAGCCGAAGCGGCGAATGTAGTCACGCGCGTAATGCGGGTCGATCCCCTGCAGGATGCGAACCGACACCAGGTTGAGCGACTTGGTCAGCGCAGTGCGCATACGTACCGGACCACTGCTGCTGCCGTCATAGTTTTTCGGCTCCCAGACGGTGCTGCCGGTTTCTTCGGCGCTCAGCGACAGCGGAGCATCGTTGATGATGGTGGCCGGGGTGTAGCCCTTTTCCAGCGCGGCAGAATAGATGAAGGGTTTGAAGCTTGATCCCGGCTGGCGCCAGGCCTGGGTGACGCGGTTGAACTTGTTGCGGCTGAAGTCAAACCCGCCGACCAGCGCGGTAATGGCGCCATCTTTCGGGTTCAGCGCCACCAGCGCCGCCTCCACTTCAGGCAGCTGCACCAAGCGCCATTGCGGTTTGCTGCCCACGGCCTGCACGCGCACCACCGCGCCGGGCATGAGTTGCCGCCCCTTCTTGGCGCTGGCCCAGTTGGCCACCCACTTGAGTGAGTTACCGCTGATTTCCACCATCTTGCCATCACGCAATTGCGCCCGGATCAGTTTGGCGTTTGCGCTCACCACCACGGCGGGCTGCATTTCGCTGACCGGTGCCAGATCGTCCAGCGCGTTTGAAATGGCTGTTTCACGTTGTGCTTTATCGACCGGCAGGCTGATCTGTTTTTCCGGTCCGCGATAGCCGTAGCGCTGGTCGTAATCGGCAATGCCTTGCCATACCGAGCGGTTGGCGGCGGCCTGTTGCTCGCGCCGCAGGGTGGTGATGACTTTGTAGCCCGAGCTGTAGATGGATTCGCCATACTTTTCGAACAGGGTCTGGCGCACCATTTCGGCGGCGTAATCGGCGACCAGGTCGGTTTGCTGGCGTGTCTTGCGGATCACCAGCTTTTGCTTGACGGCCGCCTGCCAGGTCGGCTGGTCGATGAATTTGAGCGTGCGCATGCGCCCCAGCACATATTCCTGGCGCGCCTTGGCACGCGGGAAGTTGACTACCGGGTTGTAGCGCGAGGGCGCTTTTGGCAACCCGGCCAGCATGGCGAATTCGGCCAGCGACAGTTCTTTCATCGGTTTGCCGAAGTAAGTGCGCGCTGCGGCCTCGAAGCCGTAGGCGCGCTGGCCGAGGTAAATCTGATTGATATACAACTCGAGGATTTTGTCCTTCGACAGGTTGTGCTCGATCTTCATCGCCAGCATGGCTTCGGACAATTTGCGGGTGAACGTCTTTTCGTTCGACAGGAAGAAATTGCGTGCCACCTGCATGGTGATGGTGGACGCGCCTTCCTTGGCGCCGCCGGACAGCAGGTTGGAGCCGGCCGCGCGCAGCACGCCCAGGGTGTCGACGCCGCCATGGGTATAAAAGCGCTCGTCTTCGGCGGCGATGATCGCCTGCTTCATGTAGTCGGGCACCTGCTCGATGGCGACAAAGGCGCGGCGTTCCTCGCCGAATTCGGCGATCAGCGCGCCGTCCGCCGTGTAGATGCGCAGCGGCAGCTTGGGCTTGTAGTCGGTCAGCGCCTCAAGCGGCGGCAGGTTGGGATAAATCAGCGCAGCAGCCAGCCCGGCCAGCGCCGTGCTGACCACACCGAGGCTGATGATCAGGGCCAGTGCGTAATGCCACCATTTGGAAAACATCCGATTCCTTCTATTTGTTGCCTAAAGTTTCCGCCGATTATAGGCGTTAGTGGTGTTGGAAATTGGACACATATGTTCAACCCTTGCAGTGTGGCGAGAAAAAAACTGTTAAAAACCGTGTGTTGTTGCTAGCATCTAAAAAAAATAACAAGAAAAAGCGCCAACTCACAGAAGCGTAAAGGAAATCTCTTGCACCTGAACATCAATCTGGACTGGCTGTCCGCCAAAGGTCTGCCCATCCTGGGGCTCGACATCAGCACGACCGCGGTCAAGCTGGTGGAGCTTTCGGACGCGGGCAAGGGCATGCTGCGGGTGGAGCGTTATGTCATCGAGCCTTTGCCCAAGGATGCCGTGATGGACGGCAACATCGCCAACCTCGATCAGGTGGCGGACACCCTACGCACGGCATGGAAAAACCTTGGCACCCGGGTCAGGAACGTAGCGCTGGCCCTGCCGTCATCGGCGGTCATTACCAAGAAGATTCTGGCACCGGCCAGCCTCAAGGGCGTCGACCTCGAAAATCAGGTTGAAGCCGAGGCCAATCAGGTGATTCCTTTCTCGCTGGATGAGGTAAATCTGGACTTTCAGGTGCTCGGCGAGGCATCCGGCAGCCCCGATGATGTGCAGATCCTGCTCGCTGCCGCACGCAAGGAAAAGGTCGAAGACCGCGTGGCCGTGGTTGAAGCAGCGGGTCTCAAGGCGCTGATCATGGACGTCGAGTCTTTCGCCACCCAAACCGCATACGAACAGATTGCCCATGTGGTGCCGAATGACGGCGCAGGTCAGACTGTGGCGATCATCGATGTAGGCGCTCAGAACATGCACATCAACATTCTTCACGATAACGAATCGGTGTATCTGCGCGAACACGGTTTCGGCGGCAACCAACTCAATAACGAGATTTCGCGTCGCTACGGGATGACCAGCGAGGAAGCGGAAGGTTCCAAGCGCAAAGGCACGTTGCCCGAAAGCTACGACATCGAGGTGTTGCAACCTTACAGTGAAACGTTGGCGATGGAAATTGGCCGCGCGCTGCAACTGTTCACCACCTCCACCCAGTATCGCAAGGTCGATCAGATTTTGCTGGCGGGCGGTGGCGCCATGATTCCGGGCATCGATGAGGTAGTCGGCCAGCGCACCGGCACCCCAACCCAGGTCGTCAACCCGTTTTCCAACATGGCGGTGGGCTCCAAAATCCGGCCTCAAGCCTTGACCGCCGATGCGCCTTCCCTATTCGTCGCCTGCGGCCTTGCCATGC
>JBPPMF010000248.1:0-9948 GCA_051305915.1 Thiobacillus sp. | reverse complement strand
TCCTGAATAGGGACTGGCACGATGTTAAGGTCGGCCCAAGCATATGCGGCACTTGGCCCTTCTAAATAAGCACGTAGATGCAACGTCGTCGGCTCATCGTGGAGCTTGATAGCCATTAAATAGGGCTGGCCAGCACCACGGCTTGCAAGCATTGCCAACTCGTTCTCAGCTGCCTCAAAATCGGTGTGGGTCGGATCGCCTGGAATTGTCTCTGCCAGAGCATCGCTCGGGGATATCGACATTTTCCATGCTTTCGGGGCTCCAAGGCTGGTTTCCCATTTCAGGTGTGGGCGATCCGCTGAATTGAAGACAAGCGTGCCTAGCATCGTTCCTGTTGGCCACTTATATGTAAGTGGCACGGAGCCCACTTCGCCTGCCGTAACAGGGAAGAGACGCCTTACTGCGTCAAGGAAATCCGTTTTCTTCGAAAGCTGAATATAGTCCTTCGTATACTTTGTGTTTCCCAGCCGTCCGTAGGTTGCGCGATGCGCTGATGGACCATAATAAATAACCAGTACCCATTCGACAGGTTGCGCAGCCATTTAGATTCTCCCGATTATGATTGCTTCCGGTGATTGGTGTGCTTCAACCTCCCGACGACTCTGTGCAGCTAGCGAGCGGTGGGTCGTAAATCTGACGACCTCGGCGTCTGGAAAAAGGGAGTGAACCGATTCGGTGTCACGGTTGGACATTACCCATTGCACTCCTCGCCTAGATAGATCAGCACAGATCCCGGCAAGCTCAATGAGATCTGACATCTCAAAAGTCTTGGCCGTGTACTTGTTGAATTTGGCTGTAGGTTCTTTCTCAATGTCCGGGCTTGTGAATACAGGCAAGTATGGCGGATCAAGGTACACAAAATCTCCGGGAGTTGCGCCTGCAAGTACTGTGCGGAAGTCAGTTGCAACTATGTCTGCCTTGGCCAAAATGGCTCCTATGGCCTTCATCGTAATGTCATCAATGCCCTTGAAGCGACGGTCACCCCAAGGCGCATTCATGGCCCCGGTCCGAGAGTTTTCGCGCCAAAGGTGATTCCAGGAAACTCCGTTCAGGTAGAGAAAGCGTGCAGCCTTCTCCACTAGGCAAGAGGGTGCGGTGGTTGAACGGACTTCATAGTAGAACTCCTTGGAGTCGTTTTTCAGATACCAGTCCAGCAACGGGCGGAGTTCCGATTGGTGGTCTTTCATCGCACCCCAAGCTGCTACGAGATGCTCATTGAGATCTGCGAGATGTGAGTGACCGGATATGCGGGTTGCGCAAGCGAGAAAGACAGCTCCCCCTCCAAGAAATGGCTCGTAGTAGTTCTTGATGCTAGTGGGCACATGCGGAAGGATGCGGGGGAGTAGCCGCGACTTCCCACCTACCCATCTAATGAATGGCTTGATCGGCTTCGGATCGGCCGTAGTCTTATGCTGCGCGCCGGACGGCACATCCAAAGCGGACAGCGTCATAGTCTTTACTCTTTTGATTCTCATGCCAATGGCCGATAATACAGCCTTACTCGCAACTGCCACAGCCTTGGGGTTCATATGTCTGACATTCAACTCATTTGGCCGAACAAAGATCTACTGCTTAAGGCATCGGGGGAAACGAGCTACGAGTGGGTGCAACCGACTGATCAGAGGTTGCTTACGCCGCTAAAATTTGAGCGGCTCACCGCCCCCTCTCTGAAAGCTCGTGCGAATGTGCTAGCTATCGGTGATGGCTTTGACGTACTTGAGGCGCTGGCGGCGCAAACCACCGTCCTGGATGGCGGGATTCGACTCGTGTACATTGACCCGCCGTTCAACACTCAGGTGAACTTCCGTCAGTACAAGGACACCATGCAAAGGTCTATGTGGCTAAGCATGATGCGCGACCGTCTTACGGCACTGCGGCCCTTCCTCGCAGAGGATGCCAGCATCTGGGTACATCTTGACGATAGCGAAGTACACCGTGCTCGTTCTGTGATGGATGAAGTCTTCGGGGAGAGCGCATTTGTTGCATCAGTTGTGTGGCAAAAGAAAACAACTCGCGACTCCCGCGCTGCCTTCTCGTCAAATCACGACACAATTTTGGTATACGCCCCAAGCGGCCCGAAGAAGTGGAAGACTTCCCGGAACTTGCTAGCAAAAGATGACGCCCGATTGCAGAACCGCGATAACGACCCGCGTGGTCCTTGGTCCGATGCGCCCTTTACCGCGCCTGGCTATCGCAAAGCACAACAGTACGATATCGTTACGCCGACTGGGCAAGTGCTCAGACCTCCACGTGGCCGCTCTTGGTACGCTACCGAACAAACCTACCTCGACTTGCTTGCCGATGGTCGAATCTGGTTTCCTAAAGGCGGTGATGGTTCGCCACGTTTGAAGCTGTTCGCACATCAACTCAGAGGACTCGTGCCATTCACAGTGTGGGGCGCGACAGACACGGGAACGAATGACGATGCAAAGCGGCACCTAATGGCTATGTTCCCCGAGCTTGAAGTATTCGATACCCCTAAGCCGGAATCGTTACTGGAGCGGATCATTCACGTTGCGACAAACCCTGACGAACTGGTGGTTGATATATTCGGTGGCAGTGGGACAACCGCCGCAGTCGCACATAAGATGCGGCGCAGATGGGTGATCGCCGAGCGTAATTCTCAGACAGTCCTTGATTTTTTACTTCCGAGGTTGCAATACGTTGTTGACGGTAACGACCCGGGCGGCGTTACCGAGACCACGAACTGGGTCGGTGGGGGCGAATTTGAGATCGTCCATGTAACACCACGATTTGGGACGCTAACAAAAAAGTTTCAGCCCGAGGCTCTGAAACAGCGCCTTGAAGCACTCGAGGAGATTCGAGTCCTGTCGCAGCCTAAAGCAAAGCGTTCGATCGCAGCGTGATCACAAGGAAAACCCCTCATCTAGAAGAGGATACTGCTTGCGTGGTTTGACTTAGATAGAGAAGCCGCCGTTCGCAACTTCTCAAGGCTGAACGACAGGTAACCGACATATTGCCGCCCGATTTAGGGCGACAGGCCAACGGCAGCAATGGCCGACAAGCGCTCATTGATGGCGATATTTTCAACGACCGCAGTCTGGGGCGCTGCTGCCGCTCATTTTGGTAGTTTCAGTGGACCGTAAGCGTCGGCCGTTGGTTTGTTACAGGCATACAAGTCGGGCTGGTCGACCTCCACCTTGCCGATCACGTCTGAACCGCTTCAGCCTCACGCGCTCTCCAGCAATTCCAGATTCCGGCTTCCCCAGTTAAAAATACCCGTGCGGCGGCGCATCTTTTGCGCCAGGGCCGGAAACTCACGTGTGATGACATCCGCTGCAAAATCGGACAGGAAGCGTGACTTCAAATCCGCGCGCGCGCAGTCCACACCGATTTCGGCATAGGGTGCCAGCATCAACAGCAAAAAACCGTCATCCGGTATGCGCCCGGCGGCCATGTTGCTCTGCAGGATGCCGGCAGCCTTGCGCACCGGGTCGGCGAGGTCGGGGCTATAGGGTCCGATGATGAGCGCCTGATTGTGCATGTGCAGCCAGTCAAAGCCGCGCCCCAGGCAGATGGCCCATTCGCGGTGTTCGATGTTGAGTTCGCGGTCGGCTTGCGGCACTTGCGCCACGTGCCGCAGGCTACACCGTGCCAGCCTGTTGGCGCGTACGGATAAGAAACAGGCTGATATCGACTCAGCGAGCCCGAGAACCGGCAAGGCGCACACTCGCGCCCGGGCCGGGCGCATCAGGCGGCTTAATCTGGCCAGATGCGGGTCGGGTGCAGGACGGCTCCGTTCCCACTACGACCAGTATTCACAGCCAGTTTTTCAGCACCATTCTCCGTCTTGAGCCGGACTGGTTGAGGCGCTGCAGGAACAGACTTCTGTTGCGTTTTTACCTGACGCACACCGGCCGCCAATTTGCTGGACGCTTTATTCATAAGCTCAATACCTCGTTAATGATTGCTTCAATGTCATATACGGCATTCGCGCCGCGGCCACCCAGTCGGTAGACGCTGCCGCCTTCGAGTGCCGCACTGCGAAAAGCTGCGCGGCGCGCCAATCCATTTACCAGCGTTGGCACATCGAATTCGGCCAACGCCTGGTGCATTGAGCGCGACAGTGCATTGCGGCCATCGAGCTGGTTGAGCACCATGTAGGCACGCAGGCGCGGATTGCCGATACGCACCTCCTGCACGGCCGTGGTCATATCAACGCTCGCCCACAAATCCAGCGGCGAAGGCTGGATGGGAATCAGCACGATATCCACCGCTCCCATTACCTGGCGCAGGGTGTCCGACTGCAGGTGCGGCGGGCAATCCACCAGCACATAGCGACTCGTTCCTGCCGCACGCTTGATGCTTGCACGCACTTCGCCCGCGTCGATACCTTGCACCGGCGGCAGATCACTTTCCGCTCCGCCGACCCGAGCCCAATGGCCGGCCGATCCTTGCGGATCCGCATCCAGCAGCACAGTTTGGCCACGACGGTGAAAACCGGCCGCCAGATTGACAGCCAGAGTGGTCTTGCCCGTTCCGCCCTTCTGATTCGCCACCGCAATCCGCAAGGCGGTCATCGCAGTCCTAAGCTGCGTCGGGCGCCAGCGCGTCGATCTTCTGCGCCAGCATCACGGCTTCAGGTCCAAGCTTCTTGCCGTCTGCGTCGATTGTGACGCTGACGTAAGTCTTGCCGAAACTCAGGTTGGGATAATAGTTGGCCGCTTCCGAAACCTTGGCAGCCTCGTCGAGGAAAGACCGGGTTTCGGCATAGGTCGCAAATTCGAATCGTCGACTCAGCGTCGGTGGCAGGTCCTGCCGCCGCCAGAGTGGAATCGGATTACTGTCTTCAAGCATACGATTTCTCCTTTGTTGCTCGTGATGCGGACATCTTATCCAACTCGTCCAGATGCTGCAGTTCATCGCGCATGATTTTAGTAAACAAGGCGTGGTGACCGACATCGCGTACCCGTGTGCAATAGGCTGCCGCTTCCTCGTAAAGCCTCACCGCCTCGACTTCCAGCACCCGGTCGATTGCGAACATCTCTTCCATCGAACGGCCAAGCCGCACCGCCGGCAACTGTGTGGCATGTGGCGTCACACCGAGTTTGAGCAATGCTTCCATCAAACTTTCCACATGCCCCAGCTCTTCAATAACATCCTGCCGGAAATGGCCGCAGTATTCCGCCATGCCCCACAGGTCGCAGAGCTTGGACTGCGCCATGTACTGCTGAACCGCCGCCATTTCATGCGTCAGCGCCCGATTGAGATAAGCCATTAGTCGTGCATCCATTGCCATGCCTTTGCTCCTGAAGACTGCCTGTTAGCGATTAGAGCGCGACGCAGATCACCTCGCCGTCGCGTCCGCCGCCGCCTGCCTCTGCTTCGGTGGGAAGGATGTGCTCCACCTCGCCATGCACGCGGGCAATGATGTGGGCGGCGACCAGGCCGTCACCCACCCGTTCGCACGCATCCGCGCCGGCGCGCACCGCCGCATTGACGGCGCCGGTTTCCCCGCGAACGAGAACGGTGACGTAACCGCCGCCAACGAACTGACGGCCGATCAACCGCACCTCCGCTGCTTTGGTCATCGCATCCGCCGCCTCGATCGCAGGAACCAGACCGCGCGTTTCAATCATGCCGAGCGCGACACCTGTAGCCGTGCCCGTCATGACCTCACGCTTGCTTTCAACAGCCATGTCCATGGCAACCTCGATCAAGCCGCTGCTGCCGCGGGCAGGATGTTTTCGACTTCGCTGTGTACGCGGGCGATGATGTGGGCGGCAACCAGGCCGTCGCCCACACGCTCGCACGCGTCGGCACCGGCACGAACCGCTGCGTTCACGGCGCCGGTTTCACCGCGCACCAGCACCGTCACATACCCGCCGCCAACGAACTGGCGACCGATCAGCCGCACTTCCGCTGCCTTGGTCATCGCGTCCGCCGCCTCGATGGCGGGAACCAGTCCGCGCGTCTCAATCATGCCCAATGCAACACCTGTCAGTCCTGTAGCCATTTTGAAATCTCCTTAAAGTAAGTCGTGGTCTGTTTCAAAGACCGTTAAGCTGCTTCAGCGGTGGGGAGAATGTTCTCCACTTCGCTGTGAACGCGGGCGATGATGTGGGCGGCAACCAGGCCGTCGCCCACACGCTCGCAGGCGTCGGCGCCGGCACGAACCGCCGCGTTCACGGCGCCGGTTTCACCGCGCACCAGCACCGTCACATACCCGCCGCCCACGAACTGGCGACCAATCAAACGAACTTCTGCAGCCTTGGTCATCGCATCCGCCGCTTCAATAGCGGGGACCAGACCACGTGTTTCAATCATTCCCAGGGCGATACCCGTCATTGCGCTTGCCATGATGCTTCTCCTTAAAAAACAGTTAATGAAACTTAGTTGCCACGTTCACGGAGTGCTTCCTCCGTATTCCACTGATCGATAATCCCGCAGATCGTCAGATCGGTCAGAACCCTGTAATCGCCTGCGGCATATCGCGCTGCCGAGCCGCCGGCGGTAAAAACCCATTTCCCTGGCGGCACGCCGACCGGGTCGACCGCCACCGACAACTTTCCCTTCTGGTCGGCCAGGACGCGCAACGATGCGCTGCTCAGGCCTGCGATTCGGCGCGTTGCCACCAGATCGGACACCACACGCATGATTTCCATGTCAGGACTCCTGCCAGTGATCGATGATCCCGATGATGGTGAGATCGCTCGGGAAGTCCTTGCTGCCGGCCGCCTCACGGGCGGCGGAACTGCCCACGCAGATCACCCAGTCACCCGGGATGCAGCCCACTGCATCCACCGCGACACTGGCGCTGCCACTCTTTTCCTTCACCACCAGCAGGGGGCGGTGCCCCATTTCCCGAACCCGGTTGGTCGAAACCAGCGTCTTTTCCACTTGCATGATCTTCATCGTTTCATCCTCAATGCCCGTGTGCGTTTATGTCGTTGTCTTCCACTTCTTCCAGATCGCTGCCCGGCTGCTTGGCCTGTACGGTCATGCTGCAAATCAGAAGACCGTCCCGCATCAAACCCGGGTAACGCGCCTCGATCGCGGCCTTGACACGGCGGCAGCGTGCCACCGTGCGTTCCCTCGATCCCGGCACCTGGTCGTCGTAGCGGTAGTGAATCGCTACCGGCACCGGCAGTCCGCGCGCCACATTCAGCCGCGTAAATATCTTGATCCCCACATCCATGTCCGCCGCGCCTTCTTCAACCGTGTGCATGTGGCCAAAGTAGGCCAGGTTGCGCAGGTGCACTTCCTCAAAGCCGTCGCCGATGCTGATGAAGCGTTCGGCATGCCCGATGTCGGCATAGCGGCCCTGGTGGTTCTCGCAGACGTAGTCGATCTGCGAGAGGTTGTTCAAGAGCAGCCGCTCGATCAGGCGACGCATCCCCGTCCCGGGTGCACTGCGGCCATAGCGGCGCGCGGTTTCCTCGACGATGGCACCCAGGCGCCAAAGTGCCTCCGACTCGGCCTGCCCAGCCGTCGCCTGGTACAGCGCCATGTTGTCGACGTGACAATCCAGGCTCATACCGCCCTGCGCATCCGGAACATGCACCCGGATCGCATCGTTGTCGGTGTCCACGCCGATCAGCAGCGTGGCGACCGAGGCGCCACAACAGAAACCGTTTTCAATCGCGGTGCCGAAAGCCTCCAGGCGATCGAGCGCTGCCTGGCCTGCGCGGCGATCATCGCTGCCGTGGGCCGCACAGCCTTCGTGATGCGGGTCCGAGCTACTGAAGTGGTACACAGCAATCTTGAGATAGCGAGTGCCCGCATCAGGCAAGGTCGGCACGCCTTCGCGGAAGCGACGCAGCTCGGTCTCGGTCCACTGCTTCACATTCAGCTCGACATCGAACAAGGTACCGGCGTAAGACTTGTGCCGGCGAACAGCCTGCTGCGGCAGACGCAGGATGTACTGCAGCAGCCCCTTGAGGCGGCCATCGGCACACGCGCTCACATCCACTTCATGGAAGCCGCATTCGATGAAGAAACGCGTCATCGCCTCCGCTTCCGCGTTGCCGTTCTGCTGTGCGCTGGCATCCCTTGCCAGATCGCGGAAGGTACGCAACACGCTGGTGCCATACAGCTTGCGCATGTCGAGCGCGGTAATCCACGCATCCGCCAGCACGGTCTCATTAAGCGCAAAACCCAAACGCTCGCGTGCAATCTGCTGCGCCCGTGTCTCGAAATCGGTTTCATGTTGCAGTGCCGAAATCTGCTTGAGCGTCGGCACGATGTCATCGAAACGCGCCTGCACCATGCGTTCGTAGTCCGCCAGTTTTGCGTTGTTTGCCTGGTCGGTCAGCGGGTGAGCACGCGCTGCGCACAAAGCGCTCACGCACCCGCCGTTGCCGTCGGCAACCATGCCGGGCACGCAAAAACTCACGCGCTGCGGCCAACTCGGCAGCGCCATGCCCACCGGTGCGACGGGGCTGACGTTGCGCATGCGCTTCTGGCGATCACGGGTATCCATTACCGTATTCCGTCGGTACGTGCGGGTTAGCCGCGTGCGCCGCCAGACAGCGTCACCGCTGAGCCAGCCGTGCTGTTGCCGCTGCTGCCGGTGACCCGACCGGGGGCCAGCGCCGGATGCTCTATTTCGCGATTGACCCTGGCATTCATGACGCTACCGCGCGACTCACCACGCTGAGTCGGGTTACGACTCGCTGCGGAACGTCCCTCGGTACCCGTCACGCGACCGCTACGATCCCAGGCGTCACCCGTGACGCTGCGCTCGCGGCCTTCACCCGTAATGCGATCCGGCGCCGGTTCCGCAGCGGCCCCAACCACAGCTGCCACGGGTTCGCCGCCATCGCGATAACGGAATTCGGGCGTACCGGACACCAGGCCGGCAGCACGTGCCAGCGAACCGGTGATGCGACCGGTGCTACCAAAGGCACTGCCGGTGATGCGCCGGGTTTCGCTGTCCTGAGCCGTACGCGCCGGAGAAACCACCGAGAAATCACCCGGCTGACGGTTGCCTGGCGCAACCATCGCATTGCCAGTCACGTCCGCACTGGACGATGCGAGTTCTGGAGCCCGAGCTCGGTAATGCGTTGCCATAGGCGGGCGCCCGCAGGCTGTGGCCTGCTGAACTTCACCCATGTAAGGCGATCCGCTCACGGTCTGACACTCGCCCCGCGCGTTGCCGGTCAACTTGGCATCCGGTCCTGGCTGGATGCCGGTCAACTCGGCGTTGCGACCCAGACGCGTACGATTGGCCGCTTCAGCGACCACCCGGGTCGCGCAAAAATCAGCGTACTGGTCGGCACCGATATAAGCCGTTCCCGTCACTGGCTTGCAGGCGCCATATTCGTCGCCCGTCACGCTGGACGAGCGCCCAACCTGGGTACCCGAGACTTCCTGCCCCTTCAATGTGCGCGACACGCCAACCTTGGCTGGTGACTGGTGAGGCTCGGCACGGCAAAACGAAGAAAATTCTTCTGCGCTGAGGTAATCAGAACCAGTCACACGTTTGCAAGCACCCTGCTCAGCGCCGGAGATTTTCGATGAGCGACCCAGTTGGGTGCCGCTCACCGCTCCGCCAGCGCTCGTGTGACTGGTCTCCACCTTTTTTGGCGCATCTCCCGACTTGCTGCGCAAGGGGGTGGTATCGGTATATGCGCTGCCCGTGATGGCGCGATTCGCACCGTGCTCGCCGCCCGTCACACCAATCTCGCGAGCGAGATCGCTGCCGCTGATCGCGTTTTTCCTGGCCGTCATGCCAAAGCCGGCCTTTTCCGGACGGGGTTCGGGCGAGGTGCCACAGAATTCGCTTGCCTGTTCGGCAGCCATATATTCCGTACCGGTCACGCGCTTGCAGGTGCCGGTCTCGTCACCGGTGACCTTGTCGCTGCGACCCACTTCGGTGCCGGTCACGCGACCGCCACGGCTGGTGCTGCTGGCGCCCACCTTGGATGGCGACGGGGTGGGAACCGACTTGCAGAACTGGCTAAATTGTTCGGTGCCGATATATTC
>JBPPMF010000278.1:0-5236 GCA_051305915.1 Thiobacillus sp. | reverse complement strand
AGCCAGTATCGAGAAAACGGATTCGGCCTGAGCAGCAAGGCAGAAAGCAAAGCAAGAAAAACCCGCCATCAAAAAGCGGGTTGGTAAAGTGTTCGCGCTTGACTACGGTCGGCTAATGGGTGACCCCATTTATTGTGTTTTTTTTGTAGTCAGCGATAAACCTCGCGCCGGTTGCCGAGGCGGATTACGGTAATCAGTATTTTTGCATCCTTGATCTGGCAGACGAGGCGCCAGTCGCCTACCCGGTATTTCCAGAACTCGCCCAACTCGCTGCCCCGTAGCGCTTGCCCAATGCTTCTTGGGTCGTCCAAAAGGGCCAGGCGCTCGCGCAAAAAACCGTGCAAACGCTTGGCGACAGGCTTGTCCAGTTTGGCGAGTTGTTTTTCGGCCGTTTCTGAAATTTCAATCTGCCAAGCCAAGACGTGCCTCTACTTCCTCTAGAGGATGGGTTTGCTCTTCGCCGCTGTCCAGACGACGCACGACCTGTTCAGCCAGGTAGAGGTCTTCCATGTCTTCCAGATATTCCAGAATGGCTTCGCGGGCATAAAACGTCTTGCTGCGACCTGTGCGCTTTGCCAGATTATCCAGCCTGGCTTCGATGTCTTCCGGCAAGCGAATCGCTAACATAATGGCTCCTTGAGATAGTGCTATACAAGTATATCTTGTTTGAAGTTAAACGCTATTTTTTTCGCCGCGTCCTGTGTCAGTCATTCCCGTCCGCAATCGCGCGTCGAATCACTTCGGATGTAAAGCCCCGGCTTTGCAGAAAGCGCATCTGCCGGGCCTTTTCGGCCGCATCTGCCGGGGTCGCACCGAATTTCTTCCGCCACACTTCGCGCGCGCGGTCGAGTTCGCTGTCGCGGTTGTCGCCTAATACCGATTCGATGATGCTGTCGCTCACGCCCCGCTGGCGCAGGTCGTAGGCGAGCTTGATGCTGCCTGCGCGGGCGCGGTGGTCGGCGACGTAGCTTTCGGCGAAGCGGCGGTCTGAGAGCCAGTTTTTCGCTTCGAAGGCGTCGAGCAGCGGGGTGATGTCATCACGGCCAAAGCCCGCGTTTTCGAGTTTGCGGAGGAGTTCGGCGCGGCTGTGTTCGCGCCGCGCCAGCAGGCGCAGGGCGCGTTCACGCAGGTCGCCGGGATCAGGCGTCGGCTTCACTTTCAGCGGCGGGGTTGTTGACGCCGACGGCGGCGCGAACCTTGGCTTCGATTTCGTGCGCGATTTCCGGGTGTTCTTTCAGGTATTCGCGCGCGTTGTCTTTGCCCTGGCCGATTTTTTCGCCGTTGTAGGCGTACCAGGCACCGGACTTGTCGATGAATTTATGGAGGACGCCGAGTTCGATGATTTCACCTTCGTGCGAGATGCCCTGGCCGTAGAGGATGTCGAAGAAGGCTTCCTTGAATGGCGGCGCGACTTTGTTCTTGACGACCTTGACCTTGGTTTCGTTGCCGATGATTTCGTCGCCTTTCTTGAGGGCGCCAATACGGCGGATGTCCAGGCGCACGCTGGCGTAGAATTTGAGCGCGTTGCCGCCAGTGGTGGTTTCGGGACTGCCGAACATGACGCCGATTTTCATGCGGATCTGGTTGATGAAGATGACCAGGGTGTTGGTGCGCTTGATGTTGGCGGTGAGTTTCCTGAGCGCCTGGCTCATCAAGCGTGCCTGCAGGCCCATGTGCGAGTCGCCCATTTCGCCTTCGATTTCGGCCTTGGGGGTCAACGCGGCGACCGAGTCGATGACGACGACGTCGACCGAGCCGGAACGCACCAGCATGTCGGCGATTTCCAGCGCCTGCTCGCCGGTGTCGGGCTGCGACACCAGCAGGTTGTCGACGTCGACGCCGAGTTTGCCGGCGTAGTTGGGGTCGAGCGCATGCTCGGCGTCGATGAAGGCGGCGGTGCCGCCCATTTTCTGCATTTCGGCGATCACCTGCAGGGTGAGCGTGGTTTTGCCGGACGATTCCGGGCCGTAGATTTCGACCACGCGGCCGCGCGGCAGGCCGCCGACGCCCAGCGCGATGTCGAGCCCGAGCGAGCCGGTGGAGACGACCTGAATGTCGCGCGACACATCGTGATCGCCCAGGCGCATCACCGAGCCCTTGCCGAACTGTTTGTCGATCTGGCTCAGCGCGGCGCTGAGTGCTTTCATCTTGTCTTCGGTCATTGTGCTGGGGGTGGCCATGGTGTGTGTCTCCTGAGGGGTTTGCGATGACTGGACTTTAGGCCATACATTTTGTGATGTCAATACAAAATATCACCTATATAAAATATACGACGTGATTGTTTGTATTTGGGCTGCGCCGCCCTATAATTTTCGGTACTGCAGCCCGCCCGGAGCAATGGAGATGTTTTCAAAAGAAAAAATGCGCCTGGATGTGAAATGGGCGACGCGCCAGCGGCTGCAATATATCGAGGTCATGGCCTGGTATACCGGGGTCGTCACCCGCAGCGACGTGGCCAAAGCCTTTGGCCTATCTGACCCGGCCGCGACCAAGGATCTCAAGCTCTACAGCGACCTGGCCCCCGGCAATCTCGTCTACAACCACAGCGTGTTTGGCTTCGTGCCGGGCGAGGGCTTTAGCGCGGCCTTTGCCGACCTGACGCCGGCCGCCGCGCTTCCCGTGATCGCGGCGAATCTGGCTGTGGCAAATGGGCCGTATGGAAGCGAGCTGATTTATGGTCTGCCGACCGCATCGCTGCCTCTGCCCGCCCGCTTGCCCAGCCAGCAGACCCTGGCGCAGATCACCCGTGCGATCCATGGTCGGCGCAAGCTGAGCGTCAGCTACCGTTCCCTGTCCAGCCGCGAAAGCGGGGCGGTGCGTGTGCTGGAACCGCATACCCTGGTGAACACCGGGCTGCGCTGGCATGTGCGGGCGTATAGCGAAGACACCTGCGACTTTCGCGACTTCGTGCTGTCGCGCATTGTCGAGGCGGAATGCCTGAATATTCCGGCTGAATCGGGCGCGCAATACGACGATGACTGGGAAGAAACGGTTGGCCTGCGGCTCGCCCCCCATGCCGGCTTGGATGCGGCCAGGCGCGAAAGTCTGTTGCTGGACTATGGCGCCAGCGGCGAGGTCATCGAGGTGAACGTGCGACGCGCTTTACTGGGTTATGTGTTGCAGCGCCTGAGCGTCGACACCACGCGGGATCATGGCTTGAACCCGAACGCCTACCAGCTGATGTTGCTGAATCGGGACGAGATTGAACCGTTTGCGGCGTGGGCGTTTTGGTAGCGGAGAGTCGAGAGCGGAGAGCCTTGGTTATCCCCGGGTCGCACTCTCGACTCTCCGCTCTCGGCCCACAACTAACCAATCAACTCAATCAACCCACGCAGCGCGGCGGCCACGGCGCGCGAGCGGATTTCCTCGCGGTCGCCGTCGAGGCGGCAGGTGGATGACATGACGGTGCCATCTTCCAGCGCCCAGCCGTAGCACACCAGGCCGACCGGCTTTTGCGGGGTGCCGCCACCGGGGCCGGCGATGCCGGAAATGGCGAGGGTGGCTTGGGCGTGGCTGCGGGCCAGCGCACCGGCCGCCATGGCGCTGGCGGTTTCCTCGGAAACGGCGCCGTAGGTATCGAGCGTTTCTTCGGGCACACCGAGCATCTCGATCTTGGCGGCGTTGGCATAGGTGATGAAGCCGCGATCGTACCACTGCGAGCTGCCGGGCAGGGCGGTGATCAGTTGCCCGACCCAGCCGCCCGTGCAGGACTCAGCGGTGGCCAACATCCAGTTGCGCGCGTGCAGCTTGTCGCCGAGTTCGCTGGCGAGTTGGTGCAGTTCTTCGTCGCTTACACGAGCCATTGGAGTCCTTTCAGGGCGGCGATCGCATAGCCCGCCGCCAGCAGATCGTCGAACATGACGCCGAAACCATTTTTCAGATGGGTGTCGGCGAGCCGGATCGGCCAGGGTTTCAGGATGTCGAACAGGCGGAATAGCGCAAATGCCAGCGCAATCCACCCCCAGCCAGCCGGGGTGAACAGCAACACCAGGGCGAAGGCGACGATTTCGTCCCACACCATGCCGCCATGGTCGGCGACGCCGAGCGCGCGGCCGGTACGGCCGCAGGCCCAGATGCCGAACAGGAAGGTGGCGATAACGAGCACGATCTGGTTCGCCAGATCAGGCGCGGCGGCGACGATCAGCCAGTACAGCGGCAGGCCCAGCAGGGTCCCGATGGTGCCGGGCGCCTTGGGTGCGAGCCCGCTGCCGAAGCCGAACGCGATCAGGTGCGCCGGATGCGCAAACAGGAATCTGAGGTCAGGCTGCGAAGTGGTCATAGCCGGTGTGTTCGATAGGGAGTGGCTGGCCGTCGGCGTCGCGCACCGTCAGTCCGGCCGTTGCATGAATCTGGCCAATGCGGGTGACCACGACGGCGGCGGTTTCCGCTGCGGCCAGCACCATGTCGCGCTTATCCCGCGCCGCGGTGAAGCAAAGTTCGTAATCGTCGCCGCCCGCCAGCACGCATCTGCGCGCGACTTTTTCATGCAGATAGGCCTGCGCCACCGGCAACGTCGGCAGTGCGGCAAATTCGAGCGTGGCGCCGACGTGTGAGCGTTCCAGAATATGCCCGAGGTCACCCAGCAGGCCATCCGAAATGTCGATCGCACTGCTGGCGATGCCGCGCAGCGCGATGCCAAGTTCCACCCGCGGCGTTGGCAGATACAGCGCGGGCAACACCTTGGCGGCGTCGACCTGCTCCATAAACAGGCGGCCCTGGCGGTAGGCCAGCGCCAGCGCCGCCGACCCGATCACGCCGGATACCCACACGTCGTCGCCGGGCTTGGCACCGTCGCGGCGCAAGGCCTGATCCGGCGGCACTTCGCCCATCACCGTGATGCTGATCGTCAGTGCACCGCGCGTGGTGTCGCCACCGACCAGCTCGATGCCGTGCTGGTCGGCCATGCGGAAAAAGCCGCGCGTGAAAGCAGTGAGCCAGGCGTCGTTTGCTTCGGGTAGGGCAATCGACAGGGTCGCCCAGCGCGGCGTCGCCCCCATCGCGGCGAGGTCGGACAGGTTCACCGCCAGCGATTTGTGGCCGATGCCGGCGGGGCTGTCCTGCGGTGAAAAATGGCGGCCTTCGAGCAGCATGTCGGACGACACCGCCAGCTGCATGCCCGGCGTCGGCGCCAGCAGCGCGCAGTCATCGCCAACGCCCAACACAGCGCCGGGGGTGGCGCGGGTGAAGTGGCGGGCGATGAGGTCGAATTCCATGGGGCGTGAGAGGTGAGAGGTGA
>JBPPMF010000151.1:0-10665 GCA_051305915.1 Thiobacillus sp. | reverse complement strand
CAAGAGGGAGGGGGCAAACGCAGGGCTTCGCCCGCCCAAACCGATTAAGCGCGAGCCGATGTCGCGCCTGCGTCAACGGGTGGCCGAGCGCCTGGTCGCCGCGCAGCACACCGCCGCCCTGCTCACCACCTTTAACGAGGTGAACATGCAGCCGGCGAATGAATTGCGCCAGCGTTTCAAGGCCGAGTTCGAGGTCAAACACGGCGTCAAGCTGGGCTACATGTCGTTCTTTGTGCGTGCGGTGTGCCAGGCAATGCAGCAGTTTCCCGTCGTCAACGCTGCCATTGAAGGCAGCGACATCGTGTGGCACGGTGATGTGGACATCGGCATCGCCATCTCCAGTCCGCGCGGGTTGGTGGTGCCGATTCTGCGCTCCGCGCAGACCCTGTCGTCGGCCGAAATCGAGGCGGCGATCGCGGACTTCGCCCAACGTGCGCGCGAGGCCAAGCTCACGCTCGAAGACCTCTCCGGCGGTACCTTCTCCATCACCAACGGCGGCGTGTTTGGCTCGCTGCTGTCCACGCCCATCCTCAATCCGCCGCAGTCTGCCATCCTCGGCATGCACACCATCCAGGAACGCCCCGTCGCCGAAAACGGCCAGGTGGTGATTCGCCCGATGATGTATCTGGCATTGACCTACGACCACCGGCTGATCGACGGTCGCGACGCGGTGCAATTCCTGGTGGCGGTGAAGGCGGCACTGGAAACGCCAGAAACCCTGCTGGAGAAAGCCTGAGCATGCCTGCATTGCAAGAACCAAACCTGAAGCAAGCAGCGGAAAACCTGGTCGAGATCAGCGATCTGCATTTTTCGTTCGAGGACAATCGGGTGCTTCGGGGCATCACCCTCGCCATTCCGCGCGGCAAGGTCATTGGCATTCTTGGCGTCAGCGGCTGCGGCAAGACCACGCTGCTGCGTCACATCGGCGGCCAGTTGAGGCCGTCGCGTGGCAGCGTGACATTCGACGGCCAGGTGGTCCACGAGCTTGGCAACAATGATCTTTACGCAATGCGCCGCAAAATGGGGATGATGTTCCAGGTCAGCGGGTTGTTCACCGACCTGTCGGTGTTCGACAACATCGCCTACCCGATGCGCGAGCACACCGACCTGCCGGAAGACGTGATCCACGACCTGGTGCTGATGAAACTGCATGCCGTCGGCCTGCGCGGCGCCCATGCCCTGCGCACCAGCGAACTGTCGGGCGGCATGGAGCGCCGGGTGGCACTCGCTCGGGCAATCGCGCTCGACCCCATGATGATGATGTATGACGAGCCTTTCACCGGTCTCGACCCGATCTCGCTCAACACCATCGCCAACTTGATTCGGCGCCTCAACGACGCGCTCGGTATGACCTCTGTGGTGGTGACCTACGACGTGTCGGAATCGCTGAAGGTCGCCGACTACGTCTATTTCATCCATGACGGCGTGGTGGTGGCCGAAGGCAACGCTGCCGACATGGTCGACTCCACCGACCCGTTCGTCCACCAGTTCGTCCACGCAAAACCGGATGGGCCGGTTGCCTTCCAGTATCCGAGCCGGCCGTATCCGGAAGAATTGGAAATCGACCGCCCTGCATCCTGAGCCAACCCGAAAAAACAGTATGCTTCCAGCGGATAGCAAGGTTCAGTTAGGCTGATAATCACCGTTATTTTGCAAAATCCAGCCTGGCAGGTGAAAGTACGTTGATCCAGTTCAAAACTTCATTTAGCGAGCCGCTAGCATGAACCCAGCTTCCATCCGGGTTAGTGATGCCTTTATCGACTATGGTGAACTGCGCGCCCTGGTGGTGGATGATTCTCCCAACATGCGCAATGCCCTACGGCTGACCTTGTCCAACTTTGGCGTCACCAAGGTTCAACTGGCAAGCAATGCGGCGGAGGCCATCTTTCAGGTCAAGGGCAAGCCCTGCGACTTTATCCTGTGTGATTTCAATCTGGGTGAGGGGCGCGACGGCCAGCAGTTGTTGGAGGAAATGCGCCACGGCAATCTGATTTCCCTGGAAACGGTTTTCATGATGGTCACCGCCGAAGCTTTTTACGAGAAAGTGGTCGCGACGGCCGAGTTGGCGCCGGATGACTACATGATCAAGCCTTTCAGTCCTGAGGTGTTGCGCAACCGACTCGACAGCATTCTGTTGCGTAAACGGGCGTTTCGCGAAGCCTATCGACATTTTCTTGCGCAGAATCTGGAAGCAGCCATCGCGGCCTGCGACGAGTTGATCCGTAGCAAGCCGAAATTCGTGGTCGAAGCCCTGCGTTTCAAGGGGGATCTGCTTGTTGCACTGGAACGTTCCGAGGAGGCCGAGGCCTTGTACAAAGATGTCATCCAGATGCGGGCCATCCCGTGGGCGCGTCTTGGGCTTGCCCGGACGCTGCACCTGCAAAAGAAGGAAGATGCCGCCGAGGAAGAGTTGCGCGACGTACTCAAACATGCACCTGAAATGGTTGCCGCATACGATCTGTTATCGGAGGTCTGCCTGGCCAAAAAGGATGTCTCCGCTGCTCTGGATGCGCTGAAAAAGGGGGTGGCCATTTCTTCCAAAACCGTGCGCCGGCAACAGAAACTGGGCGAGGTCGCGCATGATAATGGCGATCTGGATACAGCCCGGACCGCTTTTTCCAATGTGCTGAACAAGGGACGTCATTCCATATTTGTCACGCCGACTGATTTTGGCAACCTGTGCCGGGTGCAACTCGAGCAGGGCGACCTCAAAGCGGTTGCCGAGACGCTGAAGAAAAATAAAAGCACCTTGCAGGCTAGTCCGGAAGGGAAACTGGTGATGGCCGTCACGCAGGGCATGGCGCATGTCCAGGCCGGCAACCTGCAGGATGCGGCAAAGCAACTGGACGAAGTGGCGCAATTGCGGGCCGCCGGAACACGCGGCGATGCGCAGTTGATGCTGGATCTGGCAGGCGTCAGCATGGCCAATGGGCGCTATGAAGAAGCCGATAGCATCGTCTCGGAAGTGGCAAGAAATGCCCATGACAGCGAGGTGTTGCTGACCAAGGCCAAGCGGATCTACGATCAGGCAGGGCGGGTCGATGCTGGTGCCAGCGTGCTTTCTGCAGCCACCTCCAATGTGCGCAAGCTCAACAACGAGGGCGTGGTGCTGGCCCAGCGCGGCGACTACCAGGCCGCCGTCGACAAACTGCTGGCGGCTTGTGACGAGGCGCCCCGCAACCCGCGGATCATGCTGAACGCCGTGTGGGTCATCCTCAAATACATCGACCAGGCGGGTATGGATGAGCAATTGATGGGAATCGCGAGCTGTAATCTTGACGAGGCGGAACGCCTGTCGCCCGGGCACTCGCGCATTTCAGGCTTGCGCCTGCACATGAAAGACCTGGAAAGCCGTTATGGCAGCCAGCGAAGGGCTGCGGGGTGAAATTCGACAGCACCGATCTCTATGCAGCGCTGATTCATGAACTGAAAAACGATCTCGGTTTGCTGTCGATGACCCTTGAAAGCATTCCGCTGCAGGGCGACGCGACGCACGACGAGCCGGTCGATGCGGCGCGCATGCTGTGCCAGGGCGTGGTCGACCGGCTGCAGCAGGCGTTGCTGATTTACAAGGCGATCAACCAGCAGATTCACCCGGTCATCGATGCCTACTCGCCGCATGATCTGATGCGTGAGATCCTGGACCGGGCAACCGCCCTTTCGCGCGGCCGCATCCAGGTTGAGGCCATACTGGCTGATGAAGTGCCCGCGCTCTGGTTCTTCGACCGCGATCTGGTTGAAATGGCCTTGATCAACGCCATACACAATTCCCTGTCGCACGCGCGTTCGGCCCTCCAGATCAAGGCCAATATGGTGGAAGGCTGCCTGGCCCTGAGCGTGCACGACGACTCGGCGGGCTATCCCGAACATATCCTGAGCAGTGTGGCCCCCGATACGTCTTATCGATCAAGTGGGACCGGCCTGGGCTTGCAGTTTTCCAAAGTGATTGCACAAAGCCACGACAATCGGGGGCGCCAGGGCGAGCTGCGTCTGCACAACGATCAGGGCGCGGTGTTCTGCCTGCTATTGCCGTAATCACGTTCTGGCTGCTAGAGATAGGCAGTCCTAATACGGCCACCGCCATGCATCCGCTTCCGGCAAGTCCACCCCGTGTTCGTGGGCGTAATCGCGGCAATCGATCTGCATGTCGCGCAGCTTCTCCTTGACGTGGGCGCCGGCCACCTGCAGGGAAGGAACGCGGTTGATCACGTCGATGGCCAAGCTGAAGCGGTCGATCTCGTTCTCGATCGCCAGTTCCAGCGGCGTGTTGATGTTGCCCTTCTCCTTGTAGCCGCGCACGTGCAGGTTGTCGTGGTTGGTGCGGCGATACGCCAGGCGATGGATCAGCCAGGGATAGCCGTGGAAGTTGAAGATCACTGGTTTGTCGAGGGTGAACAGGCTGTCGAAGTCGCGGTCCGACAGGCCGTTCGGATGTTCGCTGGGCGGCACCATCTTGTAGAGATTGACCACGTTGATGAAGCGCACCTTCAGTTCGGGGAAGTGCTCGCGCAGTAGCACGGTCGCCGCCAGCGCCTCCTTGGTGGGAATGTCGCCGGCGCAGGCCATCACCACGTCGGGCTCCGCGCCGGCGTCGTTGCTGGCCCATTCCCAGATGCCGATGCCCTTGGTGCAGTGCTTGATCGCCGCGTCCATGTCGAGGTACTGCAGGTGCTTCTGCTTGTCGCAGACGATCACGTTGACGAGGTTGGTGCTTTCCAGACAGTGGGCGGCGGTTGCCAGCAGCGTGTTGACGTCCGGCGGCAGGTAGATGCGGGTTACGGCGGGACTCTTGTTCACCACCACGTCGAGGAAGCCCGGGTCCTGGTGGGTGAAACCGTTGTGATCCTGGCGCCACACGGTCGAGGTGATCAGGAAGTTGAGCGACGCCACCGGCGCCCGCCAGGGGATTTCCCTGGATATCGCCAGCCACTTGGCGTGCTGGTTGAACATCGAGTCGATCACATGGACGAAGGCCTCGTAGGTGGACAGGAAGCCATGGCGGCCGGTCAGCAGATAGCCTTCCAGCCAGCCCTCCAGGGTGTGCTCCGAGAGCATTTCCATCACCCGGCCGTCGGGCGATAGCTCGCTGCCATCGGCGTCTTCCGGGTAGATGTCGGCAAGCCAGGTTTTTTTGGTGACTTCGTAGAGATTGTCGAGTTTGTTGGATGCGTTTTCGTCCGGGCCGAAGACGCGGAAGTTATCCATGTTCTGCGCCATCACGTCGCGCAGCAGCTTGCCCAGCGGGCGCGTGTTTTCCGCCGTGATCTTGCCAGGGCCGGGCAGTTCGGCCGCGTAATCGCGGAAGTCCGGCATCCGCAACGGGCGCCGCAAATGGCCGCCGTTGGCATGCGGGTTGGCGCCCATGCGGCGGTTGCCGTGGGGCGCCAGTGCCTTCAGTTCAGGGCGCAGGCGGCCCGTCTCGTCGAACAGGGTGTCGGGCTCGTAGCTGCGCAGCCAGGCCTCCAGTTGCTGCAGGTGGGCCGGGTTGCTGCGCACCCCGGCCAGCGGCACCTGGTGCGAACGCCAGAAGCCCTCCACTTTCTTGCCGTCCACCTCGGCGGGGCCGGTCCAGCCCTTGGGCGAGCGCAGCACGATCATCGGCCAGCGCGGCCGGCCGGGGACGCCGCTTCGCCGCGCCTCGTCCTGGATGCGGCGGATCTCCAGCACGCAGGCTTCCATCACCGCGGCCATCTCGGCATGCATGGTCATCGGGTCCGACCCTTGGACGAAATACGGCGTCCAGCCATAGCCCTTGAACAGGTTCTCCAGTTCTTCATGGGAGATGCGTGCCAGCAACGTCGGGTTGTGGATCTTGTAGCCGTTGAGATGCAGGATGGGCAGCACCGCGCCATCGCGGATCGGATTGAGAAACTTGTTGGAATGCCACGACGTCGCCAGTGGCCCGGTTTCCGCTTCGCCGTCGCCCACCATCACGGCCACCAGAAGGTCGGGGTTGTCGAACGCCGCGCCGAAGGCATGCGAGACGCTGTAGCCGAGTTCGCCGCCTTCGTGGATCGAGCCCGGGGTTTCCGGGGTGCAGTGACTGCCGATGCCGCCGGGGAAGGAAAACGACTTGAAGAAGCGGCGTAGGCCGGCTTCGTCTTCGCTCTTGTTGGGGTAGATCTCGCTGTAGGCGCCTTCCAGGTAGACCGGGGCCAGCACGCCGGGCGCGCCATGGCCGGGGCCGGCCAGGAAAATGGCGTCGAGGTCATATTTGTTGATCAGCCGGTTGAGGTGGACGTAGGTGAAGCTCAGGCCGGGACTCGCGCCCCAGTGGCCGAGTAGGCGTTCCTTGATGTGCTCGGGCTGAAGCGGTTCCCGCAGCAGTGGGTTGTCGCGCAGGTAGATCATCCCCGCCGCCAGGTAATTGCAGGCGCGCCAGTAGTCGTTGATCTTGTCCAGTTCGTCGGCAGAAAGGACGGGGTTGGAAATCGGATGGGTACTGTTCATGGTGCTCTCCTTTTCATTGCGCTCAGGCGTGAGGGTTGGCTAGATTGTGTTGGCGCAAGGTTACAAACTGGCCGGCGCGGTCAGCGCCCAGGCGTGGCGCGCGATCACCCTTTCCTCGTTGGTGGGGATGACCCACCCTGAAACAGGGCTGTCCATCTGGCTGATGCGAGGGCCGTGGCGCATGTTGATCGCCTCGTCGAGCGCCAGGCCGAGCCAGGCCAGATGACGGCAAATGGCCGCGCGCACCGGCGCGGCGTGCTCGCCGATGCCCGCGGTGAAGACCAGGGCGTCGATGCCTTCGAGCGCGACGGCATGGCCGGCAATGGCCTGGGCGGTGCGGTAGGCGAACAGGTCGAGCGCCTCGGCGGCATGCGGATCGCTGCTCGCCTGCAGCGTCCGCACGTCGCCGCTGATGCCGGAGACGCCGAGCAGCCCCGAACGTTGGTGCAGCAGGTCGTCGAGTTGGTGCGGGCTCATGCCTTCCTCCCGCAGCAGGTAGAGCAGCACGCCGGGGTCGAGCGCGCCGCAGCGGCTGGCCATGGGGATGCCGTCGAGCGGGGTGAAGCTCATCGAAGTTTCCACGCTGCGCCGCTGCCGCATCGCGCACAGGCTGGCGCCGCTGCCGAGATGGGCGACCACCACCCGGCCCTCGGCCTCGGCTCCCAGATAGTCCGGCAGCACGCTGGCGATATGCTCGTAGGACAGGCCATGGAAACCGTAGCGGCGGATGCCGCGTTCGTCGAATTCGCGCGGCAGGGCGAAGCGCCGTGCCAGCGGTGGCAGGGTGTGGTGGAAGGCGGTATCGAAGCAGGCGACCTGCGGCAAATCCGGGCGCAGTTTGGCCAATGCGCGGATGCCTGCCAGATTGTGGGGCTGGTGTAGGGGGCTCAGCGGAATGAGTTTTTCCAGGTCCGTCAGCACCGCATCGTCAACTCGCACTGGACGGATGTAATTCGCACCGCCGTGCACCACGCGATGCCCGGCTGCGCGGAATGCCAGGCCAGGGTGACGGGTCTCCAGCCAGTCCAGCAGATGCTGCAGGGCCTGTTCGTGGTTGGCGGCTGCCAGGGCCTGATCGATCGGGCCGTTGGCCTCGGGCGTGTGAAATACCTGGAAGCGTCCATCCCGTCCGATTTCTTCGATGAGGCCACGATAGGCAGCTTGCAGCTCGCCTGTCGGGGTGGTCTGATAGACCGCAAATTTGAGGCTGGAAGAGCCGGCGTTGAGAATCAGCAGGGCGGGGTTCATGTCGGCTCGATGCAGGGGTTGGCAGAAACGCACTCAGAAGCAAAAACGGCATGTGCAATCAGGGGTACACGCGGCGTTGCTTTGATGCTGCGGATTCCGCCGGTCTATTCCGCGAGCAGCTCCACCGTGGTGTTGGCCGTTAGTCTGTCGATATAAAACTGTAGCACGCAGTATTCGTTCAGTTCGTCGACTGGCGTGGGGTCGTCGGCGCAACTGCAGCCGGCGATGACACCCGTATAGAAAATCCCTGCCTTGATGAGGATCAGGCCGGTTTCCTCGCGCACGCTGATCACCATCACCTGGAACGGCCGGTCGGTCACATAACTGCTGACGGACAGCCCTTGCTGTAATGGCAGGCAGCCGGCATCCAGTCGTTCAATTTCCTGCTTGAGAACCGCCTCGAATTCAGGCGTTCCCCAGGCGTTCAATGCATGGGGCAGTTGGATCATGGTGGTACCTCAGGGTTTGTCCACATGCTCAAGCAGGGCTTGATAAATGGCGAGCGCTGGCGCAGAAAAGCAGCAGAAAACAACCTCCTCGATATCCGGAAAGTTGCGCACGCTGGAGCGCACCGTCGACACCGCCACCCTGGCGGCAGGTTCGACCGGATAACCATAAACCCCGGTGCTAATGCCCGGAAACGACAGGGTGCGGATGCCGTTTTCAGCCGCAAGCTCGAGTGAGCGGCGGTAGCAGGATGCCAGCAACTCCGGTTCGCCCTGATGCCCACCCTGCCAGATCGGGCCGACCGTGTGGATGATGAAGCGGGCGGGGAGCCGATAGCCGTGGGTGAGCTTGGCGTCGCCGGTCTGGCAACCGCCAAGTGGGCGGCATGCCGCCAGCAGCTCGGGGCCGGCGGCACGATGGATCGCACCATCCACACCGCCGCCGCCCAAGAGCGACGCATTGGCGGCGTTGACGATCGCATCAACCGCGAGGCGGGTGATGTCGGCTTGAACGGCGCGGAGTCGGGCTGGCATGATGGAATGGTTACGGATATGACTGGGGCGCTTGTATTGTTCAATGCTTCGCGGCAAGTGTCTATTGCCACGATACCTGAGCAGTCGTAAAACTTCAGGCAGACACGGCATTGAATCCGGGAACCCAGCAAAGGCTCGGCGCTCAGTCATGGGATGATCACGTGGGTATCAATTCCATGAGGCGATCCAGTTCATCGCCTCCCCGTTTGAAAAGGAAGATCGAGATGCCCAAAACACCGAATATCACCCGCCGCAGGCTGCTGGGCGCGATTGCGGCGGCCCCCTTGCTAGGGCCGGCAATGGGGCAGGCGCAACAGGCTCGCCCCGCCAGCCGCGCCATTCCGTCCAGCGGCGAGGCGCTACCGTTGATCGGCCTCGGCAGCTGGATCACCTTCAACGTCGGCAACGACCGCGCCGCGCGCGACGCCAGCGCCGAGGTGATGCGCGCCTTCTTCCAGGCCGGCGGACGCCTGATCGACAGTTCGCCCATGTACGGCTCGGCGCAGGACGTCATCGGCTATGGCTTGAAAAAAATCGGTCGGCCGGGCGATCTGTTCGCTGCCGATAAGGTATGGATTTCAGGCGGCGCTGCCGGCCGCGCGCAGATCGAACAGTCACGCCAGTTGTGGGGTATCCCGCGCTTCGACCTGATGCAGGTGCACAACCTGTTGTCGTGGCAGGCCCACCTGCCGACACTGTTTGCCATGAAGGCAGCTGGCCAGCTGCGCTATGTGGGCATCACCACCTCGCACGGCCGTCGCCATGGCGAACTGGCGCAGATCATGGCCAGCCAGCCGCTCGATTTCGTCCAGCTCACCTACAATCTGATCGACCGCGAAGTGGAGCAGCGCCTGCTGCCGCTTGCGAGGGAACGTGGCATCGCCGTCATCGTCAACCGGCCGTTCCAGCAGGGCGCGCTGATCCGCCGGCTCGAACGCCATCCGCTGCCGCCGTGGGCGGCCGAAATCGACTGCAACAGTTGGGCCCAGTTCGCGATCAAGTTCATCATTTCGCATCCCGCCGTGACCTGCGCGATTCCGGCAACCACCCGCGTTGACCACGTGCGTGAAAATCTGGGTGCGGCATCCGGGCGCTTGCCGGATCAGGCCATGCGCGCACGCATGGCCGCATGGGTGGCCAGGCTCTGATGTCGGAATGGTGGACCTATGGCCCGCGCGATCTGCTGATGTTCTCGGCGCAGACGTATTACCGGCTGTTCGAGCGCTACAACCTCGAGCTGTGGCCGCTGCAGCTTCTCGCCCTCGCGCTTGGCACCGCCGTTCTGGTGCTATGTCGGCGCGGCGGCAACGGGGCAGGGCGCGCCATCGCCGCAATCCTTGCACTGTGCTGGCTGTGGGTGGCCTGGGGCTTCCACTGGCAGCGCTACGCCAACATCAACCTGGCCGCCGGCTATTTTGCCCTGGCCTTCGCCATCCAGGGCGTGCTGCTGCTATGGTTGGGCGTGGTGAAAAACCGGTTCAAACTCGCGCCTGCCACCCGGCTGCCGCAGCGCGCCGGGCTCGGCCTGTTGATATTCGCCTTGCTGATTTTTCCTTTGATCGGCCCGTTGCTGGGCAGAAGCTGGACGCAGGCAGAGTTGTTCGGCATGGCGCCCGACCCCACCGCCCTGGAGACGCTCGGTGTTCTGCTCTTTGCCGGTGCGCGGCCGGTAGGGTGGCTTTTCCCGATTCCCGTCGCCTGGTGCGTGATCAGCGGCGTCACCCTGTGGGCCATGGATTCGCCCGATTTCGCGATCGCTCCACTTGCCGCGCTGCTGGCAGTTCTATTCGCAGCAGGCGGCGTCTTGATGCATGCGTGGTAGGGACGATCTCGCAGCTGATGAATTGAGTTTTCATTTAACAGGCTGCTGAAATACCCGCAGCCGGCGCACGTCACCAGTCCGGCAGAAGTTAAACTGACAGCCATTCACCGATCCCAGCCAGAGCCCCCTTCATGCGCGGACCCGACACCTTCACCGAGAGCCTGT
>JBPPMF010000134.1:0-4959 GCA_051305915.1 Thiobacillus sp. | reverse complement strand
GGTGGTGCTGTCGGTGATCGACAATCTGGTGAAGGGAGCTGCCGGGCAGGCGGTGCAGAACATGAATATCTTGTTCGACCTGCCAGAAGACACCGCGCTGGCCGATGTGGGCATGCTGCCCTGACATGAGCGGAACTCCGTATAACCAATAGGGTCAATGCTTGACGCCAGACGGGTGATGCGGATAATCACCCCACACATTTTCAAGGAGCACCATTATGAATGCAGCAACCGAAATGGAATCCCCGCTGATCTTTACCGATAGCGCGGCCAACAAAGTCAAAAGCCTGATCGACGAGGAAGGCAATGCCGATCTGAAACTGCGTGTGTTTGTTTCCGGCGGCGGCTGTTCCGGCTTCCAGTACGGCTTTACCTTCGACGAAGCGCAGAATGCCGACGACACCGTTATGGTGAAGAATGGCGTGACGCTGCTGGTCGATTCGATGAGCTTCCAGTATCTGGTCGGCGCTGAAATCGATTACTCGGAAGGTCTGGAAGGCGCGCAGTTCGTGATCAAGAATCCGAATGCCACCACCACCTGCGGCTGCGGCTCGTCGTTCTCGGCATAAGCGCTTCCGGTCCGGCATGACCCAAAGAATAAAGCGGCCTCGGCCGCTTTTTCAATTAGGACATCGCGGCCTCGGCCGCATTTTCTTTGGGTCACGCGTGGTCGTATAGGTGTGGACTCATTCAGGCCGGATAAATCGCACCCAGAATGCGGGCCCCGCGGGCGCCCGTCACCGCAGGTAAATTACCCGCTTCATGATGCAAGGTCTGCCGCGCCAGCCAGGCAAAGGCCAGCGCTTCGACCCAGTCCGGCTCGATGCCGAGCGCAGCTGTGGTCGCCACCTGGACGTTCGGCAGGTGGGCGGTAATGCGCTGCATCAGCATGCCGTTGTGCGCGCCGCCGCCGCAGACGTAGAGCGCTTGTACGCCGCCACATTCGCGCTTTACTGCGTCGCACAGGCTGAGGGCGGTGAATTCAAGCAAGGTGGCTTGCACATCGGCCGAGACGATCGTTTGGTCCAGCTTGCCGAGTGTGGCGTCCAGCCAGTCCAGATTGAATTGTTCGCGCCCGGCGCTCTTGGGGGGCGGCAGTGGCAGGTAGGCGTGCTGGGTCAGCTCAGCCAACAGGTCAGGCTGGATGGATCCACTGGCTGCCCAGGCCCCGTCGCGATCGTAGCGGTCGCCATGGTGCCGTTTGATCCAGGCATCCAGCAGCATGTTGCCGGGGCCGGTGTCCCAGCCGCGAACCGGTCCACTCTCGGGTAAATCGGTGATGTTGGCGATGCCGCCGATGTTGGCAATGACGTGGTGGCGCCCTGGATGTTGCAGAACGCGGGCGTGAAAGGCTGGGACCAGCGGCGCGCCCTGGCCGCCTGCCGCAATATCGCGGCTGCGGAAATCGGCAATGACTGTGATGCCGGTGAGTTCGGCGAGCAGGGCGGCATTGCCGATTTGCAGGGTGTAGCCGTCCGCGGGGCGATGGCGCAGGGTTTGGCCGTGGCAGCCGATTGCACGCACGGAATCGGGGGCGATGCCATCAAGCAGTGCTTCGATGGCTGTGGCGTACAGCCGCGCCAGTTCGTTGGCGGCGCAGGCGGCAAGATGGATTTCGTCGGGTTGCGGCGCATGCAGTGCTAACAACTGTGCACGCAGGTTGTCGGCGTAGGGCAGGTAGTGGGTGTTGAGGAGGCGGGGGTGGCCGGTTGAATCGATCTCGGCGAGAACGGCGTCGACACCATCCAGACTGGTGCCGGACATGAGGCCGACGTAGCGTTCGGCCTCATGTGTCGGAACTGCGCTCAATCGAGGGCGGCGAGGTTGGTGCCGCGCAACAGGGCGAGCTTGTCAGACCAGTCGCGCGTCTGCTGTTCGAATTGTGCGCGCTGTGCAGTCGTCAGTGGGGGCGCGCCAGGCAGCTTGATGGCCATGGGGTTTTGCGGGCGGCCCGCAATGCGCACTTCATAGTGAAGGTGTGGGCCGGTGGACGCGCCGGTCGAACCGACATAGGCGATGACATCCCCTTGGCCGACTGCGCGGCCGGAGCGGATGCCGGAGGCAAACGCGCTCAGGTGGGCGTAGTAGGTTTCAAAGCCATTGGGGTGCCGCAGGATGACGAGGTTGCCGTAGCCGCCTTTGCGTCCGGCAAAGGTAACGGTGGCGTCGCCGGTGGCTCTGACCCGGGTACCTGTGGGCGCGCCGAAGTCAACCCCGTTGTGTGCACGGTGGAAGCCGTAAACCGGATGCTTGCGTGAATTGCTGAAACTGGAGGTGACGCGGGAGAATTCGAGCGGCGAACGCAGGAAGCCTTTTTTCAGTGATTCGCCTTCGGGCGTGTAAAAGGCTTCACTGCCGTTCGGGCTACGGAACAGGACGGCCCGATAGGGCTTGCCGGCATTAACGTATTCGGCGGCCAGCAACTTGCCGGTGGCAATCGGTTCCCCGTTGCGGTAGTCGACCGTGTAGATGACGGAGAACGTGTCGTCGCGGCGCAGGTCTTCACGGAAATCCAGGCTGGTGGAAAAAGTTTCCGCCATCTGGTTGGCAATCTTGTCCGGGATGCCGGCGCTGTCAGTGGCGCCGTACAGCGACGACAGGATGCGACCGGAGCGCATCACTACGCGTGTTTCCAGCAATTCGCTGCTTTCTTCCGCGACATAGCTGTCGCCTTGGCGACGCACTATCAGGTCTGGCGCATCGCTGCGCTCGAACTGAATGGTCAGCAACTGACCGTCTTGTGTGGTGGTGGCCTGAATGCGCTTGCCGGCACGGATGCTGGACGCCAACTGGCGCATAGTATCGGTGGTGAGCACGCGTTGAATTTCAAGGTCGTCAATTCTGAGCCGTGACAACGCATTGGCCAGGGTGTCGCCGGATTGAATCACGCTTTCGCGTTCGAATGTGCCGACAGTGCTTACGCCGGACAGCGCGGGCAAGGCGATGGCTTCGGTAATCGTTTGCGGCGTGATGTCGAGCGTGTTGGTGTCGGGTGCCAGACCGAAGGCGGCAACAACGCCAAAAAGTGGCAGGCTGGAGAGTGCAACCAGAGTGCGCAAGCTGAAGCGGCGTTCCGCTCCGGTCAGGCGATCGGTTAAGATTCTCAGTTTGGTGAGCGGCATAGACCGTTTCCCTTCCGTAATCGATCGGAGGAGTCTAACACAAATGCCCCCGGGGGTATGTTCAATCCAAACAGCAGCTTGTATGCATTGGATTAATTAGTATTGAAGGTTTACGGCCAGGTCTGGGCAAACTTGACCGGCCGCAGAGAGGAATTTGATGCAGGACGTCTTGCAGGAAATCAAACGTGGGGCCGACGAGTTGCTGGTCGAAGCCGAGCTGGTCGAGAAGCTGAAAACGGGCCGACCGTTGCGGATCAAGGCGGGGTTCGATCCGACCGCACCCGATCTTCACCTGGGGCACACTGTGCTGCTGAACAAGCTGCGCCAGTTTCAGACACTGGGGCATCAGGTCATTTTTCTGGTGGGAGACTTCACCGGCATGATCGGCGACCCGACCGGGAAAAACACCACGCGCCCGCCGCTGACGTCGGAGGCGGTGGCCGAAAACGCCAAGACTTATCAGGAGCAGGTGTTCAAGATTCTCGATCCAGCCCTGACTGAAGTGCGCTTCAATTCAGAGTGGATGGAAACGCTCGGCTCGGCTGGGATGATTCGGCTGGCGGCAACACACACCGTGGCGCGGATGCTCGAGCGCGATGACTTCCATAAGCGCTATACCAGTCAGCAGCCGATCGCGATTCATGAATTTCTCTACCCCTTGATCCAGGGCTACGACTCGGTCGAGCTGAAAGCCGATATTGAGCTGGGCGGCACCGACCAGAAGTTCAACCTGCTGATGGGGCGTGAGCTGCAAAAGCATCATGGCCAGCCGCCGCAGTGCATCCTGACCATGCCGCTGTTGGAAGGCACGGATGGCATCAACAAGATGTCCAAGTCGTTGGGCAACTATATCGGCATCAATGAACCGCCGCAGGAGATCTTCGGCAAACTGATGTCGATTTCCGACGATTTGATGTGGCGCTATATACAGTTGCTGTCGTTCGAGTCGCTGCAGACGGTGGAAGGTTGGAGGCGGGACGTGGCGGAGGGCTCCAATCCGCGCAACATCAAGGTGTGGTTTGCGCAGGAAATCGTGACGCGCTTTCACAGTGCGGCAGCGGCGACCCAGGCGCTGGCAGAGTTAGAGGCGCGGTTCAAGAAAGGCGTGCTGCAGGACGAGATGCCGGAAATCAGCTTGCACAGCGTAGAAGGTGTCTTGCTGGTGCCGCAGCTGTTGAAACAAGCCGGATTGGTGAGCAGCACCTCGGATGCCATCCGCCAGATTGCGGGCGGCGGTGTCAGGCTGGATGGTGAGCGCGTGACGGACAAAGGCGTGGGCGTGCCGGTGGGCGCGACTGTGGTGGCGCAGGTCGGCAAGCGAAAATTTGCCCGCGTCACAATTATTTAACAAAACTTGCGCGAAAGTGGTTGACGGAGTGTTTTTGCTCTGTAGAATGCGCACCTCTTCGAAGCGCAACGCAACACGCGAATCGGGGAAGCAGCACAGATTTTGCGGTACATGGCTGAGAAGACATGTACCGAAGTTTGAAAAAAGTAGTTGACGTATTCTGTATGTTCTGTAGAATGCGCACCTCTCTGAACGGCGCCGCAGTGGATGTGGGGTTGTTAAGAGATTGATCTTTAACAATTTACAGCCGATAGGTGTGGGTGTTGTTGCGGTAGTTGGTCTGAATTTATTTGGACTGACAGCTAGCATAAATGCTCACACTTGAAATTGAAGTTAATTCATTTTGAGTTGAGCGAGCAGTATTTGAAGTAATAGCAGTGATTGAACTGAAGAGTTTGATCCTGGCTCAGATTGAACGCTGGCGGAATGCTTTACACATGCAAGTCGAACGGCAGCACGGGAGCTTGCTCCTGGTGGCGAGTGGCGAAC
>JBPPMF010000268.1:0-3832 GCA_051305915.1 Thiobacillus sp. | reverse complement strand
GTGCCTGCGACAGGGGATTCGCCGCCACGCCCAGAACCATCTCGCCGTCGCCGATCACCGGCGGCAGACCGCTGGACAGACGGCCTGCCGTGAACAGCAACAGGTTGATGCCGTTACCAAGCAGAACCATGCCGATCAGGCAGCGCAGCAGGTCACGCGACAAGGCGAGATAGCTGCCAGCGGCAACAACCGTGCCCAAGGCCAGAGCAACCGCCCAGATCATGGTCCCTCCTCAATGGTGCGCACCAGCGCCAGGCAGTAGCCGCCGAATACCCCCCAAACGCAAAGGTAGACACCCAGGTCGAACAGCATCACGGTTGAAATCGGCAGGTCGATCACGCCGAAGGAGAGTGTGACCCAATGGTGAGTCAAGAACGGCAGGCCACTCAGCAGCGCCGGCAAACCGCTCAGCAGTGCGAGCATCACGCCACAGGCCGCAAGACGGACGGGGTCGATGGGCAGTCGCCGCAAGGCGCGGTTCACATCGAACACCAGTGCATAGGCAGCACTCGCTGCCACCGCCAGCAGACCGCCGATAAAGCCGCCGCCAGGGGCATTGTGACCGCGCCACAAAACCCAGAGCGAGGCGAGCAGCAGCACCGCATAGAGGAAGCGCATGAAGACTTCCGCCAGCAGGGCCCGTGGTATCATGGCTGTCTCCCGCCGAGTCGCTTGAGCAACGGCAGTGCGGCCAGCAGCGCAAAGGCAAGCACCGAAATTTCGCCCAGAGTGTCGAGTGCACGGAAATCAACCAGGATGAGGTTGACGACGTTGCGCCCGTGCGCCGCAGTGAGGCTCTGCTCACCAAAGAAATCCGCCAGTGCGCTGTCATACGGCAACCCGGAGACGATCAGCACCAGCGCGGTCAGAGTCGCGCCAAAAGCAATCGCTACAACCAGTGCCAGCGGCCGCAGCCTCGCTTCCGCAGGCGCCGTGCCCACGGCGAGCGGCATACGTCGCAACCGCAACAGGACTGCGGCGACCACCACGACGAAGACGGTCTCTACCGCAAACTGGGTAAATGCCAGATCGGGAGCACCGGTGAACAGGAACAAAACGGCACAGCCGTATCCCACCAGACCACTGACCAGCAGTAGCACCAGGTGATCGCGCACGAATATAGCGACAACCGCCCCGGCAGCTATGAGCAGCGAAGCACCGAATACCGGTGCGGTCAAGGTCTCTAGCTCAGGCAAGTTCACCTGTGGCCGCGCCGAAAACAGCAGCGCCAGCAGGAGCAAGGTCGCTGCTCCGACCAAGGTCAGCAAATAGCGCGGTAACCGGCCGTGCTGCAACAAGCGGGTCTGCCGTGCGGCAATTAACGGTAAAAGTTCTAGGGAGCGCCAATACCAGGATTCCGGCCCGATCTTGTGCAGAGGATGAATTCGATCCAGCAGCAATCCCAGTCGGTTCCAGTTAAACAGAATGACGCAACCGAACAAGATCGATCCGAGCATCACCTTCAACACCGACATAAAATCATAGGATGCCGTGACCGTGGCTACGTCAAAACCAGGCGATATGGCGTGTACAGCGACACCCAGCACTGGATCGACCAGCGTCGGCACAAGACCGAACAGCAGCCCCAGAACCACCAGGATCAGCGGCGGCAGCAGCATGGTGACAGGGACTTCGTGCGGCTGTACTTGACGCGGTGAACGGTCGCGTCCCCAGAAAATGTGGATCGCGGCAATTGCCGCAACCGCTACAGAGACACTGTTGACGAACACTGTGGCATAGCTCACCACCTGCAGGGCATCGACCTGCTCCTTGGCATGGACGATCGCGCCCTTGGCAATGAAACCAAAAGTCAGCGGTAATCCTGCCATAGAAAGTGCGGCAAGCAGCGCGATGATCGCGGTCCATGGCATATATCGATGCATGCCGGTCAGTTTGTCGATGGCGCGCGTGCCGGCACCATGATCGAGATTGCCGGCGACGAAAAACAACGGCGCTTTGTACAGCGCATGCGCGAAAAACAGTGCTGCCACCGCCAGCGCCGCACCGTTGCCGGGCAGGCCGACCAGCATGGTCAGGGTGCCCAGGGTCGCAACCGTGGACCAGGCGAGAATCCGCTTGAGGTCGCGTTCACAGACCGTCTGGATTGCGGCGATGACCGCCGTGAAAGTGCCGATGCCGATCAGCGTGTATTCCCAGAAGAGCAGATCGCTGAACGCCGCATCCAGACGCGCCAGCAGATAGATGCCGAGTTTGACCATGGTCGCCGAGTGCAGATAGGCGCTCACCGGGGTGGGGGCGGCCATGGCGTTAGGCAGCCAGAAATGGAAAGGGAATTGTGCCGATTTGCTGAACGCGCCGATAAAAATCAGCATCAGCGCCGTGTTGAGGCGCGCATCATCAATGAACAGCGGTGCCTGCAGGATCAGCGTCTGCAGGGAATAGCTGCCACCAATCTGGCCCAGCAGAATAATCCCGGCCAGCAGGAACAGCCCGCCGGAGCCGGTAACCAGCAGCACCTGCTGCGCCGACTTGCGGCTGGTCTGCAGTTCATGGTCGACTCCGACCAGCAGAAACGACAGTACACCGGTCAACTCCCAGAATACGAACAGCACCAGCAGATGATCGCTCACCACCGCGCCGATCATCGCCGCCATGAACAGCAGCAGTAACCCGATCACACGGTTGCGCTTGGGATTCCCGGCGAGATAACCGACAGTGTAGACAAATACCGCGGCACCGATACCGGTGATCAGCAGGAGAAACTGCGCCGACAGGCCGTCGACATACAGGGTCAGATCCACACCAAGAGAGGGAACCCATAGCCAGGTCAATTGCCACGGCAGCGGCATGGCGTACAGGGCGGCAAGCAGCATGGCCAGCAATGCTGACGGGATCAGGGCCGGCAGCAGCGCCGCCAGGGATCCTCCCCATTTCTGTTTGTCGCGTGCAAAGCTGCTCAAGGGCTCACCTTAAACTCAACCAACCTCTTTTCTCCAGCGTTTTTACGGCAGGTCCGCGTAGTACAGATCGGTCTTGTTGCCATCTGGATTGAGGACCATAAATCCCAGGGACTTCTTCTGGGAAACGACTGGATAACGATAGTAGACCAGAGTCTGACAGTCGATAAAGACCAGTCTATCCTTGTGCGGCGTGATCGCGGACATACCTCCTGATACGTCGCGGTTGCGGGCAACGAAGGAGAATTGTCGATAATACTGGCCGGTCAAGCTGTCTTCCGGCTCCTTGACCACCAGAATCGAGTTTGGCAGAAAATTTTTGCCACGGATAATCACCTCATAATATTCCAGGAATTCGGCGCCCTGCTCGATACTGCTGATGTTCGGAATGCTGTTGATCCAGAGCGAATGAGGCAGCGATGTCGCATCGTCCGGATTGCGGACCAGGACACCATAAACTCCCGGCTGCCGAAAACCCCGCAGGCGCGCTTCGATGCGGGTTGGCTCAACAACGTTGGTCGGTACCACTATGTCATTGACCAGCAGCACGGCCCCCGGCAGGAAATTTTGCCCACTGACCTCGAGCTGTTGCCCGTCTTCAAGATGACAGACATCGTAGTTGCTCGGATTCAATTCGGTTATACGGGGAACCGGTGCCATGACTTCGAATTGAAAGGCTTGCTCCGCGACCAAGTCCTCATTCTGGACCGTCAGTAGGTACTGACCCGGTGGCAGATAAGGGGCCGTGAATTCCAGGCGGTTCTCCAGGATATGCAGCGGTGCGACATAGTGGCTTCCAAGAAAAGGCTGGGTTGTGGCCGAGAAAGGCCCGCCGCTGACGGTAACCAGGGTTCCCGGTGCACCGCGGCTCGGTGCCAGTGAAATGATTTCAAGTGCAAAAGATTGCCCAAAAA
>JBPPMF010000266.1:0-12524 GCA_051305915.1 Thiobacillus sp. | reverse complement strand
AAATTCATCCGCAAGTTCTCCTACGACCTGCTGCTCGGCCTCAATGAAATCGAAGTCGGCAAACAGTTCGCCAACAGCGAACTGACCCGAAGCCTGCGCGAAGACTGGGATTACCTGGGCATCATCCGTAGAGGGCAGCATGTCACGGTGCTATACCGGGTCCAAAGCACGAAGCGGGAAGGTGAATGGCTCGGCCGGCTGGTGCTGGGCTATGAACAAGGCGAGGTGCGTATCTTTGCCGCCTCCATTTTCTGAAACGTCGGGATACCCATGAAAGCCATCATCGAAGCCAACAAATATGTCGAACTCACCTACAAGGTCATCGACGAGAAAACACGCCAGGTGCTGACCCTGGTCGAGTTTCCGCTGGGCTATGTTCATGGTGTCAACGAGATCTTGTCGCCCCGGGTCATGGACGCGCTGGAAGGCAAATCCGAGGGCGATATCATCGAGGTACACATAGACTGCAACGACATCTATGGCCCCCGGGATGAAGCACTGGTGATTATCGAAGCCATCGCGAACGTTCCCGAGGCATACCGTGAAGTCGGCACCGCCATCCTGATGGAAAACGACAATGGTCAAACCAAGAGTTTTCTGGTGACCCGAGTGGACAAAAAAACGGTGACGATTGACGGCAATAACCCGCTGTGCGGCCGGGAAGTGATTTTCAAGCTTGAGATCCTGATGGTGCGTGATGCCACAGACGCGGAAATCCAGTACGGCGGCAAGGTGGAAGCGGCCCCTGACCTAGAGAACTGTCGCGCCGTTCCCGTTTGAATGGTGTGCAAACCGGTTCCGCAACATGAAGTGCAGCGAGCCTGGAACCCAAGCCCGGTGTGCCAGGGCTTAACTACCTGTTATGCGTTGGGGCGCCAGATAGCGGTGTTTCCAGGCCCCCATTTTCCAATGAGACGAGGTAAACCATGAGCGAACCCACCAAAATCAAGCGCCCAGTCCCGGAAGGCAAATCACGCTTTGTGACAACCCGGCAAAAAGCGCCGACCGAGAAGGGTTACGTCGGCTACGACACCATCTGGGAACCGTTCCATAAAGTCGTCAAATACACCACGCCCAAGAAGCCGTAAATCCGACGGCCACGCGAACCTGACCGGTCGCGCGGCCAGGTGTTACATCAGCAAGACCTTCCTGATTCGATGGTTCGCTTGCACGTCGCGCGTTTTCTATGGGCAAGGCGCAAGAACTAATCGTAAATGAGCGCATTACACTTTTGGCCGAACTCAGCCAATCACCTGTCACACACCATCCATTCACAATCGGTTTATCCGCGTCCCTGCGCTGAAAAAAGTCAGCCTCATTGACCGTTACCTTCTTCGGCCTGCTGCTGCAGCGCCCACATGTGGGCGTAGACGCCGTTCTGCGCCAGCAGGTCGGGGTGGCGGCCGCGTTCGACGATACGGCCGCCTTCGATCACCAGGATCTCGTCGGCTTCGACGACGGTAGACAGGCGGTGCGCAATGATGAGGCTGGTGCGGCCGCGGGCGATTTCCAGCAGTTCGCCCTGGATCGCCTTTTCGGTTTTGGTGTCGAGCGCGGAAGTGGCTTCGTCGAGAATCAGGATGGAGGGGTTCTTCAGCAGGGTGCGCGCAATCGCCACGCGCTGCTTCTCGCCACCCGAGAGTTTGAGTCCGCGTTCGCCCACCACGGTGTCCCAGCCCTGCGGCAGGCTATCGATGAAGTGCAGGATGTGCGCGGCGCGCGCGGCTTCGATCACTTCATCGCGGCTGGCGTCGGGCCGGCCGTAGGCAATGTTGTAGTAGATGCTGTCGTTGAACAGCACGGTGTCCTGCGGTACCACGCCGATGGCGGCGCGCAGGCTGTCCTGGGTGACGTGGCGGATGTCCTGGCCGTCGATGCTGATACTGCCGGCGCCGACATCGTAGAAGCGGAACAGCAGGCGCGCCAGCGTCGATTTGCCGGCCCCGCTCGACCCCACCGCCGCCACCGTCTTGCCGGCCGGAATGGTGAGGCTGACGTCGTGCAGGATCGGGCGATCGGCGTTGTAGGCGAAGCTGACATGGTCGAATTTCACTTGGCCGGCCACCACATCCAGAGGGCGCGCGTCCTTGGCATCCTCGACTTCGCGCGGCCGATTCAGCAGTGCGAACATGCGCTCGACGTCGGCGAGCGATTCCTTGATCTGGCGGTACATCACGCCGAGAAAGCTGAGCGGCTGGAACATCTGCAACAGGAAGGCATTGACCATCACCAGGTCGCCCAGCGTCAGGGTGCCTTCGACCACACCGGCCGCGGCGCGCAGCACCATCAGCGTCACGCCGATGGCGATCACCCCGGCCTGCGCGATATTGAGCATGCCCAGTGAGCGCTGCGATTTCAGCGACATGCCCTCCCACTCGACCAGGCTGTTGTCGTAACGCCGAGCTTCGTATTTCTCGTTGCCGAAATATTTGACCGTCTCGTAGTTCAAGAGGCTGTCGATGGCGCGGCCATAGGCTTCGGAGTCGAGCGTGTTGGCACGGCGCACGAACTGAGTGCGCCATTCGGTGATGGTGACGGTGAAACCGATGTAGGTCGCGAGGGTAATCAGTGTCAGCACACCGAATACCCAGTCGAGCTTGACGAACAGGATGCCCGCGACCAGCAGGATTTCCAGCACCGTGGGCGTGATGCGGAACAGCAAGTAGCCGACCAGGCTCGATAGCGCCTTGGCGCCCCGCTCAATGTCGCGGGTGATGCCGCCGGTCTGCCGTTCAAGGTGGAAGCGCAGCGACAGCGCATGCAGATGGTTGAACACCGCCATGCTGATGCGCCGCATTGCGCGCTGGGTGACTTTGGCGAAAATCACGTCGCGCAGATCGGAAAAACTGGTGCTGGCGAAGCGCAAGATGCCATAGCCCAGAATGAAGGCCAGCGGCAACACCAGTTCTGGGCGCGGCTTGTCGAGCGCGTCGATGATTTCCTTCAGCACCAGGGGCACCCCCACCGACGCCAGCTTGGCGCCAATCAGCAGCGCCAGCGCCAGCAGCACGCGGCCGCGGAATTCCCACAGGTAGGGGAACAGGCGGCCGATGGAGCGCAGGCTGGGATCGCCGACAGGCGGCGGAGCGGTATGGGGATGGACGTCTGGATGCATCAGGTCGGATAGAATAGCGTCTTTGGTTTTCCCCGATTTTACGTCCATGCGCGGCGATGCCGACGCCGGACGACAGAATTCATGACGCTCTACGGCATCCCCAATTGCACCACGGTCAAAAAAGCACGCGCCTGGCTCGCCGGGCACGCGCTTGACGCCGCCTTCCACGATTTTAAGAAGCAAGGCGTCGATGCCCGCTGGCTAGGCGACGTCATCAAACAGACCGGCTGGCAGGCATTGGTCAATACGCGCGGCACCACCTGGCGCAAATTGACGGACGCGGAAAAAGCGGCCGTCACCGATGAGGCCGGCGCCATTGCACTGATGCTGGCCCAGCCCAGTGTGATCAAGCGGCCGGTGCTGGAACGCGACGGAAAATATCATCTGGGTTTTGCCGAAGAGCAGTACCAAACCCTTTTTGGAGCCTGACCCTGCATGGCCAATGACACTTTCGAGCTTGCAGTCGAACTGCTCAAACGCCGCTCGCTGACGCCCGACGACGCCGGCTGCCACGACCTCATCGCCGCGCGCCTGCAACCACTCGGCTTCCACATCGAACGCCATTGCCACAACGGCGTCGACAACCTGTGGGCGCGCAGGGGCACGACCCCGCCGGTGGTCTGCTTCGCCGGCCACACCGACGTGGTGCCGACCGGCCCGCTGGATCAATGGCTGTCCGATCCTTTCGAGCCGACCGTACGCGACGGCCAGCTCTACGCGCGCGGCGCCGCCGACATGAAAACCTCGGACGCCGCCTTCGTCACCGCCACCGAGCGCTTCGTCGCCGTGCATCCCAATCACTCCGGTTCGATCGCCTTCCTGCTCACCTCGGACGAGGAAGGCCCCGCCACCGACGGCACGGTGAAGGTGGTCGAAACGCTGAAGGCGCGCAATGAAGTGCTCGACTACTGCATCGTCGGTGAGCCCACCAGCGCCGCCGAATTCGGCGACACCATCAAGAACGGCCGCCGCGGCTCGTTGTCCGGCACGCTGCGCGTCAAAGGGGTGCAGGGCCACATTGCCTACCCACATCTGGCCAAGAATCCGATCCATCTGGCCGCGCCGGCGATCGCCGAACTCGCCGACACCATGTGGGACGAAGGCAATGCCTACTTCCCGCCGACCACCTGGCAGATTTCCAACATCCATGGCGGTGCCGGTGCCACCAACGTCATTCCCGGCGTAGTCGAAATCCAGTTCAACTTCCGCTTTTCCACCGCCAGCACTGCGGACGGTCTGATGGATGCAGTACAGGAAATCCTCGACAGCCACGGCCTCGATTACGACATCGACTGGAACCTGTCGGGCAAACCTTTCCTCACCCCGCGCGGCCCGCTGTGCGACCGGCTCGCCGAAGCGATCCGCGAAGTCACTGGCCTCACCCCCGAACTGTCCACCACCGGCGGCACTTCGGACGGCCGCTTCATCGCCGACATCTGCCGCGAAGTGGTCGAGTTCGGCCCGCTCAACAGCAGCATCCACAAGCTGAACGAGCACGTCGCGGTGGAGAACATCGAGCAGCTGGCGGCGATCTATGAGAAGACGCTGGAAAAACTGCTTACCTGATTGTCGTCTGCGAGGAGCGTTGTAGGAGCGGCGCCTTTATGCCCTCTGGGTGCTCGCCGCGATTTTCGCACCGTCGCGATCTCCACGGCATCGGCCCGGGGGCGGGCCTCCTACAACGTTCCTTCGTGGACCATGGACTATATGAAATGAAACACTTCGACGACACCGAATCCCTCATCACCGTACGCGACTGGCTGCGCTTCGCCGTGTCGCGCTTCAACGAGGCCAAGCTGTTTTTCGGCCACGGCACGGACAACGCGTTCGATGAAGCAGCGTATTTGATCCTGCACACCCTGCATCTGCCGATCGACCGGCTGGAGCCTTTCCTCGACGCCAGCCTGACCCAAGGCGAATCGGAGGAAGTACAGGCGGTGATCGGGCGCCGGGTCCGGGAGCGCATCCCCGCCGCCTACCTCACGCATGAAGCCTGGCTGGGTGAACATCGCTTCTATGTCGACGAGCGGGTGATCGTGCCGCGCTCGTTCATCGCCGAGTTGCTGCCGGAACAACTGGCGCCGTGGGTGGAGAATCCTGAAGCAGTCAGCTGCGCGCTCGATCTATGCACCGGGTCGGGCTGCCTCGCCATTCTGGCGGCGCTGGCCTTTCCGAATGCCGAAGTCGATGCGGTGGATTTGTCGGCCGACGCGCTGGACGTCGCCGCGAAGAACGTCGCCGATTACGGCCTCACCGATCGCGTCGAGTTGATTGAATCGGACCTGTTCGCGGCGCTGGACGGCCGCAGCTACGACGTCATTCTCAGCAACCCGCCCTATGTGAACGCCGAATCGGTGGCCGCGCTGCCGCCGGAATACCAAGCCGAACCGGCGCTGGCGCTGGGTTCGGGCGAAGACGGCCTGGATGCCACGCGGCAGATTCTCACCAAGGCCAAAGCTCACCTCAATCCCGGCGGCCTGCTGGTGGTGGAGATCGGCCACAACCGTGACGTCCTCGAAGCCGCCTACCCCACCCTGCCCTTTACCTGGCTTGATACCGAAAGCGGCGAACAGTTCATCTTCATGCTGCGACGCGAAGACCTTTAAGTAGATCAGCCATAGCGCTTGTAGGAACGGAGAATTCGACGGGGTGTAGGAGGGTCGCCCCGGCCCGATGCCGTGGTGATTGCTACCGCGCGAAAATCGCGGCGAGGCGCCGCTCCCACAGAGGAATACCATAGTCCTCGGCATATCCAGGAGGGTCGGCTCGGCCCGATTCCCTGGTGTTCGCATGGGTACGAAAATCGCCCCCGATGCCCAGAGGGCATAAAGGCGGGGCTCTACACAGCGGTGTACCCGAGTTCGGCGGCGATGCGGCGAGCAAGTTGCCGCGCTGCGGCCCGAATGCAGTCATCCGGTTTTTCATCGGGATTCACCGAACCGATTTCGATTCCATACAAATCCAGCCGGGGCGACAGGCTGCCGAGTTCACGCGCCAGCGACAGTGCAGCCAGCACCCCGAAGCCATGGCTTGATAAGCCGTGGCCATAATCCGGCCAGTCCTGCTGGTCGAAATGCCGTATTTCTCCTGGCTCGCCGCCGCGCTGCATGGCATCGACCAGAATGACCCGGGATGCGTTTTCCAGCATGGGAATCAGATTGGCGCCGGGACGGTCCAGCTTGTCGATGACGATCGCGGGGCTGGTCAGCATGCCGGCAGCCCGCAAGGCATCGACGGTCAGCCAGCCGGCCTGGTCGTCGCCAGACGGCGAGCCGATGCCGAGGATGCGTACCGGCTTAGCTTCGCTCGACATGCATTCGCAGGAAATGGGTGGCGCAGGAAATGCAGGGGTCGTAGTTGCGGATGACTTTTTCGCAGTGCAGGCGCAACGCGTCGTCCGGTTGATCAAGCCCGAAATTCAGCAACGACAACCGCAGGTCTTCCTCGATGCGTCCCTGGTTCTGGCTGGTCGGCGGCACGATGCGCGCGTTGACCACGCGGCCGTCAGCGTCCATTTCGTAGCGATGCCACAACAGGCCGCGCGGCGCCTCGGTGCAGCAGGTGGCGACGCCGGCACGTGGGGTGACCGCCACCCATGGCGAATCCGGTACGCGATAGGCGTCGAGCAGACGCAGCGCTTCGTGCAGGGCGAGCAGGATTTCCACCGCGCGTACCAGCAGGCTGTGAAACAGGTTGCGGCTGGGCAGCACCAGGCCGCTTTCGGCCAGCAGAACCTTGACCCGTTCCGGCAATTGCGTGTGATTCAGATTGAGCCGTGCCAGCGGCCCCACCAGATACGGCTGCTGGTGGTAGGTGCTGTACAGCGCGGTGGAGGTGGGTTCGTGATGTTCGGCGAAATGCGTGTCAAAGGCTTCGGCCTCAATGCGCAGGCCGTCGCTGACGCCGATCTGGCCGCGCTCGATGGCATAGTCGGCCGGATGCCGCATCGCCACCGAGAAGAAAGTCTGATCGTCCTGCGGCACCGCAATGCTGGCTGTCCAGCGGATCAGGGCTTCGGCCTCCGGCAGGGCGGCGCGCAGTTTTTCGCGCATGTCCTTGATGCGGGACAACGCGGGCGCACCATGGAAACCGCCGATGCGCACCCCCACCGGATGCACCGAGCGGGCGCCGAACAGGTCCATCAGTTCGTTGCCCAGCGCCTGGATGCGCAGGCCGCGGCGCACTTCCTCCGGCGCGATCTTCGCCAGTTCGATGGCGTTGTTGCAGCCGAAGAAATCCGGTGCGGCCAGTAGATGGATGTGCAGGCTGTGGCTCTGGATCCACTCGCCACAGTAGAACACCCGGCGCATGTCGCGTGCCCACGGGCCGATGTCGACATTGAACAGTTTTTCCAGCGCCTGCGCCGCGGTCACCTGATAGGCCACCGGGCAGATGCCGCAGATGCGCGCTACCAGATCGGGGATTTCGCTGTAGTGGCGGCCTTCGAGAAATTTCTCGAAGAAGCGTGGCGGCTCGAAGATGCGCAGGCGCAGCTGGGTGATGTTGCCGTCATCGATACGCAGGTCGAGCGCGCCCTCTCCTTCGACCCGCGCCAGCACCGGCACGTGGATCGCCACGGTTCGTTTCTGTTCACTCATCGCTGCGCATCCTGATGGCGTCGGCGGCGGCGAGAAACACCGGTGCCTGGCTGTTGATTGACTGGAAGCGCTGGATGATGGCCTGCGGCGTCAGCCCCTGGCTGGCAAACTGCGCCGCTAGCGCATCGGTGTTGGCGTTCTCCGCCGGGCCGTAACAGCCGTAGCAGTCGCGGCCGAGACTGGGGCACAGCGCCCCGCAACCAGCCCGCGTCACCGGCCCCATGCAGGCAATGCCGCGGCTTACCATCACACAGGTATAGCCCTGACGCTTGCATTCGGTGCACACCTTGTCGGCGTTGTCGCGCGGGGTCACGCCAAGAAGCAGGGCATTCACCACCGCCAGCATCTGCGGGCCACTAACCGGGCAGCCCCACAGTTCAAAATCCACCTTGACGTGATCCGCGATCGGGGTGGAGCGTTCCAGGCTGGCAATCGCCTCGGGGTGGCTGTAAATCTGCGTCACCCAGTCCTCGCCGAATACGCCGTTGCGCAAGCCCTGGATGCCGCCCGAGGTGGCGCAGGCGCCGATGGCGATCAACACGCGACTGTGCTGGCGGATATGCCAGATGCGTTCGATGTCTTCCTGCGTCGACACGCTGCCTTCGACGAAGGCGACATCGACGTCGGTATCCGGATCGAGCGGACCCGCTTCGGCAAAATGCACCAGGTCGACCCGTTCGGCGAGCGTCAGCAGATCTTCGCCGAGATTGAGGAAAGCCAGCTGGCAGCCATCGCAGGAACTGAACTTGTGCACGGCAACGCGCGGCTTCACGATGGTCGCTCCGTTCATCAGAATCCCCTGTGCGCGAGCAAGGCCTTGACCTCGCCCCAGTTGAATACCGGACCGTCGCGGCAGACGAAGGCGCCGCCCAACTGGCAATGGCCGCAACGGCCGACCGCGCACTGCATGTTGCGCTCCATGCTCAGATACAGGCGCGATTCGGGCAGGCCGCGCGTCAGCAGGCTGTCCGCCGCCGCGTGCATCATGCCTTCCGGCCCGCACATCATCGCCACCGCGCAGTCAGGGTCGAAGTTGGCGAGGGCAAACAGCTCGGTCACCCGGCCGACATGCCAGGGCCAGAACGCCGCGCCTTCGCTTGCCGCCACCAGCACCTGGGTATTCGGCAGCTTGGCCCAGCGGTCGTAGTGCTCGCGCCAGATCAGGTCGTCCGCGTGTTTCACGCCCTGGATGACGACCAGTTTGCCGAAGCGTTCGCGACGGCGCAGCACATAATGAATCACCGACACCACCGGCGCGCAGCCAAGGCCGCCAGTCACCAACACGACGTCGCATCCACTCACCTCCTGCAGCGGCCAGCCGCGCCCGAAAGGTCCGCGCAGCCCCACCTTGTCGCCGGGTTTAAGCGCGGCCAGGCCTTGAGTCACACGGCCCTGTGCGCGGATGGTGTGGCCGATGCCCTCGCGCTCTTCCGGGTCGGACATGATGGAAATCGGTACCTCGCCGACGCCATACAGGTACAGCATGTTGAACTGGCCAGGGGCAAATCGGTAGGCGGCCTGCTCCGCCACATCGTCGAGACGCAGTTGCAGGGTGAAGATGGTCGGCGATTCCTGGGTGCGCGCCACCACGGTGGCAGCGTGCGGCGGCCCGGCGTCGATTCCGTTCGGCACATTATCCACGGCTCACCCCGCTTGCTGTCAACGCAGCGACTTCATCAGTCAAGTCGATGCCCACCGGACACCAGGCGATGCACCGGCCGCAGCCAACGCAGCCGCTACGGCCGAACTGGTCGTGCCAGGTAGCGAGCTTGTGGGTCAGCCACTGACGGTAGCGGGTACGGATGTCGGGTCGCACATTGAAGCCATGCAGATGGCCGTGACTCTCGCCGAAACAGGAATCCCACTGGCGCACATGCTGGCTGGATTCCCCGCTCAAGGCCGGCTTGTCCATTTCAGCATGGCAAAAACAGGTCGGACATACCGCGGTGCAGTTGCCACAGGCAAGGCAGCGCGCCGCCACATCATCCCAGCGTGGATGCTCGAGATTGCGCATCAGGGTGTCGCGCAGGTTACGACTTGGCAAGCTACGCGTCTGCGCTGCGGCGGCGGCCTGTCCCTGCTGGCGGGCAGCATCGATCTGTTGTGAGGTGGCCGCAGACAGATTCAAGCCCTTGAGCACGGCTTGTCCTTTGTCGCTGCCGGCCACCACGACAAAGCCATCTGCCAACTCCGCCAACGCCAGATCGTAGCCCGCGGCCGGGGTCGGGCCATCGCCGGTGGCGGCGCAGAAACACGTTGCAGCCGGCTCAGCACATTGCACCGCCACCAGAAACAATCGTTCACGCCGTTGCAGATAGTGCGGATCGCGCCGGCCTTCGCGCAGAAAATGGGCATCCTGCAAAGCCAGCGCCGCCAGATCGCAGGCACGCACGCCGATGAGCGCTTGCGCAGGCGCATCCGGGACCACGGCTTCGAATTGCAGCATGCCCGTCGCGTCGCGTGCCACGCGCCACAATGATTCCGTGGGAGCAAATGCCTGCGGCTTGATTGCCTGCGGGCCATTGGCCCAGGCGAAATAGCGGTTAAGCGGATCTTGCGTGACCTGGTAGCGCCCTGGCGCCTGCTCGGCCTGCAGGCCGCGCGGCAAATTCTCTCCGGGCTCGATCGGTCGCAGGGCGATAGCGCCGTCTTCGACCCGCGGCCCCAAGCATTGATAGCCCTGCTCATTAAGCGCGATTAGCAACATGGGCACATGCTCGAGTGGAAGAAATCCGGCTGAGTCAGGTTGGGAGAACATGGCTGAACACTCTATTTTCTTGAGTTTAGTGGATGCCCAAAACAATACCCTTGACAGGACTGTGACACGGGGAAAGTTGAATTCCATTATGGCATCCCGTTCATGAATGTATTTGTTTCGCTCCCCGCAGGTCTTTCAGCGTCGTACGGGGCATGCGCAAGCACATGCGGTCTTATGCCTTCTCCTTTTCCAGCTGCTGCCGTATCGCCTGCAGCTCCTCGCGCCGCGCCTTGCTGGTCGGCGGATACTGCAGTTCCAGGCTGGACAACGTATCGAGAATGATCTGCGAAACGATCAGACGGCAATTTTTCTTATCGTCAGCAGGCACCACATACCAAGGGGCCTCGCTCGTGCTGGTATTGCTCAGGCACGCTTCGTACGCCTGCATGTAGTCATCCCAGGCCTGGCGCTGGACAACATCGGCCTCGCTGAATTTCCAGTTCTTGTCCGGGTCGTCGATCCGTGCGATCAGGCGCTCGCGCTGCTCCTCCTTGGACAGGTGCAGGAAGAACTTGATGATGCGGGTGCCATTGCGATACAGGTGACTCTCCGACTCGACGATGGAGCGATAGCGTCCGTCCCAAATCGTCTTCTGGTCGACCACGGAATCTGGCAGGCCTTGGGCCTGCAGAATTTCCGGACGCACCCGCACGATGAGAACTTCCTCGTAATAGGAGCGATTGAAAATGCCGATGCGGCCGCGTTCCGGCAACGCAAGGTGCGTGCGCCAAAGGAAATCGTGATCGAGCTCCTGCGGACTGGGGTGCTTGAAGCTGTAGACCTGGCACCCCTGCGGGTTGACCCCGGACATGACATGGCGAATGGCGCCGTCCTTGCCCGCTGCATCCATCGCCTGAAAGATCAGCAGCAGGGAATAGCGGTCATGCGCGTAGAGCATCTGCTGTAAGTCGCTCAACTCGCTCGTGCCCGCGGCGAGAATCTGTTTGTATTCGTCCCCCGATGCGTAAAACGGTTCGACCTTCGTCGGCCACTTGTCGAGCTTTACCTTCGATCCGGTGCTTACCCGGAATTCGTTGACCTTGATGGAACGTGTCACCGGCTTCTCCTTTTCGGTCTGCGCAGCGCAACAAGCCGGAACCTGCCACGCCGTCCAATCAGTATAGCGATACACGTTACCCCAAACGGGTTCAAAAATTCTAAACACCTGGTTCGTTATAATGTGCCTTTCCGTAGTGATGAAGGAACATGCCATGCAGCAACAACTCGATGTGTTTGTAGCTTCCCTGAACACCTTCTGGACGCAACTCGCCAGCTTCGTGCCGCAATTGCTGGCCGCTTTGCTGCTGCTGTTTGTCGGCTGGCTGCTCGCCAATGTGGTGCGCACCGGCGTGATGAAACTGCTCGACGTGCTGAAATTCGACGTCCTGGCCGAAAAAACCGGCATCGAGGCTTTCCTCAAGCAAGGCAATCTGGATGTGTCGCTGTCGAAGCTGATGGCCAAGCTGGCCTACTGGGTCATCATTTTCATCGTCGTCGTCACCGTGGCCAACAGCCTCGGCCTGCACATGGTCGCCGAACTGTTCAACAAGGTGGTGCTCTACATCCCCAACATCATCGTAGCCATCCTGGTGCTTGTATTCGGCGTGCTGATGGCGCGCTTCATTAACCGCCTGGCGTTTGCCTATCTCAACAACATCGGCGTGCAAGGCGCGCTCACCATCAGCACCCTGGCGGAATATGCCGTCATTATCTTCGTGGTATTCGTGGCGCTGGAGCAGCTTGAGATCGGGACCAATCTGCTGACCGCCGCATTCCAGATCGGCTTTGGGGCGATCGGCCTGGCCTTTGCACTGGCCTTCGGCCTGGGCGGCCGCGAGTGGGCCTCCGGCGTGATTAAAAAGATGACCGAGAAGTGACGATGATTTACACGCATGTGCTGAACAAGGGCGGGCGCGGGGTGGTGAGCCCGCTGGATCGATAGGCTGCAAGATGGCTTGCGCCAGACGCCCTCAGCGCATGCGCGGCTTGCGGGTGTGCTTGTCCGGCACGCCACGGGTATGGCGGCGCGGACTGGGCGCCATGCCGGCCCATT
>JBPPMF010000010.1:0-16013 GCA_051305915.1 Thiobacillus sp. | reverse complement strand
GCCACCAGGCGTTGTCGGCGCCCATGATGCCCATGTGATTGGGCACCATGTCCATGATCAGTCCCATGCCGTGGCGCTTGAGCTCGGCGACGAACTGTTCGAAGTCCTCGGCGCCGGCGATTTCCGGATTGAGGCTGCTGTGGTCGGTGATGTCGTAGCCGTGGCGGCTGCCGGGGCGCGCCTTGAGGAGGGGCGACAGGTAGCAGTGGCTGACGCCGAGTTCGTCGAGATAAGGCAACAGCGCCGTCACCTGGCGCAGCTCGAAATCGCAGTTCATTTGCAGCCGGTAGGTCGCGCGCGGAATCCACAGGCGCACGCCTTCCGCGGTCTCGCCGCCGGCGGGGCCGGGCACCTGGACCACCGGACGTTCCTGGCGCAGTGGCGGCAGAATCGCCTGCAGCCAGGGGCTGTCGTGCCAGGATTCCAGATTGAGCGGCATCTTCAGCCGCCAGTTCGGGTAGACCGGCTCCACCGTGCCCGGCAAGTTGGGCTGCTCGTGCACGCCGAAGCAGTCTTCCATCTGCAGCAGCAGCAGTTTGGACGGCGCCCGTGCCAGATAGATGTAGACCGCAGCCGCCAGTTCGGGCGTCATCTCGGGAAAGGCCACCGGCTGGATCCCACTGCCGGGCGGCAGCACGCCTTCGCCTTCGAGCGCCACCAACAGCTGGGCGCGGTCCTCCGAGCGCGTCACCACCTGCTCGTTGCGCACCTCGTCATCCGGAAACAGGTGCAGCCGGTCGCGCAGATCGATGTCCAGTCCCTGCCAGAAACCCGCCAGCGTCGGCAGGTCGTGGGTAGTTACGGCGGCCGCGGCTTGTTCCGGATAAGCCTGCGGCGGCTGCAGCCGGCCATTGTCCTGTCGCTCGAAATACAGCAGTCGCGTCGACAGCACCTTCATCGGGTGCAACGCGTCGCGCACCGCGTCCGGCACCGTACCGAGATCCTCGCCCACCACCAGGCAGCGGTTGCGCTGGCTCTCCAGCGCGAGGATGCCGAGCAGGTCGTCGAACGGATACAGCACGTAGGCGCCTTCCGCGATGGGCCGCCCGCGCGCCACCCAGAACAGGCGCTGCAGCCCCATCACGTGGTCCAGGCGCAGCGCGCCGGCATCACGCATGTTGGCGCGCAAGAGATCGATGAAAGGCGAGTAGGCGGCGTCGGTGAGTCGGTGCGGGATCCACGGCGGCAGCCCCCAGTCCTGCCCCATGCGGTTGATCAGGTCGGGCGGCGCGCCGGTGCTGGCACCCAGCGCGTAGAGTTCGCGGCGCCACCACGCCGCGGCGCCGCCTTCCGCCACGCCGATCGCCAGATCGAGCATCACGCCGATGCCGAGCCCCAGCTCCCACGAGCGGGTGCCGGCGGCGCCCAGCTGTCGGGCCGCCTGCCATTGCAGGTATTCGAAATATTCCACCTGATCCAGATGGGCCTTGCAGAAGGCTTCCACCTCCGGCGCGTGCGGGTCGCGGTAGGCTGCCGGCCATGCCGGCCAGCCCCACACCGTGCTGTCCTGCTCGCGGAAATGCGCCTGCAGCGCCTCGAACAGCGCCTGCATGCGCAGGCCCTCGCCCTGCGCCGTCTGGAAGGCGCGGAACCGGTTCGCCCGTTCGCTGTTGCGGTCGAGGTGCCGGCTGCGGAAATGCGCATACAAGGCCTCGAGGATCCCGGTCTTGGCCTCGGCCACGCCGCGGTAATCGACCTGCGGGGCGGCGCGCAATGCCCGCAGCCGCGCCTGGAACTGCGGCACATGCACCATCGCGCGGGCTTCCTCGCACTCGGCAAAATCGGCAATGGCCTCGACGTCGAGGTAGAGCGTATTGAAGAACGCGCGGCTGGAAGGGCTGTAGGGGCTGGCGTGTTCGGGGGCGTCCGGAAACAGCGCGTGCAACGGATTGAGCAGCACGGTGCCGGCCCCGACGCCGGCGCACAATTCGAGCAGGTTGCGCAGGTCGCCGAAGTCGCCGATCCCCCAGTTGCGCTCGGAACGGATGCCGTAGAGCTGGGCCGCGAAGCCCCACGCGCGCCCTTCGCCCTGGATCGCCGGCGGCACGTAGCAGGCGGCTGGGGCGACGATGAGCGACATCTCGGCTGTCTCGCCCTGGCCGTCGGCGCGTTCGAGGAAAAAGCGGTGATAGCCTGGCTCCACCGGCAGATCCAGCGGCAGTATCCGCCGCACGAAGGGGTGGCCGTCGAGATCGCAGTTACCAACGGTTTGCAGATCCGCCGGCACGCATTCGCCGCGGTCTTCGGCGCCCGACTCGCGGCGCAGGCGCCAGCGAAACGCCAGCGGCGCCTCGGCCAGCGGCAGCGTGATGGCGATGCGATGCGGCTGCGCCGGCTCGCGCACCACCTGCACCGGCGGCAGCGGCCGCGCCCACTCGCGCCGATCCAGTGCCTGCAGGGATGCCGCCGCCTCGTCGTCGGTATCCGCCGGCAGCCCCATGCTGGCGAGCAGGGCGCGCCTGGTCGCGTCGGGGGTTGAGTGGAATCCGTCCCAGATGTCGTGGTAGCCGGGCAGCACCCCGCAGCGCGCGCACAACTGGTCGAGCAGCGTGCTCATGGCGATTCCTCCAGCGTCCAGAGCACCGACCATGGCCCCAGCACGCCCTGCCCCGCCGCCTCCAGGGCGAACAGCATTTCCCCGGGCGGCGCGGCGGCATCGACCGGCTTGCCGGACAGGTTCGCCAGCAGCCGCAGCGTCGAGCCGTCGCCGAGGCGCCAACTCACCCGCAGGCCGGCGGCGGCGAACGTCTCGAACGCGCCGGCGTGGCCAGCCATGCCGTGCAGCCGCGGTACGACGGTTTCCCGGCGCAGCCTCAGCAGTTTCCGGTAATAGGCCAGCCAGTCCGCCCGTTCCAGGTCGCCGAGCGAATCCCAGTCGAGCTTGGAGGCGGCAAAGCTTGCGGGCTCATTGGGATCGGGAATCGCCGCCTGCGTCGCCGCGTTGGCGAAGCGCGCGAACTTGCAAAACTCGCGCCGCCGCCCCTCGGTCACCGCCTCGCGCAGCTCGCCGCCGAAGTCGCAGAAAAACAGGAAAGGCGTCGTCGCGGCGAATTCCTCGCCCATGAACAGCAGGGGAATGGCCGGCGCCAGCAGGATAATCGCCGCCGCCGCACGCACTGCCGGCGCCGGCGCGAGCTGGCCGATGCGCTCGCCGAATGCGCGATTGCCGATCTGGTCGTGGTTCTGCAGAAAGGCGACGAAGGCCTGCGGCGGCAACTGCACACTCGGCTCGCCGCGTGCGGCATGGTCACGATAGGCTGAAACCTCGCCCTGATAGGCGAAGCCTTCCGCCAGGCAGCGCCCGAGGTGGCGGATCGGCGCATCGGCGTAGTCCGCGTAATAGCCGTCGGCCTCGCCGGTCGCGATGACGTGCAGCGCGTGGTGGATGTCGTCGTTCCACTGCGCGGCGTAGCGCCCCGTGCCCAGATAGCGCGCCTCGTTGGCATCGTTTTCCAGCACCAGATGGATGTGGCGCGCGGAGCCGAGCGCCACATCCACGCGTGCCGCCAGTTCGGTGAGGATGTGCGGGGCGGAGTCGTCGATGATCGCGTGCACCGCATCCAGGCGCAGGCCGTCGAAGTGGTATTCCCTGAGCCAATACAGCGCGTTGTGGATGAAGAAATCGCGCACCGTGCGGCTGTCCGGCCCATCGAAGTTGATCGCCGCGCCCCACAGCGTATGGTGCCGCCGGCTGAAGAACGGCTGGGCGTAGACGTACAGGTAATTCCCCTCCGGCCCGAAGTGGTTGTACACCACGTCCAGCAGCACCATCAGGCCGCGCGCATGCGCCGCCTGCACCAGCATCTTGAGATCCTCCGGCCGGCCGTAGCTGCTATCCGGCGCGAACAGCAGCGCGCCGTCGTAGCCCCAGTTGCGCGCCCCCGGAAAATCTGCCACCGGCATCAGCTCGATCGCCGTCACGCCTAGTTCGACCAAGTAGTCCAGGCGTTTCATTACGCCGGCGAAGGATCCCTCGGGCGAGAAGGTGCCGACGTGCAATTCGTACACCACCGCCTCTTCCCACGGCCGGCCGCGCCATGCGCCGTCGTGCCACTGGAAGCCCGCGGGGTCGACGACTTCGCTGGCGCCGTGCACGTCGTCCGGGTTGTAGCGCGAAACCGGGTCGGGCACCCGCAGGCCGTCGTCGACCTCGAACCGGTAGTGCATCCCGGCCCCGGCTTCGGGAACGGTCAACTCGAACCAGCCGTCGCCGCACGCGACCATCGGCAGCACCGGTTCGTGCGGCCGCTCCTCGATGCACAGGCTCACCCGTTCGCAGCCGGGCGCCCACAGGCGGAACAGCACGCCGTCCGGTGTGATCCGAGTTCCAAATGGCATGCCGTGCTGCCGTATTGTCAAATCCAGGCTCCCCTCATCGCTGCGCCACCTGGATCAGGTTTCGCATCGCAGCGCCGACGCCAGCCGAGTGCTCGGCGAGTGCGCTGCTCACCTTCGCGATCGCTTTTTCGGCGAGGAACAGCGTCATCAGCGCCTCGACTTCCGCGGCATCGGCCGGATACGACGGATGCCCGGTCATCGCCTTGCGGTAGCTCCGGAAGAATGCCCGGTGTGCGTTACGCTCCCAGCTGTCTATATGATGCTGTAGCGCCGCGCCTGCCTCGGTCGAATCGGCGGCCGCATCCTCCAGCGCGGCAGCTCCGACTTCGCTGAGCGAGAGCAGCATCCCCGCCACATCCTGCAGCGGCGTGTGCTTGCGGCGGCGCTCGGCCCAGCTGCGTCCTCGCCCTCCGCCGTAGTTGGCGATCAGAAAATCGTTGTTGATCAGCCAGACCTGGCCGAGGTGATAGTTACCGTGGTAGCGCGTCTTCATCGCATTCAGCCGCACCCCGGACGCCCGCAGAATGCGCCGGTAAAGCCGCGGGCGCGACGCGCGCAGGTTGCGCTCGAGGCTCTGCGCCGTGTCGGGCAGGCGCGGCAGGGCCTGCTCCAGCAAATCGAACATCGCCTCCATCTCATGCCGCACCGTGTTGACCCAGTCGACGATGTCCACCGGACTGACAGGCTCGCTGCCGAAGGCGCCTGTCTCGCCGGGCATGGCCAATGCCTGGTGGAATTGCGCGGTGCGCAGGCCGAGCGTTTTCATCAGCGCCAGGTAGGCGGTGTGGCGGTCATCCGGCAGCTGCTCGGAGCTGGCGCGGTACGCGTCCAGGTGGCGCGCCAGATAGTCCAGCGTATACGCCCAGGCATTGCCCTGGTTTGGCGCATAGCGCTCGAGGATCGCCAGCGTCGAAGGCTGCCCGCGCGCGGGGGCGTATTCCACCGTGCCGGCCAGTTGCGGCACATGGGGAAACTTCGCCGTCGCGGTCAGGAAACGCGACATTTCCAGTTCCGGGTGTATTCCTTCCAGCAGCCAACGATAGCTCTTCAGCACCAGCTGGTCGTCAAGGTTCACCCGCAGGCGTCCGTGCTCGGACACCTCGTGCCTGACGACTCCGGACCCGATCGGGCAGGCAAAGCCCGGGAAGGTGTCGGTCGTGTTGAACACCATCGAGCCCGCACCAAAATCGAGCGACTCGCCCTGCTCCATCGCCGACACCACGGCGCAGCAAAAGCGGGCATCCCAGAAGGCGTCGTACAGCACGCCGACTCGCGCGCGCCGCCGCACCTTGGCCAGGGTGGCGTGCAACAACGTGGCGATGCGGCCTTCGTCCTCGTCTTCCCAGGCCAGCGCCAGCGGGATGGCGAAGTGGCGATCCCCGGTGTTGGCGAGCTTGACCGAGACCGTCGCCAGCAGCCAGTTGCCGTCATCGGTGGACCATTCGCGCATCGCGCCGAAGACGAATTTTTCGGCGACGGCATCGGGGTCGGCGAACCACGGCTGCCCCCGGAAGTAGCGCGGAACGATCTGCCGCTCGAGCTGTTCGCGCGCGCGCCGCACCATCAGCTGGTTGACCCCCTCGCCGTCTTCCGCGTCGGAGAAGAGAGTGCGCCAGCCGCTGTCCACCAGCACCAGCACCGGCAGGTCCGGCGGCACCGGACGTTCCTCATGCCAGGCAGGTGCTTCCACGTCTGCGGCCAGACGGAAAGCATAGAAACCGTGGCCGCTGAGGGTGAGCAGGTACGGCAGATCGCCGATGGGGGGAAAGCGGCTGCGGCCCATCAACTCCACCGGTACCCGCTCGCGGAAGACGGACAGGTCCAGTTCCACCGCCTGCGGCGTGCGCGACAGATTGGCCACGCACAGGATCGTCTCGTCCTCGTGTTCGCGCAGGTAGGCGAGGATTTTGCGGTTGCCCGGCCGCAGGAAGCGCAGCGTGCCACGGCCGAAAGACCGATGCGCGCGCCGCATGGCGATCAACCGCCGAGTCCAGTTGAGCAGCGAGTACAGGTTGCGCTGTTGTGCCTCGACGTTCACCGCGGCAAAGCCGTAGACGGGATCGTCGATCGGCGGCAGGAAAAGTTGCGCCGGATCGGCAGTGGAAAATCCACCATTGGCGCCGCCGTCCCATTGCATCGGTGTGCGCACGCCGTTGCGGTCGCCCAGCCGGATGTTGTCGCCCATGCCGATTTCGTCGCCGTAATACAGGATCGGCGATCCCGGCATCGTCATCAGCAGCAGATTCATCAGCTCGATGCGATGGCGATCGTTGTCCAGCAGGGGCGAAAGGCGGCGGCGGATGCCGAGATTGAGGCGCGCCTGCGGGTCGCTGGCATACGTCTGGTAGAGATAGTCCCGCTCGCGGTCGGTCACCATCTCCAGCGTCAGCTCGTCGTGGTTGCGCAGAAACACCGCCCACTGGCAGCTGTCCGGAATGTCCGGCGTCTGCTCCATGATCTCGACGATCGGATGGCGGTCCTCCTGCGCCATCGCCATGTACATGCGCGGCATCAGCGGAAAGTGATAGGCCATGTGGCACTCGTCGCCGTCGCCGAAATACACGCGCACGTCCTCCGGCCATTGGTTCGCCTCGGCCAGAAACATGCGGTTTGTGTAGTGGCGGTCGAGTTCGGCGCGCATTTGCCTGATCACCGCATGCGTCTCCGCCAGGTTTTCGTTGCTGGTGCCCTCGCGCTCGCACAGATAAGGCACCGCATCCAGCCGCATGCCGTCCACGCCGGCGTCGAACCAGAAGCGCATCGCGTGCATCAGCGCCGTGAACACATGCGGATTGGCGAAATTGAGGTCAGGCTGGTGCGAGAAAAAGCGGTGCCAGTAATAGGCCTGCGCCTCCTCGTCCCAGGTCCAGTTGGATTTTTCGGTATCAGTGAAAATGATGCGGGTGCCGGCGTACTTCGCGTCGCTGTCGCTCCACACGTAATAGTCGCGCTTGGTCGAGCCGGCCGGCGCGCGCCGCGCCGCCTGGAACCATGGATGCTGGTCCGAGGTGTGATTGATCACCAGTTCGGTGATCACGCGCAGGTCGCGGCGGTGGGCTTCGTCGATGAAGCTGCGGAAATCCGCCATCTCGCCGAAGTCGGGGTGGACGTTGTGATAGTCGGAAATGTCGTAGCCGTCATCGAGTCCCGGCGAGGGGTAGAACGGCAGCAGCCACAGCGTGTTCACGCCAAGCTCCTGCAGGTAATCGAGCCTGGCGATCAGGCCGGGGAAATCGCCCACGCCATCCCCGTTGCCGTCGCAGAAAGCCTTGACGTGCAACTCGTAGATGATGGCGTCCTTGTACCAAAGCGGATCTTCTTCCATAGGCATTTCATTCCGCGCTGCAGCACGGTCACTCTCCCCGCCCGTGTGGGCTATTTCTCAGAATAGATGCAAATGCCCAGCCTGCCGCGCCGCCACGTCTCCTTCATCGCTGGATGACAACTAACAATCTAGCAGGCGTTCTGCGGCAGCTATTTCGTGCGCCAGTCATCCCCCATCCCATGCCGTAGTGATCTAATCCAGGCATGCGGCTTGTCCCTGTCCCTCTTCATCACCGCGTCATCAATATCATCAGCATCATGTCCATGCGTTTTTCCAGCATCTCCATGCGCCTCGCCATCGTGTCGCCGCCGCCGGACATGCCCATGCCGCCGCCATGCATGCTCATGCCGCCCATGCCTCCGCCCATGCCGCCCATGCCGCCCATGCCTCCGTGCATGCCTCCGCCCATGCCGTGGCCTTTCTTGCCCATGCCGCCGCCCATCATGCCCATTCCGCCCTTGCCGCCCATCATGCCCATTCCGCCTGGCTTCTGGCCGGCAGTCTTGGGACAGGCGGTATCCATGTCCTTCATCACGGTCTCCATCTGTTTCATCTGTTCTTCCATCATCTGAAGGTGCTGGGCGGGGTCGCGGGTGCGGCGCATTTCCTGCATGCGTTCGCGCAGGGACAGCATGCCGGCTACGGTCGGGATCTCAGTGGGCTGCGTCGTGTTCGCCGCTGCAGCAGCCGGGTCAGGATGGTGAGCGCTGTGCTCGTCCGTGGCGGCGTCTTGGGCCATCACGGGCTGGGCCAGTGCCACGCCCAGGGCGAATGTCAGGGTGGTGCGTTGCATTGCGTTCATGTGCTGCTCCTTGAAAAAAACAACGTGGAACCCCGCCTGTGCAATCCATATCCGCGGCGGGGTGTGCGGATCGTTTGACTAAGCTTAGTAAATCCCACGCAATCATGAAGACACCGATGGACGACGCGATCAGAAACCAGTGGCGCTGCTGGACCAACACCGGCTTCGGACACACCGAATTCGTCACCTGCTGAGCCGGTTTTCCGGGACGTTCAGCCCAGCAAGACCCGGCAGGTAACCGGCCGAATGCGCGCTAGCCCGAAGCCCCGCCCTGCGCTTTCCCCACCGCGCAGATATTTTTGCCCAGCTCCAGTTCCTGCGCCGCGTGCTCATCCGGGCTTGCCAGCCCGGCATTGGCCCGCTTGATCTCGACATAGGCCTCAGGAAACTCGGGCAGGTTCGTCAGGATGTAGTCGGTGAAGGCCGCCTCGCCCTCGGCCAGCTTGAGCAGGCCCGGATTGCGATGCTTCAGATCGCCCAGCGTGGCGTGGAAAACGCCTTTGTCATCGGCTGTCGTGATGTCGCTGAAATGGGCCGGCAGCACCATGGTCTCGGCCGGAAGCTGGGACATCCGCATCAGCGAAGCGTAGAGCAGCGGCGCCCAGGCTTCGGCCTTGCCGCCCAGGTCCGGGCGGGCGATCGACTCCAGGAACAGGCTGTCGCCGCTCAACAGATAGCGATCCTCGATGAGGAAAGCGACCATCCCCAGCGTATGGCCGGGAAAATGCAGCACCTTGATCTCGGCCGAACCGACCCAAAACGTCTGCTCCGCCTCCAGCGGGCGATACGCGATGCGGGCGGGCAGCATGTCCATCGGGTGGATCGCGTCATAGGGATGCAGGTGGTAGGGAATGTGGTCGCCCTGTCCCAGCGCCGGCCCGCCGCTCAAGTGGTCGGCATGCAGGTGGGTATCCAGCACCCGCTCGATCCGCGCGTCCACGGCGGCGGCCAGTTCGTGATAGTGCTCGATGTGGCGGCCGGGGTCGAACACCGCGGCGCGATGCTCGCTCACCAGCACGTGGCTCAGGCAGCCGCGCGCCGGGCGCACCATCTGGAACAGCGAAAAGCGCTCGGTCTCCACCACCGGGCGCCAGGCGTAGTAGTTGCCCCAGGCCTCCATCCCGCCTTCCATGTTCAGCGCATCGAAATCCAGGCGGCGCAGCCCTTCTGCCACGTAATTGGAGGTAGTGCCCTCGGCGCAGACGGCGAGAATGGGCCGGTCACGCGGCAGCTGTTCCATCAGCTGTGCCTGCACCCCGCGCATCACTGCTTCAGTGACATCGTCCTCCTCGCCTTCCAGGTCGAGCAGTTCGAAATAGGGAATATTGACCGTAGGAACAGGATGCGGACCTTCCACTCGCCAGCGTTCGAACTCGTCACGGTTGCGAACATCCAGGATGAACATCGGCTCGCTGCGCAACAGCCGTTCCCACACATTCTGCGGACTCGCGGCGGTAGTGACTTTATTCAACATGGGACACCTCCTTGCGGAGCCCCCCACTCCGGAACCTCGCGCGGTTCGTGTTGACCGAGCGTTTTATCGTACTGAAATATAGACGATGACGGGCTGCCGGTAATCTGGATCTACTGTATCAACGGCCACATTCAATATTAGTCAAAATGTACCGTTAAGTGACCACAACCTGATGTAAACAATTGGAGTGCGCGCCTGAGTGTTGACCATGTTCGAAAACCAGATAAATCCATACAAGGACGGGAACAAAACAGGAAATAGCGGTAAATGGACAATGACATTGCGCATTCGCTTGATGCTGCTTGTACTGATCGCCACCCTTCCGGCACTGGCAGTCATCGTCGATACGGCCATCGACCAGCATCGGCACCTGAAGGCCGATGCTCAGCAATCTGCGCTGACGTTTGCTCGCTTCGCTGTCAATTACCATGGTTCACGTGTCGCCGAAACGCAGCGGTTGCTGAACCTGATGGCCGAAATGCCGCAGGTGCGCGAACTTAAGACGCAGGACTGCAATACGTTGCTGGAAGAGTTGCTGTTCGGCAACCTGAACTATGCCAACTTCGGGGTCATACGCACCAATGGCGACGTGGCTTGTAGCGGCGTGCGCCCGGATGCGCCGGTCAATCTCGCCGACCGTGCCTACTTCCAGGCTGCCATGCAAACCAGGCGCTTGAGCGTGGGCGACTATCAGGTCGGCCGTTTTGTGAAGAAACCGGTTCTGGTCATTGCACAACCCCTCCTGAATGCCGAGCAGCAGGTGCAGAGCGTCGTGTATGCCGCGCTGAACCTGGACTGGCTCAGACAGTTTCTCCCGCTGTCGGAACTGCCGCCCGGCTCGGCCGTTACGGTCATCGATCGCCATGGCGTCATCCTTGCGCGCGCCCCCGATCCGAAGGGGCATTGGACCGGCGTCAACCTGGAAAAGGATGTCCCCATCGCAGGGCAATTCATCGCGAGCAAACTGGGCGAAACGATCAAGGAGGGGCGTGGCGTGGACGGCGTGCAACGGATCTACGCCTTGGCCAGCCTGGATTCGTCCTCCGACAGCCACGGCTACATCATGGTCGGTATCCCCTCCGGGGAGCTCGACGCCGCACTCAATGCGGAACTGCTGCCCCGCATTGCATTTTTCAGCGCCACCTTCCTCGCAATCATGCTGCTCGCCTGGTTTGGCAGTGAAGCCCTGATTCTGAAGCGTACACGCATCCTCACCACGTCCACACGGCAGATGGGCCGCGGCGACTTCAGCGCGCGCGCCAGGATCCGTGGCAACGATGAAATTGCGCATCTCGCCGCCGAATTTAACCAAATGGGCGAAACGCTGCAAAAAGACCACGGCCAGATTCAGCGTCTCAGCCGTATTCACGCGGTACTCAGCGGCATCAATGGCGCCATCATGCGAATTCGGGAACGCGATGCGTTGTTGCGCGAAGCTTGTCAGATCGCAGTGCAACGCGGGGAATTGCGATTTGCCTGGATCGGGCTGATCGATGCCGCGACGGGTAAATTGGAGAAGTCCGCCTGGCATGGCGAGGGCGAGGGCTATCTGCACGACCTTTGCGTCGGAGCCGCGAGCGAACGCTATCCTTGTACTGTGGCGGCACTCGAGGATCGTCCCGTCATCCACAACGAGGTGGGGCACGAGCAAGCCCACGCGCCCTGGCTCGGGCAGGCGCTTGCATATGGCTTTCGCTCTGTTGCAATCTTTCCGCTGCGCCGCGAAGGCCACGTCATCGGGATTCTTGGTCTTTATGCCGACGAGGCGCATTTTTTTGAAGCCCCGGAAACCGATCTGTTTCTGGAACTCGCGGCCGATATTTCGCTTGGTCTCGAATACATCGACAAAGACCAGCGCATCGCACACATGCTTTACCATGATTCGCTTACCGGCCTGCCGAACCGCAAGCTTTGCGAAGACCGCCTGCAGCAGGCGATTGCGCGTGCAAAACCCCACCACCGCTACGTCGGCGCGATCGTGGTCAATATCACGGGATTCCGCCGTGTGGTCGGCATTTATGGCAACCATGTTGCCGATGAAACCTTGAACATCGTCGCGAAGCACTTGCTTGGGCAGGTACGCGAGGGCGATACAGTTGCCCGCCTCGAAGGCGATGAGTTCGCGATTGTTCTCAGCGATATGGCGTCAATACAGGATGCCATCCGTCTCGCCCGATTCCTGGTTTCAGCAATCCCCTCCGTCGTGCACTGCGCCGAGCAGGACATTCATCTGGTTATGCGCGGAGGGGTGGCCATTTACCCGGGCGACGGCGAGGATGCGACGAGTCTTCTTGGAAATGCAACATTAGCCTGCACCAGCAGGAAAGACGCCGGGCTTCATTCGGTCAACTTCTATTCGTCCGATATCCAGCAGGTTGCAAAAGAACGGGAACAGCTTGAGCAAGCGCTGCGGCATGCAATTGCGGAAGACCGCGAGCTCGAGCTGCACTACCAACCGGTTGTGGATATCGTTTCGCACCGCATCGTCAGCCTGGAAGCGCTCGCGCGCTGGAACAGCCCGGAATTCGGCGCCGTTTCACCGATGCGTTTTATTCCCGTCGCCGAGCAAAGCGGCCTGATCATGCCGCTTGGGGACTGGGTACTGCGTACCGCCTGCCGACAAATCGATGCATGGCGCGAGCTCGGATTAAACGAGATTCGCGTCACAATCAACGTTTCGTTTCATCAATTGCGCGACGCCGACTTCATCGAACGGCTGTGCAGCACCGCCAACGCCACTACGCCACAGGGGCAGAATCAACTTGCCATCGAACTGACGGAAAGCGAGTTGATGGACAACATTGAAATGACCATTGCCCAGCTCGAAATACTCAAAGAGCGGAACTTCACCATTTACATTGACGACTTCGGTACCGGCTACTCATCGCTGAGCTACCTGCAAAAACTGCCGGTGCATGTGCTCAAAATCGACCAGAGTTTTGTCGGCATGCTGGGCAAATCCGAAAGCAGCGCCGCTATCGTGCGCGCCATCATCGCGCTGGCACAAAGCCTCAAGCTCAAGACCATCGCAGAAGGGGTTGAAACGCCGGAGCAGCTTGCCCTGCTGCATCAGCTCGGCTGCGACTACGCACAGGGATATCTGTTCAGCAAGCCGAGACCCGCTGCCGAGATCACCGGATTGCTCAAGATCGGGACGCTTGCGCCGGAAGGCTTCGGTCACACTGAAGGCGTTACCTGCTGAGGCGGTGTTTCAAGCCGTGGCGATCACCCTGGCGTTCTTTCCTGGCCGGAGCTGCCTTTTCGGGTAGCCCCCGGAAAGTAGCCACTACTCAAGGATCTGGGCTTCGACGAGCTTCGCGAGCAACACGAGAGACTCCTGCCACCCTAAGTAGCACGCGGCTGAGGAATGACCTCCGTCACGCCCCAGTCTCTGTTGAGCATAACCTCTCGATTCAACCAGACAACTATGAGCGCCGCAGCTACAAAAAATAACGTGTCGTAAGGCTGCGCATCCGGCCAGATGGGATTGACAAGCTGAAAATGAAACAACGCAGGGAGCAGGATGCTGCCGCGAGAGGCGTTGAATAGTTGCGTCACGATCACGCTGACGGCAACCGAGCCGACAAAAAACGGGGTGAACGACCAGGCGCTTTGCGGCGTCCCGCTCAACAGGAATGCAGGAAAGTGCCACAAGCCCCAGATAACGCCAAGAATCAGCCCCGCCCATATCGGCGCCAGCTTCCGTTGCATCAGAGGCAAGGCCAGCCCGCGCCAGCCGAACTCCTCGACCGGGCCCTTGAAGGCCATCATCAGCATCGCAGCGCCCAGCGCCTGAAATGAAGAAAACGGAAACGGCTCAGCGAAAAGGTTTCCCTTCATCGCCGACCCGCCGAAAAAAAGCAGTGGAATACCAATAATCAAGAAGGCATACCAAGCCGGCGAGCAGCGCCAGAGCAACAGCCTGGCCAGGTAGCGCCGCAAGCCCCCGGCGCCACCGTAGTAGAGGACAACCATGAAGGCCGCGATTGCCGGTGCATACACCGCCAGGAAAAAGAGCGGATGCTGACCGGTCAATGCGCCAAACAGCGCAGTCATCTGGTCATTGTGAAAGATGAACAAGGCCAGGATTCCCCAGGCCAGGCCAAAAGCAACCAGCAGAAAAGGTACCAGCGCGTTGAATGGCACATCAGCACTGTCAGCTCTTGATGAGTCTGTCATCACGCTTTCCTTCTTGTGGTCCGACTTGTTGGCATGCGGGACAAAGATACGCTCATTCCAGTTCGAGCATCGGGTTGGGCGGGGGATTTTGCCGCTGACGCTTCCGGCGCCACAGGCACAACCAGTTACTCAAGAGACCGATGGGTCCGGACATTTATTATTGATCCGGCCCACAAAAAGTTTCATGCGGCATATCTGACGTGCGGATCTTGGAGGTAGGACATGACTCGATCCGGGGTTTGTTCAAGTCGGGGCATGCTCGGTAGCTGCGGTTTTCAGCTTGGCCTTGGTGCACGCAGGCACCTTTGAGCCAATGGACTGCAGCCTGCTAATGTTGTTTGACCGCCAAATTCACCACCTCAACATCTTCCAGGTAATGACAAAACCGCGCCGTAACCGCGCCGGCCACTCCGTTCTAAGACGTAAACCAACCTGGCCATGCGTTGCGGTGCGAATCGTGCAGATCATGGGAAGACGCATGGGGATTTCTCCTGAAGCATTAAGTTGAGGCATCCTTGACTGGTGATGTGCTGCGAGCTTTGTAAACAAACCAGCGGGACCGCCAGTGTGTATGGGGTGTGACAAGGTGGTGAAAGACCGAGCTAAAGCATTTAAATCATGATCATTACTTTTTACGCATGATCACAACAATCCCGGCAATGACCAGGACCACGATCAGCACCATCCATAATCCGCCCCACCCGCTCATATACCCGGTTCCCCAGCCCCCCATCCAGTCACCTTGCATCATGATCATTACCTCCTGTTTATAGGGATTGCCGCGTATCGTTACGGCAAGTCACGACGATTATCAACTTCTAAAGATAGCTCACGGACGGGCTCATAGTTTGACCCGCTTCAGCAGTTGCGCGTTGATCGCCACCACCACCGTGCTCGCCGACATGAGCACTGCGCCCACGGCCGGGGTGAGCAGGATGCCCCATGGCGCAAGCACGCCGGCGGCCAGCGGAATCGCAAAGATGTTATAGCCTGCCGCCCACCAGAGATTCTGGATCATCTTCCGGTACGTGGCCCTGCTCAGGCTAATGATCCGAGGTATGTCGCGAGGGTCGGACCTCACGAGCACGATATGCCCGGCCTCGACGGCGACGTCGGCCCCCGCGCCAATGGCAATCCCGATATCGGCCGTGGCCAGGGCCGGTGCGTCGTTCACGCCGTCGCCGATCATCGCAACTTTCTTCCCTTGGGCCTGAAGCTCGCGGACCTTGTTGGCCTTGTCGTCGGGCAGCACTTCCGCGAATACGGTGTCGATGCCGAGTTCCTTGGCAACAGCATCGGCCACGGCCTGCGCGTCGCCCGTCAGCATGGCGACCTGGATCCCCCGTTCGTGCAGTGCCGCGATAGCTTCGCGGCTCTCTTCGCGGATCGCGTCCGCCACGGCGAACACGGCCAGGGCCTTGTCGGCGCGGACGAGATAGATTGCTGCCTGGCCTCGGCTGGCCGCAGCCTCGGCCGCCTCCTGAAGCACCGGTGGCACCTGGACCTTCTCCGCCTTGAGGAGCGCCGGGCCGCCCATGTGGTACTCGGTGCCTCCGATCATGGCCGCCACGCCCTTGCCGGTGAGGGCGCGGAAGCCTTCGGCGGCAGGAACCTCTATGCCTTTGTCCTCCGCGGTCTTCACAATGCCCCGAGCGATCGGGTGCTCGGACTCCGATTCGATGCCCGACGCAATGCGAAGCGCTTCGTCCTCCGCCAGTCCTTCCGCAACGGACATGGCCACGACCCGGAACTCGCCGAGCGTCAGCGTTCCTGTCTTGTCGAAAATCACAGTGTCGAGGTTGCGGGCCTCCTCGAGCCCACGCCGGTCCCGCACCAAAAGACCGTTGCGGGCCCCCAGCGTCGTGGAGATGGCCACCACCAACGGCACGGCCAGT
>JBPPMF010000007.1:0-3757 GCA_051305915.1 Thiobacillus sp. | reverse complement strand
GCCTCGTACGACCGTGCGGTGCAGGCTGCCCTCCTGGAAACCGGTCTCCCCGGCTTCAAGGAAGTGTTGGACTACACGTTCTACGACAGCTTCTCGCTGGCGACTGCGACCACGCAGGATTCCACGCTGTTCCAGACCCCGACCACCAACCTGCTCAACAGCAACTTCACCGGTCAAGGTTCGTTCCCGGCTGGTCAAGCGTTCTTGGTGCGGAGCCTGCGCTTTGCCCCGGCGAGCGGCACCACGCTGTCGGACATGCTGGCGTTGCTGGAAAATATTACCATCACCCTGGCGCTGGAAAACAGCAAGAAGTACGTCGAAGCCCTCGCCAAGTTCTTCCCAGGTGGCATCGGCGCGACCGCAGAAGACGTCCCTGGCACGACCGCTGCACTCAGCACCGGTCTGCAGTGCGCCAACAACGGCATTGCGGCGCTGGGCAACACCTACCGCTTCACGCGTCCGGTGGTCCTGCGCACCCTGCAGCCGTTCAGCGTGGTCTGCAAGTGCACCAGCATGACGCTGGCTGCCACCCGCCGGTGCTATGTGGCGCTGGATGGTGTCTTCGTCCGTAACACCATCTGATGAATTCCATCTGACAGTGTTGCAGCGCCGGACGGGTCAAACCGTCCGACGCTGCTGCAACCGCCCGATGGCTGCATTTTGCAGTGATCATTCGGCCCCAACCCCAGGGCATACGCCATGAATCCCGCAGCCAAGCAATCCTTCCGCCGCCTTTTCGCCTATCCGCTGTTTTTCACGTCGGGTGGTCTTGGGACGCTGGCTGCATCAGCCGGTCAGGTGCAAGCCAACATTGTCGGCTACCCTGGGCAAATTTCCGTCTTGACGCACATTGGTTTCGTCAGCACCGGACCATTCCTGATGCAGCTTACCCCGTCCGACCTTGGTGGTGGTTTGTTCCAGAGCGCCATCAGCAGCGAAACGCTGCTTGGACCGCTGGACCGTCCAGGTCTGTTCCCGATTCCGCTGGTGATGCGTGGCAACGAGACCGTTCGCGTTGACCTGACCAACGACTTTGGAGCCGTCGCCAACGCGGTGAAGCTGACCTTTTGGGGCTACCGTGAAATCCCGGCACCGGGTCAATCACTCGGCTGCTGATCCGTACCACCACCGTCCTGGAGTGGGGTCACACCGTGATCGGCACCGTCCATTTTTTGCCGCCAAACGTCGACCCAAACAAGGTGTTGCCGTTCATTCTCGACGGACAGGGCACACTTGCTGCCGCTGCTCAATCGGCTGTCACCGTGGCGTCGTCTAGTCTGCTGTCGTCCTATGTCGGTATGATCCTTGCCATGGGTGTGACCGTTCGCGGGACGCCGGACTATGAGTACACCGGCAACATTACGTTTGCGCTCAACATCAACCAAGGTCCGTTTGTCAGCAATGGCCAGGGATCGTGGACGACGCAGCGTGGCAGTGTGCAGAATCTCATGCCGACGTTCATTCGTCTGCCGCTGGGAGCAAGCAAGGTGACATTCACCGCTACTCGCGGATCGACAGCCGGAGCATTGGCGCAGTCAATCGCCTTCCTGGCAACTGGCATCATGTGGCCAGATACCAAACCCATTCCCACCGATGCGGCACGCTTCCGCGTTTGAATCCTGAGAGGATCACCCCATGTACCACTACAACTACGATCATGACGATGGTATGGGCCTGGACTTGACGCCATTCGTCACTGCGGTGAACACTGGTGCTGATGCCTACGCCAAGATTGCAGCGGCAGAAGCTGCGAAGAAAGCGGCAGCCAACGCTGCCCGACCGGCACCAGTCTACAACGTGACGCAGGCGACGCGCCGGACCAACCCGATGGCGTATGTCATGCTCGCGGGTGTTGTGGTCGGCGGTTTCTTCCTGCTGCGCAAGTTCATGGGCAAGCGTCGTCGCTGATCGCTGACCGCCTTACTTTCCCCAGGTTGATTTCACAAGGAAGCCCCCATGCAATCGCAACTCTCCAACCCGCTGCAACGTGCACAGCATCGCATTGCTGGCAAACAACCGGTTGACATCCTGATTGAAACCGTTGCCGATCAGAATTACAAGCTGATCGCCTACGTCACCAACTACTTCCAGGTGAAAAGCCTCGCCACCATCCTGGCGTCAGGAACGGTCAACGTCACGGTCAAGCGCATTCGTGCGGGTGTGACGGCGACGGTTGCTGGTCTGTCGGCGCTGGCGTCCAGTTCGACACGTGCTGAGGTTGATGCTGACGGTGATGAAACCTCACTCTTCATCCCAGGCGATCAACTGCTCATCACCACCGACACCAATTCAGCCGGTGTTGACCTGTCAGTGACCATCAGCACGCAGCCGATGGGTTCCGGCTGATCCGGTCGGTGTCATGTGCGTACCTTATTCGTCCCAGCTGCCGGATCATGGAGCTTTCCGCCGCAGGCTCCACCCGCGTCGTGGGTTCCAGGCAGCGACGGTGGTACGCTTTTCCTGCAAGCTACCACCACCGGATCGTCGCCGGTCAACGGTGAGGGTGTTACCTTCACCGTCGTCATTGACGGCGGCGCACCCTACGTCTCAGCCTGCATGGAAAACGGTACTGACACCGTTGTCATTCCACCGGGCACGACGTCTATTGAAGTCACAGCAGCATTCGGCTGCAACGCTGGTGCAGATCCAACCACAGCCAGCGTGTGGGCGGTGAGCGATCCATGAGCCAGCCCATCAGCATCATTGTTCCGACCTTCGCCCGCACAGCATTGCTGTGTGAGGTGGTGGAATGCTTCCGCCGCCTGACGTACGACGGGAAAGCGGAGCTTGTCATATCGAATGACTGCGACTTGCAGACGCTGACGTGCAGCGTTCCTGGTGTCCGCATCATCAACCAACCGACGTTCCCCACGTTTGGTCACAAGATCAATGCGCTGTATCAAGCGGCAGGAAATGAATTGGTACTGCGCTGCGATGATGACGACTTGTTTTTGCCTCAGACGCTGACGGCTTTGACTGCGCTCCTGCAAACCTTTGACTTGCTGTCAAACAGCAAAGTTCCGGTGGCTCGCTTCCGCAAGATGCTGCAGTGGACTGGCGATGCGATGCGCGTGCGGTCATCGTCGGTGCAGCATGGTGCGCTTGTTCGTCGCTCTGCATTCTTCGCCGCTGGCGGTCTCAAGCCGCTGTCGGCTGGGTATCCTGATGTCGAATTCTGGGACCGTGTGACGCCGAGGTGGTTCCGTGGTCGCTGGCATCATGAGCACGATGGAAACTTGCTGACCATTCACCGTGCCGATCCGTCCTGGGCGCATGTGGAGGGGGCAGATCGCGCAACCGGCAAGCCTCCCATGACGGAGCGTGAGTGGCAGGCGGCGCAGATTGCCCGCATCAACATTGGCGAGGAACCATCTGGCGTCGTCCCCCTTGTCCCCCGCTGGTCCCGCGACTGGCAGGCAGAGGCTGATGCTGTGCAGAAGGTGTCCCGTGAGTGAATCAACCCCCACTAAAAATTTCACTTTGAAGCCTGACGGCAAGGTGATCACCACCTGGGCAGTCATCGGCAGCGTCATCGTCGGCACCGCAGTGATTGTCGGCGGATTGTTCAGCATCAAAGCTGACATTGCCTCCGCATCGTCAGCCGCTGAAAAAGCCGCTGAAAAAGCATCCACCGCCGCCCTCGACGCCAAGCAAGCCCTGGAAGTCGTGCGCGACATCAAAGACGACATTCAACGCATGCGCTGGCAAATCGGTCTCGACGCTGCCGCAATTACCACAAAACCACCGTCATCAACAC
>JBPPMF010000254.1:0-14182 GCA_051305915.1 Thiobacillus sp. | reverse complement strand
TGTCGCTGGGTCTGGAAACCATGGGCGGACTGACCGAAAAAGTCATTCCGCGCAACACCACCATTCCCACCGCGCGCGCGCAGGAGTTCACCACCTTCAAGGACGGTCAGACCGCGATGAGCGTACACGTGCTGCAGGGCGAGCGCGAACTGGCGTCCGACTGCCGCTCGCTGGCGCGCTTCGAGTTGCGCGGGATTCCGCCGATGGTGGCGGGCGCGGCGCGCATCCGCGTCACCTTCCAGGTCGACGCCGACGGTCTGCTGTCGGTGGCGGCACGCGAGCAGAGCAGTGGCGTCGAGGCCAGCGTGCAGGTCAAACCGTCCTACGGCCTGGGCGACGACGAGATCACCCGCATGCTGAAGGACGCCTTCACCCATGCCAAGGATGACATGTATGCGCGTGCATTGAACGAGCAGATCGTCGACGCGCAGGGCCTGATCGCCGCGACCCGCGCCGCCATGGCGGAAGATCGTGCGCTGCTCGATGCGGCCGAAACCGCTGCGATCGAAGCCAGCATCGCCGACCTTGAAAAGCTGATCGCGGACCCCGATGTCGCTTCTAATCACCACCTGGCCATCAAGCGCGGCATCGAAGCGCTGAATGCCGCCACCACCGAATTTGCTCAGCGGCGCATGGACCAGAACGTGCGGCGTGCCATGGCCGGGCAGAAACTGGAAACCTTTGGTTGAGCGGGCAAGCGTTCTCATGCTGAACGACGCATTCATCGAATCCCTGCGGGTGAAGCTTGAAGCCCACCCGATCTACGCCGCCGTGCAGACGCTGGACGATCTACGCGTATTCATGCAGCACCACGTCTATTCGGTGTGGGACTTCATGTCGCTGATCAAGTACCTGCAGAATGAAGTCGCCCCCGCGCGCTGGCCGTGGACGCCGCAGGGTGATGCTTCGGTGCAGCGCTTCATCAACGAACTGGTGCTGGAAGAAGAAACCGACGTTGCCTTGCCGGGGCACGAGGGCCATACCAGCCACTTCCAGCTGTATCTTGCCGCCATGCGCGAAATCGGCGCCGACGCCGACACCCCCGCACGCTTCGTGCAGCACGTGGCAGAGCAGGGCATCGATGCCGCGCTCGCTTCGGGTATGGCACCCGCGCCCTCGGCTGCGTTTACGCGCACCACCTTCGATTTTCTTGCCAGCAGCAAGCCGCACGCTGTTGCTGCAGCCCTGGCGCTGGGGCGTGAGCACGTCATCCCGTCCATGTTCCGCGCCTTCCTGTCGCGTATGGCGGTGACCGAAGCGCAGGCGCCCAGTTTCCACTACTACCTCAACCGCCACGTCCACCTGGACGAGGATTTCCACGCGCCGCTGTCACTGCGTCTGCTCGCCGCCCTGTGCGGTGAAGACGCTGGGAAATGGCGCGAAGCCGAGGCCGCGGCTGAAGCTGCGGTCAACGCTCGCTTACAATTCTGGGATGGCGTGCTGAAGGCACTGTCCAGCCAACACGCCCACGCCGCCTGACTGACCGAACCCATTCAAACCATGCCCCAACTCATCGTACTGCCCCACGTTGAACTCTGCCCCGAAGGCGCCGTCATCGAAGCCAAGCCGGGCGACACCATATGCGATACCCTGCTCGCCAACGGCGTCGAGATCGAGCACGCCTGCGAAAAATCCTGCGCCTGTACCACCTGCCACGTCATCGTGCGCGAAGGCTTCAATTCGATGGAAGCGTCCACCGAAGAGGAAGACGATCTGCTCGACAAGGCCTGGGGGCTGGAACCGCAGTCGCGGCTGTCGTGCCAGGCACGCGTCAACAGCGTTGATCTGGTGATCGAAATTCCCAAGTACACCATCAACATGGTCAAGGAAGGGCACTGAAATGAAGTGGACGGATTCTCTCGACATCGCCATTGAACTCTCCGAGGCGCATCCCGAAATCGACCCGCGCACCATCCGTTTCACAGATTTGCATGGCTGGGTGATGGAGTTGCCGGAATTCGACGATGACCCGGAGCATTCCGGCGAGAAAATTCTGGAAGCAATCCAGATGGCCTGGATTGACGAGGTCAGTTAACCGATTTTGCCGACAGGTGGTCTGATAGGCCATACGGCCTGGAAATATCTGGTGCCTGAAGGATGCAGACGTTGAGCAGTCAACTTCGATCGTGCGTCACGAAGCAATTATTATCCTTCCAAACACTCAAACTGGCTCAGCGGCCGGTGTCGTCAGACTGGTTTCTACCCGGTTGCGGCCGGAAGCTTTTGCATGATAAAGGCACCGATCCACCTTTTTGATTAACGAGTCTGCGTCATCGCCAGGCGCGTACTCCACAACCCCGAAGCTGCATGTCACCTGCCCGGCATCGGCGAAGCGCTGTTTTTCGACCATCATGCGCAGCTTTTCAGCGAGTAGCCGACTGGCATTAAGATCACAGCTGGGTACCAGAATGACAAATTCTTCACCGCCCCATCTGGCAAATACATCTATCGTCCGAATCGCGCCGCTGACCGCCAAAGCTAGCTGGATCAGGGCTCGATCGCCTGCCTGGTGTCCGCAGGTGTCATTGATGCGCTTGAAGTGATCGATATCGAACAAAATGAGTGATAGCGGACTGGAGAAGCGCGCGGCGCGATGGATTTCATCCACCAGCACCTCGTCGAAACGACGCCGGTTGAGAATGCCTGTCAGGACATCGGTCGTGGCCAGATGCTTGAGTCGTTCTTCAATTTGCATGCGCTCGGTCGCATCGCGGACGATCCCCACGGCGCACCATTGCCCGCGCAGCTTGACGGCGGAGAGGGCGACTTCCACAGGGAACTCCTCGCCGTTTCTGCGTTTTGCCTGAACTGTGACTGTTCGGCCAATCAGCGGCCCTTCGCCCGACTCGATATAATTTGAAAACTGTGCACGATGCTGCTCGAGGTAGCGTTCTGGGGCAACCAGGTCATGCAGGTTTTGTCCGGCCATCTCAAGTTCGGTATATCCGAACATGCGCTCTGCCGCGGGGTTCCAGTAGGTCACTGTGCCGGCACGGTCAATCAATATCACTGCATCCTGCGCCGCGTTGGTGATGCTGTGCAGCAATTCCTCGCGTTCGGCCAATTCCCCCGTGCGCGTCTGGACCAGCTGCTCCAGCTCATGGCGGCTGCGTTCGAGCACGAGTTGCGCCTCCTTGATCGCGCTAATCTTGGTGCGAACCGAGACATAGCGGCAGGGCAAACCGTCTTCGCCAAGGAAAGGGAGAATCGTGGAAGCGACCCAATACAAGGTGCCATCCTTACGACGGTTACATACTTCGCCGCGCCATACTTTGCCGGCGCTGATGGTCGTCCAGAGCGCTTCATAGAAAGCATCCGGGTGCAGGCCGGATTTCAGCAAGCGGTGATTCTGGCCCAATAGCTCATCGCGCGAATACTGGCTCACCTCGCAAAACTTGTCATTCACCGCAGTGATGTTGCCCTGCACATCACTGATGCTCACGATATTGTGTTCATCCAGCGCACGCTTCTGAAATCGCAGATCCAGGTTCGATGCATTCAGAAGCTCGCTGGTGTTGGTCAGGCTGGAAATCAAGCCATTGATCTTGCGGCCGACCAGAATGGAAACCCACCACGTCAGCAGCACGCCGATCAGACCACTTATCAGAAACAATGCGCGGGAATGGTTCTGGTTTTCCCGCGCCACCGTCGCGTTTTTTTGCGTATCCAGAATCTGCTGTTCCAGCAAGGCGGTCAGCGTATCGATCATCTTGTTTTGCGCCGGCACCACATGGTCGATCATCATGTGTTCGGCTTGGACGTGTTGCCCAGCTTCAAGCGTTTCGATCACGCGATACGCCAACGGCATGACTAGCATGGCCTGCCGGCCCTGCTGGTCCAACAAGTCGCGCTCAATTTTTCCCAGCTGGAGTTGCAATAATTGCGCCCGTGCAGCGCTGAAAGCGGTCCCTTGTTCGTAAAAACGCTGGATTTCTTGATCGCGCACGAACGGATCCTGGGCATGTACAGCGCCGAACAGGGCGAATACCCGATCGCGGGCCGTAAATTGCATGCGGTAGAGCATTTCCACCGCGGTCTGCTTTTGGGTAACGATTTCATCCATTGCCTCGCGATCCATGCTTGCACGCCAGAAACTCAGTGCAGTGATGAAAATGATCACGACCGTGACGGTGCCAAAGCCCCAGCTCAAAAGGCGTGGTGTGGTGGCGCGCATTTTTGCATAATCAGGAGGCGAGGCTTCGTACATGCTGAGCAGACAGATAATTTCCGTTAACCCCCGTTTACGGATGTTTTTTTGGTTTCTTCAGGGGAAAGTGAAAATTTCTCAATTTGTCGTCGATAGCGGCCGTTTTCTATAGCGCAATGCGAGAGAAGTCAGCCGATCGAGTGTTCGGACGTGCAGCGCTCAGTAAGGTCGGCTATAGCGCAGACCGATATGATCGATCCCTTCGTTTTCTCCGCCGATGATCCCCTTGTGCGACATGTGGTCGTAGAGTAGGGTGATAAACGCATCCGGGCTAACGCGATAACCGACTTCCAGTCCTAAGCGTGGCATGACGCGGATGCCGAAGCCGCAATCGCTGAAGCGTTGGCAGCCTTCGGGGTCCTTGTGCAGCGGGCCGTCGTGCACGGCCACGCTGAGCAGAAGATCGACAAACCAGTTTGTCGTTTCCCGGTAACGAAAACTTAGACCGGCATAGGCCATGCTGGTATCCCCCACGAAATTCAGGGTGACGCCGATGTGCGGGCGCGGCGAGCCCCGCAGATTCAACGGGGCAAACAGCCTCTCCAGGTTGAGATCCACGCCGTCCTCGTGGTGATCGGAGGCGAAGCCTCGATCGTGCGCGAGTACGCCGAGCGCCAGCAGGCGATCGGCGCTGCCGGTCTGCGCAGTTGCTTGAATGGGTGCAAGAAAACCCAAGCCGATGGCCATCCCCGCGCCGAGAAATCTGGCGACTACAGCCAAGACAGCCCGGGGTCGGCCGCGTTTTATCGCGGGGGCGCAGGATGGCTGGCTAGCGATTTCCATTACTTATCGTATCGGGCTATGCGTCAAACCGGCCTTACCCGATGGCTGGCAAGGCCGGGAACCGGATGTCGATAGCGGGTCGAGCTGTTCCCCGGGAATGCTGAACGGCTCATGCAGCGCGTTCCATGGCCCGGTCATATTTCCCGTCACGCGCAAGGCCATTGAGATGACAACGGGTCAACAGCGCCTGCTGCGCAGCCGCTGCCTTGCTTTCCTGACCCTGCCACGCGGCCAGCACCGGCGCCTGCAGCGCCCGCCCGTAGGAGAAGCTGACCTGCCACGGCTGCAGCCCCATCGCGTTCATGGCGTTCAGATGGTCGGTGGCGTCCTCGGCGCTCTGGCCACCGGACAGGAATACGATGCCCGGGACCGCCGCCGGCACGTAACGCCGCAGGCAACGAAGGGTGGCCTCGGCGACTTCCTGCACGCCGGCCTGGCGCGGACACTTCTTGCCGGCAATCACCATGTTCGGCTTCAGCAGCATGCCTTCGAACAGCACCCCATGGGCGTCGAGTTCGGCGAACACCGCTTCCAGCGCCTGCGCCGTCACCGCTTCGCAGCGCTCGATACCATGGGCGCCGTCCATCAACACTTCGGGTTCCACGATCGGCACCAGCCCGGCTTCCTGGCACAGCGCGGCGTAGCGTGCCAGCGCGTGGGCATTGGCGCGGATGCCGAACGCCGACGGCAGATCGCGTTCATCGATGTCGATCACTGCCCGCCACTTGGCAAATTGCGCTCCCAGCAGCTTGTATTCGGCAAGCCGCTCGCGCAGGCCGTCCAGCCCTTCGGTCACCCGGTCGCCGGGGCGGAGCGCAAGCGCCTTGGCGCCCTGGTCGACCTTGATGCCGGGGACGATGCCCCGGCTCGACAGCAATTGGGGGAAGGGAATGCCATCGCGCGTGTGCTGGCGCAGGGTTTCGTCGAACAGGATGACGCCGCCCACGTAGCGTTCGATGCCGTCGGCCGTGAACAGGATTTCGCGGTAGCGCCGGCGATTCTCCTCGGTCGATTCCACCTGGATCGAATCGAAGCGTTTCTTGATGGTGGGGTTACTTTCGTCTGCCGCCAGCACGCCTTTCTGCGGCGCGACAATGGCGTTCGCCACGGATTTGAGTTCGTCGATGTTCATGGGCTGGATTCTCCTGTCGGGATAAATGAGCGGGACTTGCGCTGATGCTCTGTCCTTTACTCTAGACCCTGATTTTTACGCTTCATCTGGCCGCGAGGGGCCGGATCGTCGGCCGTCATCGCCAAGCTGGGGGATAATCGGCCCCCATGCCCGCTCCCAGCCATCCCCCCGCCATCTTCCTGATGGGTCCGACCGCTTCGGGCAAGACCGCGCTGGCAGTCAGCCTGGTCGAACGCTTCCCACTCGAAATCATCAGCGTCGATTCGGCGCTGGTGTATCGCGGCATGGACATCGGCACTGCCAAGCCCGACGCCCCCACGGTGGCGCGCGCACCGCACCACTTGCTGGATATCCGCAACCCCACTGAAGCCTATTCGGCGGCGTCGTTCTGCGACGACGCGCGGCAGCTGATGGCCGATATCGTCGCGCGCGGCAACGTGCCGTTGCTGGTTGGCGGCACCATGCTGTATTTTCGCGCGTTGCTGCGGGGGCTGGACGATTTGCCGCGTGCCGATGCGGCGCTGCGCAAGGAACTGGAGGCGGAAGCGGCGGCCCGCGGCTGGCCCGCGTTGCACGGCGATCTGGCAGCGGTCGATCCGGCCACCGCGGCGCGGCTGGCGCCGAACGACTCGCAGCGCATCGGGCGCGCGCTGGAAATTTTTCGCCTCACCGGCACCCCCATGTCGGCGCTGCTCGACCGGGTGCAATCCGAGTTGCCCTATCGCGTGTTGCAGCTTGCGCTGATCCCGTCGGATCGCGCCGTGCTGCATCAGCGCATCGCCGACCGCTTCGATGTCATGCTCGCAGACGGCCTGCTGGATGAAGTGGAAACCTTGCGCCGGACCTACGCACTCACGCCCGATCTGCCCGCCATGCGAGCAGTCGGTTACCGCCAGGCGTGGGCCTATCTCGAAGGCGAAACGAGTCTGGGCGAACTACGCGAGCAAGGCATTGCCGCCACCCGCCAGCTCGCTAAGCGCCAGCTCACCTGGCTGCGATCGTGGCCCGACGCGGTGGCGCTGGATTGTCTGGCGGAGGATGCGGAAGCGCAGGCGACGGTGCTGGTGGAGCGCCATTTGAAACTGTAGGAGCGGCGTCCACGCCGTTCCTACTCCTCGCTCGTCGACTCGACTTGGGCGCGGGCCTGACCGCGATAGAAACGGATGCCCACCTTGTCACCCGCGTTGAGCGTCGCGGCATCCTGCACCACCACGCCGTTTTCCAGTTGGACGATGCTGTAGCCGCGCGCCAGCACGCCTTCGGGGTTGAGGTGGGCGAGGCTGCTGGCCAAACGCGCCAGGTTGAGTTGGCGTTGCACCAGTCCGCCTTGAACCGCACGCTGCGCGCGTGCGTTGAGCGACCCCAGCGCTTGCTGCTCGCGCCGGATGACGTGCAGCGGCGTCACCAGCCGCTGCTTCAACTGCGCGACCCGCAATTGCTCCCGCGTCAGGCGAGTGCGCGCGGCTTGGCGCAAGCGCTGCGTCAGTTGCCCCAGCTCCAGCTGCTGGCGGCGTAGCTGTTCGGCCGGATGCACCAGTCGCCGTCCCAGATAATCCAGCCGCTGCATTTCACTGTGCTGCTTGCGTGCGAGGTGGTGTTGCAGTTGGCGTGCCAGATGCCCCAGTTGCAGCAGCAGTTCCTGCCGCAGCGGGCTGGCAAGCTCGGCCGCCGCGGTAGGCGTCGGCGCGCGCAGATCGGCGGCAAAGTCGGCCAGGGTGAAATCGGTTTCGTGGCCAACCCCGCTCACCACTGGCATCGGGCTGGCGGCAATCGCCCGCGCCACTGCCTCGTCGTTGAACGCCCACAAATCCTCCAGCGAACCGCCGCCGCGGCACACCAGCAGCACGTCGCATTCGGCACGCGCCCCCGCCGTCCGAATCGCGGCGGCGATCTGCGCGCTGGCGCCCGCACCCTGCACCGGGGTGGGGTAAAGGATCACCGGCAGGCCTGGCATGCGGCGCGCCAGCGCGGTCAGCACGTCGTGCAGGGCAGCCGCCTGGGGCGAGGTGACGATGCCGACGCAGCGCGGAAAGTGCGGCAGGGCGCGTTTCTTTGCCGGGTCGAACAGCCCCTCGGCTTCCAGCTTCGCCTTCAACTTGAGAAAGGCTTCGTACAGCCGCCCGGCGCCGGCACGGCGGATCGCTTCGGCGCCCAACTGGAATTCGCCGCGCGCCTCGTACAGCGAGGGCAGGGCACGGATTTCGACATGGTCGCCGTTGGCCGGCGTGAAGTCGGCAAACTGGTTGCGGCCGCGAAACATCACGCAGCGCACCTGCGCGTTGGCATCCTTGAGGGAAAAATACCAGTGGCCGGAGGCGGCGCGCATGAAGTTGGAGACTTCGCCTTCCACCCACAAGAGCGGCAATTGTGATTCCAGCGCTCGGCGCGCCATGCGGTTCAGTTCACTGACGGTAAGCACCGGCAGGCTGGGTGTGGGGTCTGATATTTCGTCCAGAAACTTCATGGCACGAAGGATAACGGTTCATGCTCGGCACGGTTCATGCACAGTCATCGAAGCTTCATTTAAAAAATCTCAAAACCCTCTTGACGATATCGGTTATTTTATAACTCTATGATCTTAAAGGATAATGCGGTTTGGTTACTTTTTGTGCCGAAAGTGCTTTCCCTTTGTGGGCGGGCGCTTAGGGACGCTGGCAGGGAGTTCTTCACAGACTTATCCACATGAATTGTGGAGAACTCTGAAAGCTCGGTCAAAATGCCGGCCGTGCAATTGGTGCTTGCCCAAACCCGTACGTGGGCGCTACATTTCGTCTGTTGTTTTATTGGGAGTGGTATCCAGTGTTTGCCATTATTGAGGCGGCCGGTTGGCCGATCTGGCCGTTGATCCTGGCGTCGGTTGTCGCCGTAGCCATCATCATCGAGCGCGCCTACAGTTTGCGTACGCAGGAAGTGGCCCCCGCCAGCCTGCTGCTGGAAACGATCAAAAGCTATCAGGAACGCGGCGTCACCCAGGAACTTGTCACCCGGCTGTCCGATGGCTCGCCACTTGGGCGGTTGTTTGCGACCGCGCTGAAGAATGCCCACAACACGCGCGAAGTGATGAAAGAGTCGATCGAGGAATCCGGCCGCGCCGTCACCCATGAACTCGACCGTTTTCTGACTTCGCTTGGCACCATTGCCAGCATGGCACCGCTGCTCGGCCTGTTGGGCACGGTGATCGGCATGATCGAAATCTTCGGCGCGCAGACCAGCACCGGCACCAATCCCGGGCAACTGGCACACGGCATCTCGATTGCCTTGTACAACACCGCGTTCGGCCTGATCGTGGCGATCCCAGCGATGATTTTCTACCGTTTCTTCCGCGCCAAGGTGGAATCGCTGGTGGTCGACATGGAGCAACAGGCAATCAAACTGGTGGAAATCGTCCACGGCGAACGGAAATAAGCCATGAATTTTCGACGCGGCCGCCGTGAAGACTATCCGGAAATCAACCTGATTCCGTTTATCGACATCCTGCTTGTCATCGTGATTTTTCTTGCGGTGACCACGACCTACGCGCGCTTTGCCGAACTCAAGATCAACCTGCCGACCAGCAGCGCCGAGCAGACGCCGACGCAACCCAAGCAGATCAACGTGGCGGTGGCCGAGAGCGGCCGCTACCAGATCGACAGCACCACGCTCGGCGAGGCTTCGGTCGATGAACTGGCTGCGGCGCTGCAAAAAGCTGCCGGCAAGCTGACCGATCCGGTGGTGGTGATCAACGCCGATTCGCGTGCCGCGCACCAGTCGGTGGTCAACGTGATGGAAGCGGCGCGCCGGGTCGGTCTCAGCCGGATTACTTTCGCAACCCAATCCGCCCCTTAAACGGGCGCGACCATGCTGTCCATGCAAAAACTGTGGGCACGCACCAGCGTGTTCACCGTGCTGCTTCTGCCGCTCGCCGCACTTTTCTCCGCTGCCGCCTGGCTGCGCCGTCTGGCGTATCGACAAGGCTGGCTGACAGCCATCTGCGTTGGCGTGCCGGTGATCGTCGTCGGCAACATCACCGCCGGCGGCAGCGGCAAAACCCCGTTGACGATCTGGCTGGTGAACTGGCTGCGTAGCCAGGGTTATCGCCCCGGGGTGGTCAGCCGCGGTTACGGCGGCACGGCGCGCGGCTGTGTCGAGGTGCAATCCGACAGCAATCCGGCGGAGGTGGGCGACGAACCCTTGCTGATCCGGATCAAAACCGGTGCGCCGGTGGTGGTGGGGCGCGATCGGGTGGCTGCGGCGCGCACCCTGCGGGCGCAGCATCCGGAGGTGAACGTGATCGTGTCCGACGACGGCCTGCAGCATTACCGCCTGCAGCGCGACCTCGAACTGGCGGTGATCGACGCGGCGAGCGGGCTGGGTAATGGCTGGCCGATTCCGGCCGGGCCGTTGCGCGAGCCGCGCAGCCGCTTCGCCAGCGTGGATGCCGTGATCCAGGTGGTGCGCGGGCCGGCGCAGCCGCAAGCCTATCCGCCGCGGCAAACCTGGCGCGCCGACTACAGCGCCGGCCAGGCCTGGCGCCTGCGTGCGCCGCAGGAAAAAAAGCCGTTGCATGAATTGCCTCAACTGAACTGGCTGGCCGTGACTGGCATCGGCCGGCCGCAGGGATTTTTCGACATGCTTCAAGCGCACGGCATCCGTTTTGACGCCCGCGCCTTTGCCGACCATCATGCCTTCCAGCCGCAGGAACTGCCGGCTGAAGGTGCCGTGCTGATGACTGAAAAAGACGCGGTAAAATGCCGTTCGTTTGCCGGTGAAGACTGGTGGGCGGTGGAACTGGACGTTGCCCCGGAAGCCGGATTCATCGATTGGCTGGGTGCACGCCTCAAGCAGTCTTTACCCAAGCAGGCCGCAACCGCCCAAAACGGCTCGCGTGCCTGCGAACTACAGGATACTGATCGATGAACCCCAAGTTGCTTGAAATCCTCGTGTGCCCGGTCTGCAAAGGCCCTCTCGAGTGGAAAAAATCCGCGCAGGAACTGGTCTGCCCGGCCTGCCGCCTGGCTTATCCGATCCGCGACGACATTCCGGTGATGCTGCCGGAAGAGGCGCGCGCACTCAGCCCCGACGAAATCCACAGCCGCTGAGCGCCATGCATTTCCGCGTCGTTATTCCTGCGCGCTATGCATCCAGCCGGCTGCCCGGCAAGCCGCTGGCCGACATCGGCGGGCGTCCGATGGTGCTGCATGTGCTGGAGCGCGCCTTGCAGGCGGGCGCCGAATCGGTGGTCGTCGCTACCGACGATATACGGGTGCAACAGGTAGTCGAGGCCGCCGGTTATCAGGCCTTGATGACCTCGCCGGATCACCAGTCGGGTACCGAACGTCTGGTCGAAGTGGCTGAAACCCTGGGCTGGAATGACGATACGCTGGTGGTCAACGTGCAGGGCGACGAGCCGCTGATCGACCCGGCGCTGATTCGCGAGGCCGCGCGACAACTGGTGCTGCACGACGACGCGGTGATGGCCACGCTGGCGCACCCGATCCACGACCATGCCGACTTCATCAATCCCAACGTCGTCAAGGTAGTGGCCGACGAAGCCGGCTACGCGCTGTATTTCAGCCGCGCGCCGATCCCGTGGCCGCGTGATGCCTTTGCAGCGCAGCAGACCATGCCGCACGAACTCGGCGCGCTGCGCCACATCGGACTGTATGCCTACCGCGCCGGATTTCTGCGCACCTATGCCAACCTGATCAGTTCGCCGCTGGAACGTTACGAAATGCTCGAGCAGTTGCGGGTGCTGGGTCATGGCTACCGCATCAGCCTCGGCATCACGCCCTCCGCGCCGGCGCCTGGCGTCGACACAGCGGAAGACCTGGCGCGGGTTCGCAGCCTGTTTTCGGCTGCATAGCAGCCGCTTGAATCCGCCAATAAAAATTTTTAAGTGTTGCTTGAATCGCGCTTGCCTTAGGCTAGCGCGGTTTGACACATCCATAATCAAGGGAGACATGCAATGCGTTTGATTCTGTTGGGCGGCCCTGGCGCCGGCAAAGGCACTCAGGCTAACTACATCAAGGAAAAGTACGGTATTCCGCAGATTTCCACCGGCGACATGCTGCGTGCGCAAATCAAGGGCGGCACCGAACTCGGCATGAAAGCCAAGGCCATCATGGACGCCGGCGGCCTGGTCTCCGACGACATCATCATCGGCATGGTGAAAGCCCGCCTGACCGAAGCCGATTGCCAGAACGGCTACCTGTTCGACGGCTTTCCGCGCACCATCCCGCAGGCCGAAGCGATGAAGGCTGCCGGCGTGCCGATCGACTTCGTGGTCGAGATCGACGTTCCCGACGAGGAAATCGTCAAGCGCATGTCTGGTCGCCGCGTGCACGTGGCCTCGGGTCGCACCTACCACGTCGTGTTCAACGCGCCCAAGGTGGCCGGCAAGGACGACGTCACCGGCGAAGACCTGATCCAGCGCGATGACGACACGGAAGAAACCGTGAAGAAGCGCCTCGACATCTATCACGCGCAGACCGAGCCGCTGGTGAAGTACTACGGCGACTGGGCCGCCCAAGGCGATGCCGGCGCACCCAAGTACGTCAAGGTTGCCGGCACCGGCAAGGTCGAAGGGATCCGCGATTCGATCTTTGCTGCACTGGGCTGATTCGAACGGCGCTGAAGAATCCGGGCTGACATAAACGATGCCACAGCAGATTGCCCCGATGACCGACACCGAACGCTGGGTTGTCCAGCAGGCGGTGAACGAGCGTTATGGCAAGGACGTTGAGGTTCAGAACGTCGAAACCGAGATTCGCCTGTACATCGACGACCGCGAACTGACCCTGTGCCCGGGCTTTTACTGGAACGAGCGCGGCTGTCATTTCGTGTTGTCCAAAACGGGTGATTCGCGCTATCGCAGCATGTTTTTCTATCGCATCCGCGATCGCTTCGCGACCGGCCGCGAGGAATACGACGACATCGGCGATTGCGTCACCACGTTGCTGAAAATGCAGGTCGACGAAGAAACCAAGCGTCTGGCCGAGGGCGAAGCGTCCGGCCACAGTTAGACCAAGCCAGCCCTGCTTTAATTAGCTGTTTTTAATTAAAGCCGGCGCTGGCTTTTTGCTTTATAGAAACCCTGTTAATTGCGTTGAATTAAAACATTGAGGAGACAACCCCATGGCGAAAAAAATGAACGCCTTTTACGCACAATCCGGCGGCGTGACCGCCGTCATCAACGCCTCGGCCTGCGGCGTGATCGAAACCGCGCGTAAGAACAAGGACAAGATCGGCAAGGTTTACGCCGGCCGCAATGGCATCATTGGCGCGCTGACCGAAGACCTGATCGACACCACCAAGGAATCCGCCGCTGACATCGCCGCGCTGCGCTCCACCCCGTCGGGCGCCTTCGGTTCGTGCCGCTTCAAGCTGAAGTCGCTGGAAGCCAACAAGCGCGAATACGCACGCCTGATCGAAGTCTTCAAGGCGCACAACATCGGCTATTTTTTCTACAACGGCGGTGGCGATTCGGCCGACACCTGCTTCAAGGTCAGCCAGCTGTCCGAGCAGATGGGCTACCCGATCCAGGCCATCCACGTGCCGAAGACCGTCGACAACGACCTGCCGATCACCGACTGCTGCCCCGGCTTCGGCTCGGTCGCCAAGTACATCGCCGTGTCCACGCTGGAAGCCAGCTACGACGTGCGCTCGATGGCCAAGACCTCGACCAAGGTATTCGTGCTCGAGGTGATGGGCCGCCACGCCGGCTGGATCGCCGCTGCCGGCGGACTGGTTGAAGACCACGGCATCCCGGTCGTCATCCTGTTCCCCGAAATCGAATTCGACCAGAAGAAATTCCTCGCCCGCGTCAACAAGCTGGTGAAGGAACACGGCTACTGCACCGTCGTCGTGTCCGAAGGTTGCCACTACCCGGACGGCAAGTTCCTCGCCGAGCAGGGCACGCGCGACGCCTTCGGCCACGCGCAACTCGGCGGCGCCGCCCCGGTGGTCGCCAACATGATCAAGGACGCGCATGGACACAAGTTCCACTGGGCCGTCGCTGACTATCTGCAGCGCGCCGCGCGTCACATCGCGTCAAAGACCGACGTCAAGCAGGCCTACGAGCT
>JBPPMF010000211.1:0-4045 GCA_051305915.1 Thiobacillus sp. | reverse complement strand
TGCTGCAGCGGCGGAAAATGCGGCTAGGAAGACGCTGAACGCATTCGATACGGCGGTGATTCCGGGCGAAGCGCAGCAACCGGAAAACGGGCTGCCAGAGGCCCGGAATGTCGACGAGTAGGCTATTAATACAGGGCCACTTGTTTTTTCAGGAACCCGCCATGCCACGCTTCCGTTGTATCGTCGCCGCCACTGATTTTTCCGAATTCTCCGAGCGGGTAGTGCAGCGCGCCGCGCGCATTGCCCTGCAGCACGATGCCGAGATGCACCTGCTGCATGTGGTGCGCCCGCTCGACCTTTATCCCAGTCTGACGCTGACGCCCGACGAGTTCACCCGGCACGATCAGGATTTGCAGCATGTGGAACAAACCCGGCTTGATGAACTTGCGGCCGCGTTGGTCAGCCAGTTTGCCGGGATTCGTGTTCAGGCAGCCACCCGGCTGGGTCGCGCTCATACTGAAATCGCCGCGTACGCGCAGGACGTGTCCGCCGATCTGGTGGCGGCCGGGGCACGCGGTGAAAGCACCTTGATGGACCTGTTCCTCGGGTCGACGGTGTCGCGCTTGCTGCGGGTGGCCACGTGCCCGGTGCTGATTGTCAGGCAACCGGCGGATGCGTCTTATCGCAAGGTGCTGGCGGCGGTCGATTTCTCGCCGGTTTCGGCGACGGTGGTCAGCCATGCGCTTAGCCTCGCCGATGGCGGGCAAGTCGAAACCCTGCACGTGCTGGGCAGCGAGGTCGAGCAGCGCTTGCGCAAGGCAAGACTAGATCAGGTGGATGTCGCGGATTGGCTCGAACGCTTGCGCGCGGGGGCCGGGAAGCAACTGGAAGCTTTGCTCGCAACAATCGAAAACGGCGCAACAGTCGGCCGCCTGGTTCAGCCCGGTTTCCCACCAGCCACCATCTGCCAGTGCATCGGTGAGAAGCATGCCGACCTGATTGTCCTGGGGCGGCATGGTCATGGTAAGGGTTTGCAGGACTGGCTGCTGGGCAGTGTGAGTAAGGATGTAGCCTTCGCGGCGGCGTGCGATGTGCTGCTGATCAGCCCCGGCGGAACGATGGCGACTACCCCCTGAGGCTTGCAATGCCTGAAGCGGCCGTGGCCAGAACACGCGTTCTCCGTTTCCGGCCTGACCGGCAGGCGCTCGCGCTTGCCCTTTTGTTCTGCATTCTGCTGGCCGGCTGCGCGCCGGCACGACATATTGAAGCGGCGCGGGTGTTGCAGGATTTTGCCGCCGGCAAGGCGGATTCCCGGCTTAAGCAGACGACACCCGAGCCGCTGCGGCAAGTCGTTTCCTATACGGTGGCGGGGCGCTCGCATCAGGCCGATTTGTATCTGCCGGCTGCGCTGGCCGGCTGCAGTGTGCCGCCGGTGCAATCCGAGATGCCAGCAGCACGCAACTCGCACTGCCCGCGTGCCGGCATCATTGCCGTCCCAGGCGCGGTGCCGCAGGGCAAGGACGATTCGCGTATGGTGGCGTTCGCCACGACCTTGGCGCGCGCCGGGTTTGCGGTGCTGGTTCCCGACATTGTCGGCTACCGGGCGTTGCGCATTCGCCCTGCGGATGCGCAGGAGATCGCCGACGCTTTCACCTGGCTTGTCAGCCGCCCGCAGCTTGCGCCGAACGGGCGCGCCGGCATGTTTGCCTTCAGTTATTCGGTGGGGCCGGCCGTGCTTGCCGCGCTGCAGGATGACATTCGTGACAGGGTGCGCTTCGTCATCGGGGTTGGCGGCTACCATGACCTGCCGCGCGCCATGCGTTTTTTCACCACCGGCTGGTTCGAGCATGACGGACGATGGAAGCGCATCACCCCGGACGATACCGGCCGGATGGTGCTGGCTTATTCCAGCCTGGACTATCTAGAGGACGACACCGACCGCGGCGTGTTCGACCGCATGGTGACGCTGCGCATGCGCGACCCCGATGCAGACCTGTCGCCTTTAGCGGTACAGCTGAGCGAGGGCGCCAGCGCGGTCTATGCGCTGGCCATCAACGACGATCCCGCGCGCTTCGACGAATTGTTTTCTCGATTGCCCGAGCGCATGCGCGCGGATATCGCCCAACTCAATCTCGCACAGCATGACCTCGGGGCGCTGAAAGCGCGGCTGATCCTGGTGCATGGCCGCAACGACAATCTCATCCCGTGGACGGAAAGCCCTGCGCTCGCAGCCGCAGTGCCGCAGGGGCAGGCCCGCGTGTTCCTCATCCAGCGCGTCCTCGGGCATGTGGAAATCAGCGCGCCGCGCGTATTCACATGGCGTTTCTGGCACGAGGACTTGCCCGATCTGTGGCGGCTGTGGCGCGTGATCGACCTGCTGCTGGCCGAGCGCGAGGCGGGCGCATGAATTTGCATCACCGTGCGCTCGGCTTCTGGCTGCTGGCAGGCGTGCTGGCGGGACTCGCCTGGATGTTGCCGCCGATCGCGCAGCCGCCCACTTATCACGATTTTGCCGACCAGCGCGCGTGCTGGGGGCTGCCCAACTGCCTCGATACCGCTTCCAACGCCCTGTTCATGCTGGCGGGGGCACTCGGCCTGCGCGTGCTGTATCGCAACCGGGGCAAGCGTCTTTTCCGCGACCGGCGTGAGATCTGGCTTTACCGGCTGTTCTTTTTGGGTGCGGTACTGATCGGATTCGGTTCGGGCTATTACCACCTCGATCCCGATAACGATCGATTGCTATGGGACCGGCTGGCGATAATGCTGACGTTCATGGCCTGGTTCGCCGCCATCGTGGCCGAACGCGTCAGTTTGTGGGCCGGGCTGCGCCTGTTGCCGCTGTTCGTCGCGGCCGGCCTTGGCAGTGCCTTCTGGTGGGGTTGGAGCGAGGCGCGCGGGATGGGCGATCTGCGTTTCTACCTGCTGATGCAGTTGCTGCCCATGCTGCTGATTCCGCTGTTGCTGTGGCGCTATCCGCCGCGCTACAGCGGTGATCGCACCATCCTGGCGGTCATCGGACTGTATCTGCTGGCCTTGCTGTTCGATTTGAGCGATCACCCGGTTTTTGCGCTGACCGGCGGGTGGGTGAGCGGGCATACGCTCAAGCATGGCGTCGCCGCGCTGGCGGTCGTTTTGGTGGCGCGGCATTTGCAGCGGCGTCACGACTGTGAAAGCGGCACGAAAGTGGATGGGTATAAATGAATAAAGGGTTTGGCCGAAGCCAAACCCTTTATTGGGTACTGGTGCCGATGGCCGGAATCGAACTGGCGACCTTCGCATTACGAATCGGAAGAAAGGGATACACCCCCGCATTAATCGACCTTAACAAAATCATACACAGCAAGCATTTAGGCGTATAGTTACCTTAACGGGGTAACATGAAATTTAACGAAATTTAACGCTCAAAGTTACCCCGGCGTTACCCGTGTTTACCCCGAAAAAATGCGAAGGTTATGAGAGGGTCGAGAAATGGCAATCAAAATTCAGTTCTCCAAAGACGGAATCAAGGGGCTGCCGCTTCCTGATTCAGGCGTCCGGGTTGACTACCAGGACACCAAAACAGCCGGGCTACAGCTTCGGGTTACGTCCAAGGGCGTCAAGACGTTTTCATTCCTGCGGCGCATCAATGGCAGCTTGGAGCGCATCACGCTGGGGCGCTTCCCTGAGGTGACGCTAGAGCAGGTGCGAGACAAGATTGCGCTGATAACTGCGGAGATCGTCAAAGGCGAAAACCCAGCCAAGATGAAGCGGGCGCATCGGGAGGAACCCACCTTCGCGGAAGTGTACGACTTGTTCATTCCAGGCAAGCGCAAGCGTAACGGGCAACCGCTGTCCGAGCGCACGAAGACGGATTACCGGGACAGCCTGCGAATCCACCTCAGTAAGATCAAGAACCTGAAGCTGTCACGGATTGGGCGTGATGACGTGAGGCGTGCCCATGCCACCGCTACCAAAATATCCCCGGCATCGGCTAATCGTGCCGTGGCGATCGTTTCCAGCGTGTTCAACTACGCTATCGACGAACTGGAAATCTACTCAGGCCCAAACCCTGCCGCGAAGATCAAAAAGAACTACGAGGCACCGCGAGAGCGTTTTGCACAGGCTG
>JBPPMF010000186.1:0-19227 GCA_051305915.1 Thiobacillus sp. | reverse complement strand
TCGACGTGATGCCCACTGGCCGGAGATAATCCTCTGCAAACTCCGATGTGCGCGCGTCACGCTGCGCATCCTCCGCGGCAATGATGTCCTGCGACGCCAGCGCCCGAAAGTAGGCCGGATGATCCGCGGCGTATAACGCCAGGCCGGCGGTGTGCCGGTCCGCCTCCAGTTCGTAGAGCTCAACGCAGTGTATGGCGGTGCGATCCGGGTTGTATCGCCATACGCTGACCCGCGCGACCCCCAGGGTTTTGGCGTCGATCTCCGTAATCCGCCGTAGCGCGCCGCTCAGGTCTTCGTCCTGAACGCCACTCCCGGCGAAGGCGATCAGTGCGTTGCGCTGGCGAAGGTGACGCTCTTTCTCCACGTGCTGTCTTGCCTCCGCCGCCCTGCGCTCGGTGATGTCCTCGATCGTGGCGACGAAATAATCCACCGCACCTTCCGGTGTGCGCACGCATTTGACATCGATGCTGGCGAACAGAACGCTGCCATCCTTGCGGATGAAGCGCTTGTCCATTGCATAGCCCTCGGACTGGCCTTGCATCACCCGGTCGAACTCGGCCAGGTCCTTGTCGCGGTCTTCCGGATGGGTCATATCCAGCCAGCTTGACGCGGCCATTTCCTTGCGCGTAGCGCCGAACATCGCGCACAAGTGGTCGTTGAACTTCAGCCAGTGTTGCGTTGCCGGCGAGGTAATGGCCATGCCGATGAACGGCAGGTCGTAGAAATGCTTGAGCAGGTGGTCCGCCTGCACCTCCAGGGCAAGCTGCCGCGTTCTACGCTGCTGACGAAACAGCAGGAGGACCGCCGCAAATACTATCGACACGCCCACCAAGGCCACCGCAGCGGACCACAGCGCCGTGGTCCGGGCGGGTTGCAGCGCTTCGTCGCGATCCAGCTTGGCCACCAGAGACCAGTTGGTACCGGCAACCGGGCGCCAGGTGGCCAGCACACGCACACCGCGATAGTCCACACCCGAGATGGCACCGGTTCCGCTCTGACGCAGGGCCGCTGCGGCGGGCAGTTGCGCCACACCCAGAGGAATGCGCAGCGTCAAAGCAGTGCCCTTGCGATGCCGCAGCTCGTTGAGAAAGAGCACGGCCTCCCCATCGCGGCGCACCAGCAGCGTCTCGCCGCTGCGGCCGGCCATGGGCCAGGTTTGCATGTCCGGGAACAGATATATTTCCGGACTGAGGTACAGCAGCACCGCGCCCACCGGATCGCTCTTGACGAACAATGGCACGGCGAATCCGAGATGCAGGTGACCGGTCACATCGCGGAACAGGTCGCTCATCTGCACCTTGCCCGTAGCGGCAGCGCTGCGGGCCAGCGCAGCGCCAACTGCGCCTGTCATGATGGGTTTTCCGGCTGTGAGCAGGGTGCGGCCGCGGGCGTCCAGCAGCACGATGTGATCGAAGGAGAAGGTCTTCAGCAAGGCAGTTAGCCTGGAGCGGACCGCATCGCGCGCAGGCGCATCACCGCGCTGGATCGCATTCACTTGTTCGCTGAATCCGCTGCTGGCTGTCAGTTCCTCGGCATCGTTCCGCCGTTCGGCCAGCCAGTCTTCGGTCTGTTTGGTCTTGGATTCGGCGACGGCGCGCAGGTCCTCGAAGACATTGTCCTCGACCTGCTTGACGCTCAGGCTGAACACGGCGAACCCGATCATCGGGACGGTCAGCGCCAGGATGACCAGCACGAGTGCCAGTTGCCAGCGTTCGCGTCGCGGAAGCGGCTCGGGGACAGATGCCGAGACGACATCCTGCCGCGCCCGCAGCAAGAGGAACAGCAAGCCACTGGTGATGGCGACGAAGGCCAGGCCTTTGACGATCTCGATGCGGTCTTGCAACAGCGGATCAGTGGTCGCGATATACAACACCGCGCCGGACGCCACAATCCAGACCGCGGCGAAGGCCGCATAGATCAGGGTGATGGCGCCGGCGCCGAATCGGTAGGGCATGTCCGGCCTACCCGCGCGTGACGTGAATGGCGTCGGCTGCCGCCGGCGAATCAGTTTCGGTACGGCTGCGACCGCCCGCGTTCACGCGATGAACACGTTCATCGGCAGGTTCTGGATGCCTGTCTCGCTTAGCGTTACCAAGGCCATATCGATTCATCACGATGAACCTCCTGCTTATCGAACATTGAGATACCGATTAACAGGCTTTCCCCGCAGGATGCGCTTACGGGGAGTGCACATCATTCGCGCCTGTCGAGCGCTGTGTCTCAAGGAGTATAGATAAAAACCCCTCCTCGTCTTCAACTCCGCCGCGTCGTGCGGCGAGCCTGCTTGACACGATACATTTCGGCGTCGGCACGCGCGATCAACGTGTCGATCGACATCGCCTGGCCGGCTTCGCCATGCGCCGCACCGATGCTGAGGGACAGTGTGTAGCGGCGCGCGCCGCTCCGGTTGTGTTCGGCCAGTGCGGCGTCCAGGCGTTGAAGCATGTGTTCGGGCTTAGGTGCCGGCGTATTCAGCGTCAGGACGGCAAATTCGTCGCCGCCCAGGCGCGCGATGAGGTCCGAGTCGCGGAAGGTTTTGCGCAGGATGTCGGCGATGTCCCGCAATGCCCTGTCCCCCTCTGCATGGCCGTAGGTATCGTTGATCGCCTTCATGGCATCGAGATCGGCGTAGAACAGCACCAGACCACACTGCAGGCGCCGCGCCAGCAGAAATTCGGCTTCGGCAAGCATCATGAAACCACGCCGGTTGCGCAGGCCGGTCAATTCGTCCACCAGCGACAACTCAAGTATCGTTTGTTCGGCCTGTTTACGCTCGGTGATGTCACGCAGGATGCCGATGAATAGCCGCTTATCGCCTGACCAGACCTCGCTGATACCCAATTCCAGAGGGAACTCACTGCCGTCGTGTCGCAGCCCGCGCACCTCCACCGAACGTCTGCCCACGACACGCTTTTCGCCACTGTCGAGGTAATGCTGTACGTCATCTATGTGGGTACCCCGCAGCGACGCCGGCATGAGCATCTGGATGTTCTGGCCGATGACCTGTTCGCTGCGATAACCGAATATGTCCAATGCGGCTGCATTAAATGATTCGATCAAGCCATGTTCGGTGAGCGTGACGATGCCGTCGGTGGCGCTTTCCATGACGGCGCGCAGACGCGCCTCGCTTGCGCGCAAGACATTCTCGTCACGCTTGCGTTGCGTAATGTCCTCGGAGATGCCGAGCAGGTAATGCGGCTCGCCCTGTTCATCCGGCACCGGGATCTTGCGCGTGTGCAGGGTGATCCGCCCTAGCGACTTCGAGTCGGCCGGCTCTTCCGCTATATCCACAACGTGCCCTTGCTGCATGACCTCCTCGTCATTCCGACGAAAAAAATCCGCTTGCTCTTTTGGGAAGATGTCGTAGTCGTTTTTGCCGATGACTTGCTCGCGCTTGAGCCCGAACATTTCCTCGCTCTTGTTGTTCCAGATCGTGAAACAAAAATTGCGTTGCGCATCTTTCCCGAACAAGGCCACCGACAAATTGTCGACGACCGTGCGCAGGAACTGCTCGTTATCCTGAAGTTTTTTCTGCAACTGCTGACGCTCAGTCACGTCCCGGATGGCGCTGATGGTCACCAGGCCATGATCGGTGTGAAGTGGACTCAGGCTGATCTCGATCGGGAATTCGCTGCCATCCTTGCGCCGCCCGAGCAGCGTCGGGCGCGACCCCATGGCGCGCCGGTTCGGCTGGGCCGTGTAGGAACTGCGCTGTTCCACATGCGCCACGCGAAAACGTTCCGGCTGCAGAATTTCAACCGCTTGACCGATGAGCGCCTCGCGTTCATAGCCGAACAGCGTTTCAGCCTGGGCATTGACCAGTTCGATGTGACCATCGGCCGTGGTGACCACGACCGCATCGGGGGATGCTTCGAGCAGCGCCCGAAACCGCACTTCGCGCTCATGAGTCGCCCGCTCGGCAACGACCAGCCGACGCGCCAGGGGCAGCACCTGCCAGCGCAACAGCAATGCGCCGGCCACCGCGACCGCGATCATAACCAGCAGCGTTTTCAGCGATTGCTCGTACAGCGGGGCGTAGAGCTCTTCGTGATCGATCTTGATGACCATGCCAAGACCGGTCTGGTAGATGGGACGGTAGGCCGCGATCACCCGTTGATGGCGGTAATCGATGGTATCGACCAGGCCGTGGGCGCCGTCGAGCGCGCAACTCATGGGCAGGCGTTGGCCGCCCGCCTGGCGCGCGATCACGTATGGCGTGCTTTGCAGGCGGCTGGGGAAGCACGCCATCCGCTCGCCACGGCGGGCACAGACGACCATTTCGCCCGTGTCACCCAGACCACGCAGATTATTGAACATGCGATCGAGCCAAGGCAGGCGATGTTCAACCTCCAGCGTACCGAGTGGACGCCCTTCGGCAACCATCGGCAGGCGCAGGTGCAGTCGCAGGCCGTCCTGCCACAAAAGTTCGGGCTGGTGCGGCAGCGCGACCGCTACGCGCAGGCTCGGTGAACGGGTGAACGACCCGTATTCGGCGAGTTTGCGGCCATTGACGTCGTACAGCGCGGTGGCGCTGATGCCAAGCTCGCCGAAACTACCGAGCACCTGTTGCACGAAGCGCAGACTGTCGGCATTGCCGGGATCGGTCTGCAATACCTTGAGCTCTCGCAGAAGACCGGGACGGTTCGCGATAATGTTCGCCTCATTGATGGCGTCATCGAGATAACTGCGGTAGATGTCGACCTGATTATCGAGTGACAGCCGCAACGCGCGTTTCAGAATCGCCTCAGTCTGCTGGCCGAAGACGAAAAACCCGCTTACGCTGCCCACCAGCGCCATGACGATCAGGATGATGTTGCCGGTGAGAATGATACGTTCATCGGGCGACGCCGCTGGAAAGATGCTGTCGCGCGCACGACGCCAGGCGATCCACAGGCCGGCTCCGAACAGTGTGAAGCCCAAAGCCGTGTGCACGGCCATGCGAGCGTAGGGATACCAACTAAACAAGAATTTGAGGCCGAGCAGATAACCGAACAGCGCGGAGAGCCCGATGAGCAGGATGGCCAGGATCAGGTACTGGACCGCTGTGATCGCCCACCGGATTCGCGTGGAATTGAGCAACAGCAGCGCCATGCCGGCCAGGATGAACGCCACGGCCGAGTTGGGCGCCATGCGCGTGGGGTGCGGGCGCGTATCCTGCAGCCAGGCGGCCGAGAACAGGTGATCGATGCCGATGTCGATTGAAAACAGGTCTTGCGACAGGACCAGCGCCGCAATCACTATGGTCACACTTCCGAGCACCGATTGTGCGCGCCTCCGCCAGACGACCGTTGGCTGCACGGCCAGTATCAGCGCAGCGCCCAGCAGGATGAAGCACGCCGCAGTATTGAACACCATCGCCGCGAAGCCGGGCACGATGCGCACCAGCGCCGGGATATGCAGCACCCAGCCGAGGATGACCGCAGCGCCGAGCATGACCAGCGCGGCACCGATGAAAATCAGTGCGCGGGGACGGGCAGGGGTTGGCGCAGCGTCGACCATGGGTAAAGTGGGTTAAGTATCGGGTCGCTTACGGAGCGCCCGGCCACGTTCGGTCAGGCAGTCGGCCCGGTCTGCGGTCCCTGGCCGTGACGCTTCGAAAGACGCGTCGGCACGATCAGACACCTTCCGTCAAATTACGGGAACCGTGCCTCACCAGCCGACTGATGGATTCATGGGCACGCTATATCTTGCCCAATAAAAACAGAATGATCAGGATGACCAGCACCAGCCCAAGACCGCCACTGGGCCCGTACCCCCATCCCCGGCTATGGGGCCAGGCGGGAATCGCACCGATCAGCAGCAGAACCACAACAATCAGCAGAATTGTGCCTATTGACATGTCATGTCTCCTAACAGTGAGCGGGAATGGAACGGCGTCCTGGAAACGTCTGCAGCGCGCCCATTCCGCTCACCTTGGCGCGTACGCCCTCTCTTCCGGGCTGGTCACCGTGCTGCTTTTGCAATATCAAGCATAGGATGGCCCACGTCTGTTCGCCACTGAACACTGGGGCAGTTTCCGCACGTAACGGAACCCTGCGTGTCTTTCACGGCCGATCCGGACGTGGATCGCTGCAAATGGGTAACGATACCTACGGGCATCATGCAGGCGACAGGGTGCGCAAAAGCTGCCCGGAAGCGTTCTCATGCGCGATGTCAAGGCCACCGATTCCGTGCTGCAAGCGCTCACCGACCTTGGCGTCAAACTTGCGGTCGACGACTTCGGCACCGGCTACTCCAGCCTGAGTTACCTGCGGAAGTATCCGATCGATACCCTGAAGATCGACCCGTCGTTCGTCAACGGGATGATCGGCAATCCGGACGATGCCGCCATCGTCGATGCAGTGATCAGCCTGACCAAGGCCCTCAGGCTGCGCGTCATTGCGGAGGGCGTGGAGACATCCGAGCAGGTTCAATTCCTTCTGGCCCGGCATTGCGACGAGGCCCAGGGCTATCACTTCGGCCGCCCGGTGGCGGCAGAGGAACTTGCCGCCTTGCTGCAGGGCGGCACCGCCCATCCCTCATGGCGCCACTCGGGGGTATCCGCCCCTTGCTGACGACCGGTGCACACACGCCTTGTCGGGGTTGATTTGGTCTATACCTCGATAGGAGGGCTTACGCGCCCCACCGTACATACAGCTGCACCCGACTGGCGGATTGTGCGGGTGCCGACAAAAACGCATCTTCTAGATGGAAGCCCAATGAAATCCGTTCGACCTCCCACCGCGAAAGCATCGGCCAAAGCGCCAACCGGCGTCACCGGCTTCGATGAAATCACCGGCGGGGGATTGCCGCGCGGCCGCACCACGCTGCTGGTGGGCGGTCCGGGTTCCGGCAAGACGGTGCTCGCACTGCAATTTCTGGTGCATGGCGTTCGGCATTGCAAAGAGCCGGGCATTTTTGTCGCGTTCGAAGAGAACTCGACACGTATCGTGGACAATGCCGAAAGCTTCGGCTGGAAACTCGCGGCATTGAGTCGAAAGAAATTGTATCTAGACTAGTGTCGTGAATCATAAATAGCGGGACAGGATAAAACGGATGGATTTTTTTGCAGGGCAAGGCACGAGGAGGCGACATAGCTGGCTCTATGGCAACGACGAGCAACGCCGCCATGCGGAAAAAGACGCCGTTTTATGTTTCGATATTTATGATTCACGACACTAGGCTATGAATCTGTCCATGCGAGAGTAGGTTTTCTGCCTGCGCTCTTTTGCACTTTCTGCGGAGCAAATACAGATATGAAATCCGTCCCTCCACACGCCGTTATGCCCAACAAAGCACCGACCGGCATCACCGGTTTCGATGAAATCACCGGCGGCGGTTTGCCGCATGACCGCACCTCGTTGCTGGTGGGTGGGCCGGGTTCCGGCAAGACATTGTTCGGACTGCAATTTCTGATGCATGGTGCGCGACATTGCAAGGAGCCGGGCATCTTCATTGCGTTTGAAGAAAACTCGCGACGCATCATTGCCAATACAAACAGCTTCGACTGGAAGCTGGACGAACTGGTGCAGCAAAAAAAACTGTATTTCATGGATGCCCAGCCGACACCCGACCTGGTCCAGTCGGGGAGTTTCGATCTCAACGGCATGCTGGCGGCGCTCTCGGCACAGGCCAAATCCATGGGGGCGCAACGCATCGTGTTCGATGCCCTCGATATCGTATTGGCCCTGCTGCCCGATGAAGCGTCGAAAAGGCGCGAAGTGTACCGGCTGCACGAATGGTTGTTAGATAACGAGTTGACCGGACTGATCACCGCCAAGTCAGGCGAAGCCGAGAATAGTGCGCTCGGCAATCAGCCATTCGGCTTCATGCAATTCATGGTGGACTGCTCGGTGAAGCTGAATCACCGCGTGTCGCTGGGCGTATCGCAGCGCAATCTTCGCGTGCAGAAGTTTCGCGGCTCCAGTTTCGACGAGAATGAATCGCCGTTCATTATCGGCAAAGGCGGATTCGAAGTCGCGCTGGCGCGCTCCACCGGCCTCAAGGAAACCCAGGTGACAAAGGAACGCGTCAGCAGTGGCGTGAAGCGGCTCGATACCATGCTCGGTGGCGGCTACTATCGCGGCGCCAGCATGCTGATCACCGGTTTGCCCGGTACCGCCAAGACCACCCTGGCTGGCGCATTCGCGGAGGCGGCCTGTAAACGCGGTGAACGCACCATGTTCGTCAGCTTTGATTCGGATGGCGCGGAAGTGATGCGCAACCTGGCCTCGGTCGGCATCGACCTCAATCGCTATGCGAAGAGCAAAATTCTGCACATGGTCTCTGCACGCACCATCACCGGCAGTGCCGAAACCCTGCTGGTGCATATCAAGACGCTGGCGCAGGAGCACAAGGCGCGTTGTCTGGTCATCGATCCGGTGTCGACCCTGGCCAAGGCTGGCAACGAACTGACCGCGCACGGTGTCGCCGAACGCCTGATCGACTGGTCGAAGTCTGACGGCACCACCCTGCTCTGCACCAGCCTGCTCAATGAGCTGGCGGGTCCTGGGGACGGGGGTAGCACACCATTGCAAATCTCGACCATCGCCGATACCTGGATCCACCTCAACTACCTGGTGCAGGCCGGTGAACGCAATCGCGGCCTGTCCATCGTCAAATCGCGCGGCACGGAACACTCGAATCAGGTGCGCGAACTGATCCTGAGCAATGAAGGCGTAACGCTGGCGGACATCTACACCGCGGGTGGCGAGGTGCTGATGGGCACGATGCGCTGGGAAAAGGAAAGTGCCGAGCGCGTGGCCAACGAAGTTGCCGAAGTCGAAGCCAAGCTCAAACGCGTCACCCTCGATGCCGAAGAGGCCGTGCTGGAAGTGCGGGCGAAAGCAGTCCAGACCGAACTGCTGGCAAAACAGGTGGAAAAGACCCTGTTGGAACGGACCACGGCAAGCCGCGAGGGCGAGTTGTCGCGAGGCCACACGCGCATACGCGAATTGCGCGGAGGAGATGCCGCGAAGCCTGGGCCAATAAAGCCGGGGCCAAAAAGGAAAACGAAATGAGCCGCCGGAAAACCTACCGATTTCGTCTCTACATCGCCGGGGATGCACCCAACTCGGCGCTCGCGAAGGCCAACCTGATTGCGTTGTGTGAGGCCCATCTGCCGGACAGATACGAGATCGAAGTCGTGGACGTACTCAGAGAGCCCATGCTCGCACTGGAAGACAACGTGCTCATGACGCCCACCCTGCTCAAACTCGCGCCGGCGCCTGTCCGCAGAATCGTCGGCTCGCTCAGCCAGATGCAAACCGTGCTGAATACCTTGGGCCTGCAAGTCATCGTTACATGAAAACCGATACACCACAGCCGCCAGAGGACAGCAGCGAAGAAATCGTTGCCTTGATCGAGACCTTGCACCTCACAGAGCAACGTCTGGAAGAGCTGACTGGCGGTGAGGTGGATTCTGTCGCGAATCGTGACGGCCAGACGTTTGTGTTGCGGCATGCCCAGGAGCAGTTGCGCCTGAATGAGTCCGCCAGGCAAGCGGCCATACTTAACGCGCTGCCCGCGAGCATCGCTTTGCTCGATAGTCAGGGAAAAATCCTTTCGGTGAATGAAGCCTGGCAACGATTCGGCCACGGCCATGCAGCACATACCCCGGGACATGATGTCGGCGTGAATTACCTGACCGTATGCGACCAGGCGCGCGGCGACGATGCGGCCGAGGCCAGCCAGGCTGCTACCGGCATTCGTGCGGTACTGGATGGCAAGCTCAGTACCTATGCGCTCGAATATCCCTGTCATTCCCCTGCGGAGCGGCGCTGGTTCCTGATGACGATGACACCCCTGTCGGACTCCTCGAAGGGCGCAGTGGTCATGCACTTGAATATCACGGAACGCAAGCTCGCCGATGCGGAAGTCCACAAATTGCAGGAACAATTCCACGAACAAGCCATACATGACCCTCTGACCGGTCTCTACAATCGCCGCTATCTGGACGAAACGATAAACCGCGAACTGACCCGCGCCGAGCGCTACCACCAGCCGATTGGAATCGTCATGTGCGATCTCGATCATTTCAAACTCGTCAACGACACGCACGGCCATTTGGCTGGCGACGAAGTTTTACGGGTATTAGCCGAGTTGTTGAATAAACATTCGCGCCGTAGCGATATCGTTTGCCGTTTCGGCGGCGAAGAGTTTGTGATGTTTCTTCCGGACATGCCGCTTGCTGTTGCGTATCAACGCGCCGAGAAATTGCGTACGGAGCTTGCGGCGAAATGGATCACGCTGGGAGCCGCCGATATTCAGGTGACCGCTTCCTTCGGGGTGGCGGCTTTTCCGGTGAATGGCAAGACGCGGGATGCCTTGATGGGGGCAGCAGACGCGGCGATGTACCAGGCCAAGGAGTCGGGACGCAACCGTGTCGTGGCCGCATCGGCAATTGGCGCTGGAAGTGATCGTTAAATGAAAACCGTCACCCCTCAGCCACCGGGGGACAGCAGCGAAGAGATCGCGGCGTTGATCGAGCTCCTGCACAAGACCGGACAACGTCTGGAGCAACTGACGGGCGGTGAGGTGGATTCGGTGGCGAACCGCACCGGCCAGCCCTTCTTGTTGCAACATGCCCAGGAGCGGTTGCGTCTGAACGAGGCTGTCCGAGAGGCAGCCATTCTCAACGCATTACCCGCGAACATCGCATTACTCGACACCCAGGGGCTCATTGTCTTGGTGAACGAGGCCTGGCGGCGATTTGGCGATGCGAATGCAGCGCATGGCCCGGGACATGAAGTCGGGATCAATTACCTCGCGGTTTGTGACAAAGCAGAGGGAGAGGACGCGTTCGAGGCGCAGCAGGCCAAAGAGGGCTTCGTAAGTTGCCGGGCGTATGCTCCCCTGCGGTCCGAGCCGACGGGCCGCCGCCAGCAATTGGACGATTTCCTCCTCATGGAAGATGTGCGGGGCGACACGTCCGGGCTCCGGACCAAAGACCGCTTCCTCCGGCACTTCGGTATCCGGCTCGAACTGCTTCAGGTAGCGGGCGAAATGGCGAACCTTTGCCAGACGGGCGGCCCAGGTGGATGGCGTGTCACGTTGCCACCTGTCCTGTCGCGCCCAATCCACCATGAGATCAGCTGTCAGTGGCCCACGGTGATGCCGGTCGGCGACATACCGGACGAATCCGGCCAGCAGCGTATCCCTTGAACGCAGATCGAAACCGAGGCGCCGCCGCTCGGCAAGATAGTCGTCGATTCGCTGCTGCAATCCGATGCGCGCGCTCATGATGTGCTCCCGGGCCACGGCAGGGCAACGGCCGACAGCTTCGGTGTGTCGAGCTTGGCGTAGATCAGGGTGGTGTTCAGCGAACGGTGGCGCAGCAGGTCTGCGACTTCCTTGAGCGAACTGCCGTTCTCAACCAAACGACAGGCGAAGGCGTGGCGCAGCGCGTGCGAACGTGTATGCGTCAGGCCGATGCGCCGATACGCCCATCGGATCACGCCTCGAACCGCACCGGCAGTCATCGGTCGATCATGATCACCGAGGCGTGGAACGAAGATCGAAGGGTTGGCGGTACGCGGTCTCTCGTTCTGGAGATAGTCCACCAGCGCCTGCCCGGTTTCCATCGGCAAGGGCAGTACGTCCTGCCGCAGTGACTTCGTGCCTCGTAGCGTTACGATGCCGGCACGCCAGTCAATGTCGCCGATCTTCAGGCTGGCTATCTCGCATGACCGCAGCCCCATGTCCAACGCGCAACGAATGATGGCGTAACCGCGCTTGGGCCAACGGAGATCGGCGGTAAATGAGTTCAGCAGGCGCCCGATCTCGTCCGGCTTGAGCGCGCGGGGCAATGACGACAGCTTCCAGTGGACGGGACTCAGGATTACGGCGGTGAGCTTGCCTACCGGATCGCCGCAGGTCGCCCGATAGCGAAGGTAGCTGCGCAGTGCCGCTGCGAAACGCGATGCATTGGAAGCCGTTCTGTGCGCCTCCAGTTGGCGGGCAAGGAATTGGCGAACGTCATCGGGTCGCAACCGCGATATATCGATGGCGCGATCCTTGAACTTCTGTTGCAGCAGCAAGCCTGCGACGTAAAGCCTGTCCTTACGCGTAGTTGCTGCCAGCCCTCGTACATCGCGCAGATGTGCGTCGTAGCGGCACAACTCGTCCGCAATGTGTGCCGGGAATGATGCAGAGGACCGAGCCTTTGGCGTGGGCCGGTGCGAAGCGGTGGGGTTTCATAACGGTCTCCTGAAGTGGAGCGCCACTTCAGATCACCGCTGAAATTATGTCGAGCTTGCCATTACATCAATCGCCGAAGAGCCACGCCGCACATGGCGTCCGAAACATGCCACCCCCGATAGTCCACATAATCGAGCGGTCTACATAATCGGCCTTATGTGAAGCTTCACATAAGGCCGAACTCCGACCGTCCATGACTTTCTCGCCGACCGGCAACTTCGGGTCGACTCCAAGTTCCCGAGCCCAGCGCCCCAAACCTTACATCTGCGCTTCCTTCTGCAGCGCCCGCAGGCTTTCCTCCACCCCCGCGGCGTGGGTCAGTTCGGCGACGTTGTCCTTGGTGAAGAAGCCCTGAAAATCACCAAAGCGCTGGACGTATTCGATGATGAGCGAGGAATACTCGGATGCGCTGGAAAAGATCTGCTTGAGGCCGGCCTCTTTTGAACCGATGACGTCGAGCAGGAAGGTCTGGCCGCAATCGCGCAGTGAGGCGACGACGAAGTCGATGTTGGCCTGCTGGGCTGTCTCGCCATCTTTTACTGCCACGGCGATGTGATGCAGGCGCGGGCCGAAGTTGCGCACGAAGGCTTCGGTGGGCGATTCGGTGAGCAGGTGGTTCATGAAATACGGGTGATTGGCGGCGGTGAACACCTTGGCCGGGGATTCGAGTTCGTTGGCGTAGTGCACGCTCTTCGTGACGTTGGTCGAGGAATTCTGGTCCGCGATGTCATACGAACCCCAGTAGTAGTAGCTGGACAGGGTGAGGTATTCGAGGATGGCGGCTTCGCGGTTCTGGCTGTAGATGCGGGTGGCCAGATGGTCGATGGGCAGCAGCAGTTCGTCGATGCCGAGCTTTTTCTGCGTGGCCTTGGCGGCCTCGTAGGCGGCCTGCATGTCATCGCGGATGCTGCTCCAGCCGAGTGCGTAGACGCGGATGTTGGACTCGGGGCGTTCCCAGTAGGCGACGATGTTGTGAGTGTAGGGGCTGGGCTTGACCACGGCCAGGTTGCCGGGCAGTTCGAGCTTGCGGACCTGGTCCTGGTTAAAGAAGCGGATGTCGCGCGCTTTCTGCATGTCGACCACGGCATGGGCGTCGGTGACGCGCAGCACTTCGCCCATGTAGCGCGAGTTGGGCTTGACCGCGCCAATTGGATAGACCTCGTTGAGGCTGCGGAAGATGCCGCGCACGTTGGGGTCCTTCACCTCGCGCACCAGGATGTCGGGCGCACTCATGTCGATGCGCAGGATGTGGGTGAAGTGCGATTCGGATTCGAGCGTGACGAGGTAGTGATACGGCGTCATCACGCACAGCTCGGCGACGTAGGCGACCGAATGGCTGGGCTCGACGGTGATCATCAACGCATCGATCTGGCGGATGCAGTCGGTGAGCCCGATGCGGTCGCGCTCCTCCAGCAACCGGCCAAGATAGTCTTCGAACTGGGGCGAATTCAGCTTGTCGCCGGTACGGGTGAAGCTGAGCGATGCGGTCATGGAATCACGCCAGGCTGAACAGGGTTTGGGTCATTTTTTGCGGATGGGACGCGCGGAAATAGGTCTGGGCGATGACCTCGTTGAGATCGGCGAGCCGCGCCTGAATGTCGTCGCAAAATTCATGCAGCCCGCTGCGGGCCAGCGCGTGAAATTCGGCACCATCCACCAGGTTGAGCATGCCCTGCAGACGGCGCATCGGCTCGGCGCCCGGCAGTTCATCCAGGGCAAACTGAATTTCATGCAGGCAGTGACGCACGCTGCGCGGGAACTGGATGTCATTCAACAGAAAGGCCAGCACTTTGGTACCGGTGGCGCGCACGCCGACATGGCGGCGGTACATCTGGTGGGCGGACAGCGCGTGCAGTACGCTCATCCAGACGAGGTCGTAATACTGGCTGTTCTGGTACGGCAGGTTGATCGCGTAGCTGACGTCGAGCACGCGCGTGGTCATGTCGGCACGCTCCACATTGCGGCCCAACCGCATGAACTGGAACGCCTCGTCGCGGCTCATGGTGCCGGACAGCAGCCCCACCACGGCCTGACGCCGGCGGATGATTTCGGTCAGCACTTCGAAGCGCTTGCGGCGGTCGAGTGCGTGGGTCAGATGGGTGCTGGCGTAGAGATACAGTTCGTTGACCCACTCCCACGATTCGCGCGGCAGCACCTCGCGGAAGGTGCGGGTGTTTTCGCGGGCATGGCGCACGCAGGTGAAGATCGATGACGGATTGCGTTCGTCCTGGATGAGAAAACTCATCACCGCCGTCTCGCTCGCCTCGTCGTAATACTGGTGGAAGGCCTCGTCCAGACCCACCACCTTGAGCAGATTCTCCCAGCCGAAATTGGCGCCGCGCGGCATGTCCATCAGCATCATGGTGGTGGCGTTGATGAGGCGCGCAGTGTCTTCGGCGCGCTCCAGGTAGCGCGCCATCCAGTACAGGTTCTCGGCGACGCGGGCTAGCATGGCGTACTCCCCTGCACTACCCAGGTGTCCTTGCTGCCGCCGCCCTGCGACGAGTTCACCACCAGCGAGCCGCGCCGCAGCGCCACGCGCGTGAGGCCGCCGCGGGTGACATAAAAATCTTTCGATTGCAGGATGAACGGCCGCAGATCGACGTGGCGCGGCTCGATCGCGTCCTCGCACAGGGTCGGCACAGTGGACAGCGACAGGGTCGGCTGCGCCATGTAGTTGCGCGGGTTGGCGCGAATCAGATCGGCGAATATCGCCTGCTCTTCGGGGGTGGATTTCGGCCCCACCAGCATGCCGTAGCCGCCCGACTCGTTGGCGGGCTTGACCACCAGCTTGTCGAGATTGGCCAGCACATACTCGCGGTCGTCCTCGTTCATGCACAGGTAGCTCGGCACGTTGGGCAGGATCGCGTCCTCGTTGAGGTAATAGCGGATCATGTCGGGCACATAGGCATACACCACCTTGTCATCGGCCACCCCCGCGCCGGGCGCATTGGCGATGCCGACCTTGCCCTTTTTCCAGGCGCGCATCAGCCCGGGCACGCCCAGCGCGGAATCGGCGCGAAACACTTCGGGGTCGATGAATTCGTCGTCGATGCGGCGGTAGATGACGTCGAGCCGGGTCAGGCCCTCGACCGTTTTCATGTAGACGCAGTCGTCGTCCAGCACCACCAGGTCGGGGCCTTCGACCAGGTGTGCGCCCATTTGCTGCGCCAGATAGGAATGCTCGAAATACGCGGAGTTGAAGATGCCGGGCGTCAGCACCGCGATTTCCGGCCGTTCGTCGTCCCGCGGCGACAGGGCGGCCAGCATGTCGCAAAGCTGCGCGGTGTAGTCGTCGACCGGCAGCACGTCATAACGCGCGAACAGTTCGGGAAACAGCCGCTTCATCAGCTGGCGGTTTTCCAGCATGTAGGACACGCCAGAGGGCACGCGCAGGTTGTCTTCCAGCACGTAAAAGGTGCCGACCCCATCGCGCACCAGGTCGGTGCCGCAGATGTGCGCCCACACGCCAAAGGGTGGATTGGCGCCGACGCATGCTGCGCGGAAATTGCGCGAATCGGCGAGCACCTCGGCCGGGAACACGCCGTCCTTGATGATGTTCTGCTCGTGGTAGATGTCATCGATAAAGCGGTTGAGCGCTTTCAGGCGCTGCTTCAAGCCGGCCTCGATGCGATCCCACTCGCTTTTCTCGATGATGCGCGGCACCACGTCGAACGGCCAGGCGCGATCGATATTGCCAGCCTCGGAATACACGGTGAAAGTGATGCCGGCCGCCATGATGGAAGCGTCGACGGCACGGTGGCGTGCTTCGAACTCATCGGCCGGCAGTTCGGCAAAGAAGTCACACAAGCCACCCGCCCCGTCACGCGGCTTGCCCGGTGCTTCGAGCAGTTCGTCGAAGCCGCCCATCAACGGATAGTGTCCACAATCGATCTTCATTTCAGTCTCCGTTTCGTGCGCCGCGTGATAACGGTTGTGTGAGGCAACACCCTAACACAGCAGCGTCTGTGCCAGATCGTGGAAACGATTTCAGATCAATGACTTGCCATCTGCCGGCGATGGCCGGGGCGGCGAAAGTGGTGCGTGTTGGGGCATGTGCACCCGGCCCTGCACCGGCTTGGTGCGGCGCAGGGCGCACGCCTGTCACATCAGGCAGCAGCGCAGTCAACGGCAGCGAAGTCCACCCATACGCGGCTGCCTTCGACCTTGACGGGAAACTCGCGGGCGCAGCCATGATCTGGTGCAACGGCGCAGCCGGAATCCAGCTCGATGTTCCAGTTGTGCATCGGGCAGGCCACTTTCCTGCCGTGCACGATGCCCTGCGACAGCGGACCGCCCTTGTGCGGGCAGCGGTCTTCCAGCGCGAAGATTTCATCGTCGGCGGTGCGGAAGACGGCAATGTCGAGCGCGCCGTGGCGCACCACGCGGGCACCGAGTTGGGGGATGTCGTTGACATCCAGAATGTCGGTCCAGTTGTTCATGTCGGTTCCTTAAGCGGCAACGGTTTCGAATTCGTGCTTGAGCTTGCCTTCCTTGGCGCGCTCAAGCCACGGGTCGCGTTCGACCGACAGCGCGAACACCAGGCGCTCGTACAGCGCGCGGCGGTTGTCGGCATCGTCGAGAATTTTCTTCTTCACGTAGTCGAGGCCGACACGGTCGAGGTAGTGCACGGTGCGATCGAGGTAGCGGGCTTCTTCCCGATACAGTTGCAGGAAGGCGCCGGAATATTCGATCACCTCGTCGGGGGTTTTCACCTTGACCAGGAACTGCGCGACCTCGGTCTTGATGCCGCCATTGCCACCGACGTAGATTTCCCAGCCGGAATCGACGCCGATGATGCCGACGTCCTTGATCGCGACTTCGGCGCAGTTGCGCGGGCAGCCGGAGACCGCGAGCTTGACCTTGTGCGGCGCCCACATCTTGAAGAAAGTTTTCTCCAGATCGATTCCCATCTGCGTCGAGTTTTGGGTGCCGAAACGGCACCACTCCGAGCCGACGCAGGTCTTCACCGTGCGCAGCGCCTTGCCGTAGGCATGGCCCGACGGCATGTCGAGGTCGGCCCACACTTTCGGCAGGTCTTCCTTCTTGATGCCCAGGAGGTCGATGCGCTGGCCGCCGGTGACATGCACCGCCGGGATGTTGTACTTGTCGACGACATCGGCGATGCGGCGTAGTTCGGCGGGCGTTGTGTTGCCGCCCCACATGCGCGGGATCACCGAATAGGTGCCGTCCTTCTGGATGTTGGCGTGGGCGCGCTCGTTGATAAAGCGCGACTGCGGATCGTCCTCGGCCTCGCCCGGCCAGGTGGAAATGAGGTAATAGTTGAGCGCGGGGCGGCACGATGCGCAGCCGTTCGGGGTGCGCCATTCCATGAACTGCATCACCTGCGGAATCGTCAGCAGCTTGTTCTGCCGGATCGCATCGCGCACGGCTTCGTGGGTATGGTCGGCGCAGCCGCACACCGACTTGGTCTTCGGCGTGGCCGAGTAGTCGCCGCCCGCCGTCACCGCCAGGATCTGCTCGACCAGGCCGGTACACGAACCGCACGACGAGGATGCCTTGGTGTGCTTCCTCACATCCTCCAGCGTGAACAGGCCCTTCTCGCGGATCGCCTTGACGATGTCGCCCTTGCACACCCCGTTGCAGCCGCAAACCTCCATGTCGTCGGTCATGGTCGCGGCCTTGTTGATGCCCTGGTGGCCGAGGTTGCCGCAATGGTCCTGGCCGAACATCAAATGATCGCGCAGCTCGGACACATCCTTGCCGTCGCGCAGCAGCGAGAAATACCAGGCGCCGTCGACGGTGTCGCCGTACATCACGCCGCCAACCAGCTTGTTGTCCTTGATGACGAGTTTCTTGTAGACGCCGCCGAGGGGATCGGAATAGAGGATGGATTCGGTGCCCTCGCCGCCGATGAAGTCGCCGGCTGAAAAGAGATCAATGCCGGTGACCTTCAGCTTGGTCGAGGTGATCGACCCCTGGTAGCGGCCGATGCCGTACTGCGCCAGGTGGTTGGCGCACACCTTGGCCTGCTCGAACAGCGGCGCGACCAGGCCGTAGGCGACGCCGCGATGGGCAGCGCATTCACCAATCGAGTAGATGCGTGGGTCGAAAGTCTGCATCGTGTCGTTGACGACGATGCCACGGTTGCAATGCAGGCCGGCCGATTCGGCGAGTTCGGTGTTGGGGCGGATGCCGACCGCCATCACCACCAGATCGGCGGGGGCGCTGTCGCCGTCCTTGAACTTGATGGCGGCGACCCGGCCCCTCTCGCCGGAAGGCGACGAATTAGGACAGCCGCCTTGAACGAGTTCTGCCGTCTGCTTCTGCAGCAAAAACTTCATGCCTTTTTCTTCCAGGCTTTTCTGCAGCAGGCGCGCCGCGGGCTCGTCGAGTTGGCGCTCCATCAGCCACGGGCCGATGTGCACCACGCTCACGTCCATGCCACGCTTCATCAATCCGTTGGCGGCTTCGAGCCCGAGCAAACCGCCGCCGATGACGACGGCATGCCGATGCTGGCTGGAGGCGCGGATCATCGCATCGACGTCGGCGATATCGCGAAAGCTGATGACGCCGGGCAGATCGGCGCCCGGCACCGGCAGGATGAAAGGAGTAGAACCGGTAGCCAGCAGCAGGCGGTCGTATTCGGCGCGGGTACCGTCCGCGGCTTCGACGACACGCGCCGCGCGGTCGATCTTCACCACCTGCTTGCCTAGATGCAGGGTGATGTTGTTTTCGCTGTACCAGTCGAGCGGGTTCAGCACGATGTCGTCGACCGTCTGCTCGCCGGCCAGCACCGGCGACAAGAGGATGCGGTTGTAGTTGGGGTGCGGCTCGGCGCCGAACACCGTGATGTCGTAGAGGTCGGGCGCCAGCTTCAGCAGCTCTTCCAGCGTGCGCACCCCGGCCATGCCGTTGCCGACCATGACGAGCTTCATCTTGGGACCTTGTCCCATGGGCGTACTCATATCCATCTCACCACTCCAAACAAATGACAAAAGTGATGACCGAGATACGCCGTTGCATTCGGTCTTTCGAACAACTTATTCAACCCGGATATCCATTCGGGTTCTGTAGGAGCGGCGTCCT
>JBPPMF010000180.1:0-6963 GCA_051305915.1 Thiobacillus sp. | reverse complement strand
TGCCGCCCAGAAAAACGTAGCCGCACAGGATGACGACGATGCTGTGAGTGAGCGCCACGTCCAGTTCCCCCAGGCCGCGATAGCACAGTTTCAGCGGCGGCGCGGTGTAACCCAGGGCCAGGATCGCCATCACGCCCAGCACCGACAGCACCGCGGACGTGCCGGCCGGCGTCAGGGTCAGCAGCCATGCCGCGCTGGCAACGGCGCCTGCCAGTGTCACGGCGATCCCGATCTGCAGTTCGCGCCGACTGAGCAGGCCTTCCACCAGGACGCGCGAGCCGCCGGTGAAGGGGCTGAAGAAACGGTTGTTGCGGTCGCTCGGAAAATCCACCACTTCGTTGATCAGCACGGTGGCCACCTCTCCCAGGAACAGGCAGGCGTAGCCGATCCAGAACAGCGGATTGCCGAACACGCCGTCCGCGGGAAACGCTGCCAGCGCACCCACGGTGTAAGCCAGCCAGGTCATGGGGTAGAACTGCAGCCGCATGGCCTTGAGCCAGGCGGCGGCCTTGTGCCGAAGCTGTTCCCGCCGCGTGATGCGGCCCTGTTCGAGCACGCGCCCCTGACGGCGGGCCTGCTCGATCCACTGCTGCCGTTGCTGCAGGGTGGAGTCCTTGACCGAGCCGCAGACCAGCGAACGCACGGGCCGGATGCCGCAGAAGCCCAGCGTTGCCCGCGCCATCGCATTGCGGCCGGGTTGCCGGTAGAGTAGACGGTGGATCAGCGGCGGCGTATCCATGGTGGTGATCAGTTGCGCGGATCGGCCACCCAGCAGTCCCTGGTAGCCGGTGCCGCCCTCGCAGGTGATGAACGCGAAATGGGGGGTCAGCACGCGGTCGAGAAAGCCCTTGAGCAGCGCGGGCAAGGTGCCCCACCAGGTCGGGTAGACGAACACCAGATGCTCGGCCCACAGGATCAGTTCGCGGGCGGTGCGGATATCGTCTTCAAAGTGCTGCTGGTTGGGCGAAGGGGTGTGGACGTCGGGGTCGAATTCGAGCCTCGCCAGATCGAGGTGGAGGACGTCGGTACCCGCTGCCCGGGCACCCTCGCCGTAGGCGTCCGCCAGTGCTCCGCACAGGCTGTCGGTGCGTGGATGTCCGAGAATGATGAGTACGTTCATGAACTGCGCTCTCGGGCTGTCTTCGGTTCCGGATCGGTTTGACCATGCGCTGCCGTTGATGAAGCGGTTTCCTTCATCAAATCGATGTTTTCCTGGCTCACCAGCGGTGCGTCAAGCTGACGTGCGAGGCCTTCCGCGCCCTGCCGCATGAGGATTCCGTGGTTACGGATGAACATCGGGCGGGCAAACGGGGCGATCAGATTCATCCACCACCGGGTGCTGCGGACATGCCACTCGTAACGGATGACGCTGACCGTGTCCTCGTTGCTGAAATGCCAGCGGCCAATCCCTTCAAGGTCGCCCTGGACGGATCCCTCGATGGCCACATACTTTTCGATGCGGGTGGCGCGCACCTCGAACACCATCCGGTAGGGCAATCGCCCCTGCCAGTAATAGCGCAGGATGCTGTTGATCCCATGGGCATCACCGGCTGCAACTTCCTCCACTTTCTGCATACCCTGCCACCAGTCCGGCCAGTGCGGGGCGTTGTGGATGGCTGCGTACACCGCCTCCAGCGGTGCATCGAAGCGCCAGATTGTCAGTAAGCGATATTCCGCCACAGTGTCTCCTAATAAGTCCTAAAGTGAATCTGTGGTGTATGAGGCAATCAGTGGTGAGGATCGCCGCAGGCTTTGGCCGCGAATTTGCCAGGCGCAGTGTGCGTTGCCGTACGGAGGCGTGGCTTTCTCATGAATAGCATAGCTGGCAAGGATAGGGCGGCAAAGCCACCTTGCCGGTCATTTCGGAAGGCAAGCCGCAGTTCTGGCTCTGGTGGGTGGTTTGTTACTGCTTGCTCGAGTGTGAGGAAATTGATTGAATAACAGGAGAATGATCATGAACGATGCAACTCAGGATTTTGTACGTCCTGGCTATGAAACCCAGCCCATTCCGGGTTTCCCCCATGCCCCCTCCGACTGGTCCCGCGAACAGGCCGAGGAAGTCGCCCAAACGGAGGGACTGGAGCTGACTGAACCGCACTGGGCGGTCGTGCGTGCCTTGCAAGAACTGTGTACGCAGAATGCGGAACCTACCCTGAACGCGCGCGATCTGCACGATGCGCTCGATGAGCATTTCCATGCCGAAGGCGGCATCAAGTATCTCTACCAGTTGTTCCCCAAGGGTCCCCTGGCCCAAGGTTGTCTGCTTGCCGGCGTGGAGCCGCCGGGGGGAACCCAGGATCAGGGCATGGGTAGCGCGGTCTGAGTTCCAGGGTGCGGCGAATAATGATGGAAGCCCGCTCGTAGGTTCCGATGAGAGGCGAGAAAGCGTTTAGATATTCTCGGTGCAGGACCGCTGCTCAAAACAGACAGGTTATTGCTGTCGTTCACTTAATTTGACCCACACAACGGCGCGTCATGAAATTCAAGGATTACTACGAGGTTTTTGGGGTACCGCGCGATGCGACACAGGACGACATCAAACGCGCTTACCGCAAGCTGGCCCGTCAATTTCACCCGGATGTCAGCAAGGATGCCGATGCCGATGTGCGTTTCAAGGAACTGGGGGAGGCCTATGCCGTCCTGAAGGATCCCGAGAAACGCGCGGCATACGATCAGGTTGGCAGCCAGTGGCAGGCCGGACAGGATTTCCAGCCGCCACCGGGCTGGGATGCCGGATTCGAATTCAGTGGGCGCGACTTCGGATCGGGCGCTGACCCGGGCCACAGCGACTTCTTCGAAGCGTTGTTCGGCCGCCAGGCTCGGGGCGGACAACGCCCCGCCATGCATGCCCGCGGCCAGGACCACCACGCCAAGGTGCTGATCGATCTGGAAGATGCTTACCATGGCGCCCAGCGCAGCATCTCACTGCGGATGCCGGTGCCGGATGAGCACGGGCGCATCGCGCTGCGGGAGCGCAAGCTCGACGTCCGCATCCCCAAAGGTATTCGTGCGGGCCAGCATTTACGCCTGGCCGGACAGGGCGAGCCGGGCGTGGGCGAAGGGCCGCCCGGCGATTTGTTTCTGGAGATTGAATTCAAGCCACACGCGCAATTCCGCGTCGTCGGCCCGGATGTCTATCTGGACTTACCCCTGGCGCCCTGGGAGGCTGCGCTCGGCTGTTCGCTGACCGTACCGACGCCGGAAGGAGCGGTGCAACTCACGATTCCGGCGGGATCGGCGGCGGGCCGGCAACTGCGGCTGAAGGGCAAAGGCATTCCGGGCAAAGCGCCCGGCGATCTATACGCTGTGCTGACAATCGTTTTGCCACCGGCCGTCAGCGAAAACGAGCAGGCGGCCTACCGCGCAATGGCCGAAGCCTTCGATTTCAACGCGCGCGCGCCAAAGAAAGGCTGATCCGTCATGAGCACAACAGAAATTCAATCCATCCATGGCCTGATCGTCGAAGAGGATATCCTGCTGACACTGGAAGACTTGTGTCAGGCCTGTTGCGCCTCGCGGGAGCACGTAGTCGCCTGGGTGGTGGAGGGCGTGCTCGAGCCGCTCGGTGAAACCCCGCAGGACTGGCGTTTCACCGGTGCGTCCCTGCATCGCGCACGGCTGGCCTTGTGGCTCACCCGCGATCTGGAAATCAATCTGCCCGGCGTGGCGCTGGCGCTGGATTTGTTTGATGAAATCGCAGCACTGCAAGCGCATCAGCAACGCCTTGGACTGCGCTGAGCGGCAAGCCCTCAGGTATTGCTCAACGGCCCCGCGCCGGTGCGGCCGATCATCGCCAGAAACTCGCGGCGGGTCGAGCCATCCGAGCGAAAGGCACCCAGCATGCGGCTGGTCACCATGGCCGCACCCACTTTGTGTACGCCGCGCGTGCTCATGCATTGATGGGCTGCCTCGATCACCACCGCAACGCCTTTCGGTTGCAACACGTCGTTCAGCGTGTCGGCGATCTGCACCGTCATCCTTTCCTGGATCTGCAGGCGCTTGGCATAGATGTCGACCAGGCGGGCCAGCTTGGAAATGCCCACCACCCGGCGATCCGGCAGGTAGGCCACGTGCGCCTTGCCGATGATCGGCACCATGTGGTGCTCGCAATGGCTTTCAAAACGGATATCGGTCATCACGATCATTTCGTCGTAGCCATCCACTTCCGAGAATGTGCGCGACAGCGTCTGCACCGGATCCTCCAGATATCCGGCGAAGAATTCCTCGTAGGAGCGCACGACGCGCGCCGGCGTATCGAGCAGGCCCTCGCGATCAGGATCATCACCGGCCCAGCGGATCAGGGTACGGACCGCGTCTTCGGCGGCCTCGCGGTCGGGGCGGGGGAGGGGTTCTGCGGAGGCCTCAAGCGAATTGGATGTCATGTTGTTTTTCCTTTTGCGTGAACGCGTGGCTTGTGGTGTGCTTTCAGGTCAAACGGCATGGCGTGTTCATTTCCACATGACGTTGGATTCGGCCTTGGCCGCAGCAGCCAGCAGGTCAATCAAGGGCAGTGCGCGGTGTGCCATGCTCACCACCGGTTCATCATCCGCATCCTTGTCTGCAACCGGCGACGACGCTTTGGTGGCATCGATTGCGATTTTCAATCGATTCAAGGCCGCAGGTACATCGGCCGCCAGGATTGCGCCAGGCACGGTTCCGCTGTGTCCCATCATCTTCAGCATGGCAAGCGCGACGTCCCCGAACAGGGTGATATCGGCATAGGCTTTGGTCGTAAAAGTTACCAGCATTGTGTTCTCCTCGATGAATCATTCGTTTCCGCGCGCACTGGCATAGGCCACCTGAGGCCCATGTCGCCGTTGGCGGACTGCCAACCATCCCGAGCACGGGCTTCCTTTAATTTGTAGACTGTTCCTCGCCGGACAGGCTGTCTGTACGATACCGTACGCATCGTAGTCGCCTTCGCTCAAACGTCGCACGAGCAGCAACCGGACGCCTTGTATAGTGGCGCATAGACGTTTGTCGTCCTATGGTGACTAGTGGGAAGAAGGCATCACGATGGCTGTCGAAATAATCGCGGTCGTCGTTGTGCCTGGCAATGACGCCACGGCTCACTTTTGGGAGACATGACATGTCAATAGGAACAATTCTGCTGATTATTGTGATCTTGCTGCTGATCGGTGCGATCCCTGCCTGGCCCCACAGCCGGGGCTGGGGTTACGGCCCCAGTGGTGGTCTTGGGCTGGTGTTGGTGATCCTGCTCATTCTGTTTCTGTTGGGCAAGCTATAGCGCGCCCTCGTGCTGAATCCTGTCGCCTGCGTTTCCTTGGACTATCAACTGGGAAGGGCAGGCGATGCGCCTCTCTGCAGCAAGATCGCAAGCGCCTCTGCCCCCATCGGACGGCCGAAAAAGTAGCCTTGCCCCTCGTCGCAATGCTGGGCCAGAAGAAAAGCAGCCTGCTCCGCAGTTTCGACGCCCTCCGCAATCACGCGTTGCTTGAGGCTTTTACCCATGCTGATCACGGCACTGACGATGGTGGCATCGTCCGGGTTGCGGGTTAACTGGTTCACGAACGTCTGGTCGATCTTCAGGGTATCGATCGGAAACTGCCGCAGATAACTCAGACTGGAATAGCCGGTGCCGAAGTCATCGACTGCAAGCTTGACGCCCAGGTCTGAGAGCGCGTGCAGAACGGAATCGGCAGACGCCGCATCCCGCATGAGGACGCTTTCGGTCAGCTCAAGCTCCAGATAGCGCGGTTCCAGACGCGACTCATCAAGGGTCGCGCGTAAGTATTCGAGAAAGTCCCCGGCGCGGAACTCAAGCGCTGAGGTGTTGACGGCAACGGTGATCGGCGGTAACCCCGCATCCTGCCAGGCGCGGGCCTGGCGACAGGCTTCGCGCAGTACCCAGCGGCCGAGCGGCAGGATCAGGCCGCTGTCTTCGGCGATGGGCACGAACTCGGTGGGTTCCAGCAGCCCGCGTTGCGGATGCTGCCAGCGGACGAGCGCCTCGACGCCGACGATCGTGCCGCTGCGAAGATCAATTTTCGGCTGATAGTGCAACACGAATTCCTGCCGTTCCAGCGCGCCGCGCAGGCCGGCTTCGGTCGATTGGCGTTGGACGGCGCGGGCATTCATGTCCGGCTCAAAGAATTTGTAATTGTTGCGCCCGCTTTCCTTGGCATGGTACATCGCGATGTCCGCATGCTTGATCAGGGTTGCCGCATCCTGGCCATCGCCGGGGTAGATGCTGATACCGATACTCGCGCCGATGTGCAGATCGTGCCGGTCGATGAGGTAAGGGCGCGCGAGCGTCATCAACATCTTTTGTGCAGACAGCGACACGTCATCTACATGCTCGATATCGGGAAGCAGCAGCACGAATTCATCCCCGCCCTGGCGGCTGACGGTGTCCGAGTGGCGCATGCTCCCCACCAGGCGGTGTGCCACCGACTGCAGCAGTCGGTCACCCACCGCATGCCCCAGCGAGTCGTTGATATGCTTGAATCGATCGAGGTCCATGAACATCACCGCAAGTTGTTTGCCTTGGCGGTGAGCCAGTGTAATGGCCTGGGCAAGCCGGTCGTTCAGCAGAGTGCGGTTGGGCAAATCGGTGAGCCCATCGTGGTGGGCCTGATGATCCAGATCAGCGAGTGCCGTTTGGATTTGTTCGGCCAGCGTGTGTGCTTCAATGGTGGCGATGACCAGCTGGGCGTTCGCCTGCCGCAACATGCCTATTTGATCGCCGGACGTTCCCTGAGTCATCTCGGCCGCGCCAATTTCCCGCTCGCGCGTAGTGACGGTCTCTTCGCGCACGTCGACAGCCTTTTCGCGCAAGCCGACGGCATCTTCCCGGGCCGCTGCCAATTTCTCACGGCCCGGAACGGCCACTTTATCGTCCATGACGCTGCTTTCCGTTTGCGGGATCCGAAGCGCCGTATTGATTATTTCTGACCACTATCATCCTCCATACGCGGTTCTGGCGGGAACACCGGAAGGCTA
>JBPPMF010000159.1:0-11983 GCA_051305915.1 Thiobacillus sp. | reverse complement strand
AATGAAGCCGTTTTCCGGCAGCGGCGCGCGTGCCATGATGATCGACACCATGCAGACTCACGGTGCCGATTCCTTCGCCGGGCGGCTGGCTTCCATCGTGCAGGGCAGCACCGAAACGACGTTCTATGTGCTGGCGGTGTACTTTGGCGCAGTCGGCATCAAGCGCGTGCGCCACGCCGTCGCCTGCGGACTCATCGCCGATGTCGCCGGCATCCTTGCCGCTATCGGCATGGCCTATCTCTTTTTTGGTGCAGTTGCATGAAGACGTATGACACGCTTGCCGCCGTCGATCTCGGCTCCAACTCCTTCCGCCTGGAAGTCGCACGGGTGGCCGGCGACCAGTTGTATCCGCTCGATTCGCTGAAGGAAACGGTGCGTCTGGCCGGCGGTCTGACCGACGACAAACTGCTTGATGAAGCTACTCAGTCGCGTGCGCTGGCCTGCCTGCACCGTTTTGGCGAGCGCCTGTGCGGCCTGTCACCGGAGGCGGTTCGCTGCGTGGGTACCTCGGCGCTGCGCATTGCGCGAAATGCCGAGGTGTTCATCCCCAAGGCGGAAATCGCGCTGGGTCATCCGATCGAGATCGTCGCCGGACGCGAGGAAGCGCGGCTGATCTACCTCGGCGTCGCGCATTCGCTGGCGGCCTCGCCAGACCGCCGGCTGGTGGTTGACATCGGCGGTGGCTCCACCGAGTTCATCATCGGCCATGGCCTGAAACCGCACGAACGCGAAAGCCTGCACATGGGCTGCGTCAATTTCTCGAAGCGTTTTTTCGACAGCGGCGTGATCGACAAGGCCACGCTGAAGCTGGCGGAAACGACCGCACGCGTCGAAGTCGAGCGCATCGCCAAAGAGTTTTCCCGGGACAACTGGCAGCAGGCGGTGGGCTCCAGCGGCACCGCGCGCGCCCTGCGTGAAATTCTCGAGCAGAACGGCTGGTCGGCACGCGGCATCACCGCCGACGGACTGGCCCAGCTGCGCAGCCAGCTGATCAAGGTAGGCCATATCGATTCTTTGGAACTTGCCGGCCTGTCGCGCGACCGCCGCCCGGTCATTGCTGGCGGCTTCGCCATCATGGCCGGCCTGTTCGCCGAGCTGGGCATCGAGCAGATGGACGTCGCCGAAACCGCGATGCGCGAAGGCATTCTGTATGACCTGCTGGGGCGCTTCCACAAACAGGACATGCGCGAGGTCACGGTGGACGAGTTCATGCGGCGCTATCACATCGACACCCAGCAGGCTGCGCGCGTCAAACGTGTGGCGCTGAAGCTGCTGGCAGCAGCCGGTGGCGGTGACGAAAACGATGTGCTTTTTCTCGACTGGGCTGCGCGCCTGCACGAAATCGGCCTGTCGGTCTCGCACAGCGGCTTTCATCGGCACTCTGGCTACATCCTGGAAAATGCGGACATGCCCGGATTTTCACGCTCTGACCAGTCGCGGCTGGCCTTGTTGACGCGCGCCCAGCGCGGCTCACTCAGCAAGCTGGCGGAGTTTTCAGCGGGCGCTACACTGCCTGACAATGACCGATTGCTGGTGTGGCTGTTGCGCCAGGCCGTTATCCTGTGCCGCAACCGCGCCGAGCCTCGTCTGCCGGACGTGGAGGTGGAGGCCGGCAGCAAACGCTTTCGCCTGACTCTGCCCGAAGGCTGGCTGGAACGCCGCCCGCTGACCCACCGCGCCCTCGAAGAGGAAGCGGCGTATTGGCAGACGGTCGGGATGAAATACGTGTTCAGCTAACAGGCAGTACGCCTCGCCTGCATTTAGCCGATGTGGTAGCGCTTGCGCAACGGCTCGACGATCTTCCATCGGCAGATCAATTCGGAAGGGAAAGTTACCAGATTGCCTTGGACGATTTCCACCGGCGCGCCGCCTTCCGGTGTCACGATTGCGCGGCCTTCGAGGATGTAACTTGTTTCATCTTCGAAATATTCCCACGGAAACTCGGAAGCCCCTTTTTCCCATTCTGGCCAGTGGTCCACCCCCAAGCTGGCGAGGCGTGCTGTATCGGGTGCGGTCTCGATGATGATCTCGGACATGCTGGTCTCCCTGATAGTGTGATGCCTTTTGTATAGCAGATCGGCTGGGGCTTGCTCAGTGTGACAGGCGTTGGATTCCTTGATCCAAAACCACTCAATCTAAAAAGACCCATTTGCACCTCAGGCCAGCGCAGCGATCCACTGGGTGGCCCGGCGCAGTTTGTCGGCCATGTCCTTGGACAGGTTTTCCAGCAGGGTGATTTTCAGCAGGGGTGCCTGTTCTGAAATCCGGTTGAGATCGCTCGCTTCAAGGATATGGCAGATGACCTCGGTGTCCGCGACGACCGTGGCGCTGCGGGTTGTTTGGCCAAGCAGGACCATTTCGCCGAAACTCTCCCCCGCCCCGGTCGACGAGATGCGCTGATACCCCCCATCGGGTAAAGGTACCAGGATGCTGACCTGGCCAACCTCGATGAAGAAGATGCGGCCATCCCCGGCCTCGCCGGTTTCGAGGATGTGCTCACCTGCTGGGTATACCCGGGATGGCGTCACCGCCTCGACCAGTTTCATCAAGTCCTCGGGCACCCCCCTGAACAGGGGGAAATCGGCCAGGGACGCCACCCTCGAAGGCGGCGGATTTGCAGTGCAGAACAGCCGGTTTTCGCACCACTCAACCGCCAGATCATTGTCTTCAAAGCTGAGAAAGCCGCGATCCCCGCTGTAAGCGGACTTGCGCAAGGGTTCGACGATGGCCGGACGATCATGGATGCGTGAGAACACCACCGCTATGCCGTCCGCGCCAAACCCGATGCGCGCCTCGTTGAGCAATCGCGCAGCGCTTTCGGAGATGCCGGTGACCAGGTTCATATCGAGAATGAAGCTGTGGCTGTCAGGTGCCATGTCACGCATCCTGCGGATAACGTACTCGATCCCGTCCACGGCCAGCAGCCCATGCAAACACAGGTATTTGATGCGATAGGCATGTTCGTTCAGATAGGCGCGCATCTCCGCACCGGGCTGGCGTCGCGATGGGGCGTCGGAGCCGGTGTAGACACGCCCAAGGGCCATTTTTGGATCGCCGGCGCGGGTGAAGACGTGAAGGTTGAAATCCTTGGAGAGCTGCTTGCAGACCTCGATGCCGCGCAGGCTGTTGCCCTTCGCGTCGAGCCGCGGAGAAAACACGCCGATGCCGAATCGGCCCGGCAAGGCGGCAATGATGCCGCCGCCCACGCCGCTCTTGGCCGGGATCCCCACCTCATACAGCCAGCTGCCGGCGTAATCGTACATGCCGCAGGTGGCCATGACGCTCAGCACCCGTTCGACATGTTCCGCCGGCAGCGCGCGCTTGCCGGTCAACGGATGCACCCCGCCATGGGCCAGCGTCGCTGCCATGTAGGCCAGGTCCCGGCAATTGACCAGGATCGAGCATTGGCGAAAGTAATTCTCCAGCGATTCCATTGGTTCGCCATCGATGATGCCGAAATTCTTCAGCATCCAGGCAATGCCACGATTGCGGAAGCCGGTGTCACTCTCCGACTGGTATACCGATTCGTCGACTTCGAATTCCCGCCCCATGAACGCCGACATGGAGGCTTCGATTCGCTGCCACTGCGCTTCCGGCGTTGCGCCCTCGACCAGGCTGGTGGTGGCGATTGCACCAGCATTGATCATTGGATTGAGCGGTGCACCAGTTTGGGGATTAAGACTGATGGAATTGAAGGCATCGCCGCTCGGTTCCACCCCCACCCGGCCAGCCACGAAGTCTCGCCCGCGGTCGGCCAGCGCTGTGGCGTAGACGAAGGGTTTGGAAATGGACTGGATGGTAAAAAGCTGGTCCGCATCGCCGACGGAATAGGCCACACCATCCATGGTGACGAGGCAGATGCCGAACCAGTTGGGGTTCGCCTTGCCGAGTTCGGGGATGTAATCCGCCATTTCGCCTTCGTGCAAGTCGGCAAGACGGCGATGAAGTCCTTCTAGATAGGTCTGGATCGGGGATTGCAAGGTCGTCCTTGAGGGTTGCGCCAGCCCGACCATCAAGCAAGTTTTAGGCCGCTTGTATGCAACGTGAGCAGAGCAAGGGACTGAGGGTGTGCGGTGGCGCGCGGCGGAAGCGCAGGTTGAGCGCGAGTGTAGCCTCGGTGGAACCTTTACCAAGTGCACCCCGGCGAAATGGCGTGCGCTTATTGGTTGAAATCGTCGAGGCAATTCTGCAGCGAGTCGACGTTCTTTGTGTCCAGAGTGCAGTTGCCTGTCTTGATCGGGCGGGTTTTGCTGCTGTCGGTACGGCTACTGGCCAGCGCCTTCCGTTGGGCACGTGCTTCTTCGCGGGCGAGTTGTCTTGCCAGCCGCCTTTCCGCTGCGCTGGGCGGCTGTTGTTCCCCGGTGCTGGATTGGGTTAGAGACAACGCCAGTTTTTTCTCGGCTTCCACTCGCCTGGCCTGCGCTTCTTCAAGCGCTTGCTGGGTTTCGGCACTGGATTTTGCGTTTTCCGCCAGCACTGTTTCCATGCGCCGGTTTTCCGCAAACTGCTGGCCAAGCAGGCTTTCGAGCTGAGAGTAAGAATCGGCCGTGGATTCAGCGAATTCGGCAAAGGCGGACGCGAGTTTTTTTTCTGCTTCGATTCGCGCGATCTGTTCCTTCTCAAACGCATTCAGGGTTTCAGTACTGGGTCTGGTTTTTTCGTCGAGCGCAGCTTCCAGGCGTAGTCTTTCCTCAAGCTGTGGGCCAAGCTGTTTTTGGAACTGGTAGTAGGCGAGGGCGCCGCCGCCCAAACCGCCAACCAGCAGGACGCTGGCATAGATCAGGATCGCGCGCAGGCGGCGCGTGGGCTTGGGGGTTTCGGTTGTGGCCGCTTCAGGGGGTGCCGCCGACCCTCGCCGTTCGCTCGGCCGGTCACGCCCCGCCCCGGCTTTATCCTCATCTTCATTGCTGGCTTGTGCCCCAGCGGTTTGCTTGCGCAATCTTTGCAAAAGCGCAATGCCCTTATCCAGAAAGGCGGTGATCCTGCTACGAATCTTGGTCAGCAGCGAACGTTTGGCATGCGCAGCAAGAGTTTCTTCCTTAGACGGAGTGTCAGGGGCATGGCTACCTGCAGGGGAGGGGGGCGTGCTCAAGAAAGTCTCAAATCGGCGGCATGGCGGGTATTAAAGATATCGGCCTGTGCGGGGAATAGTTAAATGCAGGACTGTTGCCGTTCGGTTTGCTCATGGGAGGGCAATGCGATGGCGGCACGCGCATGTCGTGCCGCCATCAGGAATCTGCTGCTTCGGCCGCCGCCGGCTACACGCTAGTGCGGCGTGCGGTCATCAGAAACACTGGGTAGTCCCGCGTCCCGCTTTCGAGTTCCTTGGCAATGCTGAACACCGTCTGAAACTGCATCGCGGCAAAACCCGCTTTGGCAGCGCGCCGGCTCAGGTCGGCCTGGTCAAAGCCATGGTGGACGTCGACCTCGGGGCCGTGGAACGAACCATCTTCCTGGTCCAGGTCGGCGATGCACAGGGTGCCGCCGGGCTGCAGCAAATCGTGGAAGACACGCAGGATATGGTCGGTGTCCGGCACATGGTGCAGCGTCATCGCAGTCATGATCAGGTCGAAGCTTTCGGACGGGGCGGGGTCCGCCATCAGGTCTAGCTTCAGCGTCGTCATGTTGGTCACGCCTTGCGCGGCAATTTTCTCGTTCACCACCTCTAGCATGCCGCCCGAACTGTCCGCCATCAGGATTAAGCCCAGTTCGTCCTTCAGCGGAAACGAAAGCAGGCCGGTGCCGCAGCCGTAATCGAGGGCGTGCATGGCGCGATGCATGGGTACAGCTTTGCGGATGGCTTCGGCAATCTTCAGGCCGCGCTCCTGGAATACGGGGTTGTCGTCCCATTGGCGGGCCTTGCTGTCGAAATGGGTGGCGTCGAACTGGGTGGGTTGGGTGTGGGTCATGATGCGACTCTCAGATGGATTGAGTTTGATTCCGGCCAGATGACTTTGATTTGTAAAGGGCCTGGTCTGCGCGGGTTAATAAAGCCGCCAGCGTGTCATTTTGACCCTGCCATTCCGACAGGCCAATGCTGACCGACCAGGCGATCGGCTGGCCGGCGGTTCCGGCTTCATGAAGGCGCCCGGCAACCCCTGATGCCTGCTCAAGATCGGTGTCAGGAAGAACGACCATGAATTCGTCGCCGCCGAAACGGGAGAACTGGTCGACTTCCCTGAATAGCTGTTTCGACCGCTTTGAAAAATCCATCAGTACTTTATCGCCATCAAGGTGGCCGTATGTATCGTTGATGTGTTTGAAGTTGTCCAGATCGATCAACATGATCGACAGTTTGCTGCCGCGACGACTGGAGCGGGAAATTTCCCGCCGCAGCGCTTCCATGGCCGCCCGTTTATTCAGGCATTGCGTCAGATCATCGTAGCGGCTCGTAAATTCCAGGTCCTGCTGCAGCTTCTCCGATGCGAGCATGACGAGGCTGATGGTTCCAAGTGGAATCATGATAGAGGGGATTGCGAGAAAGGCCAGCTGCGAGAGCGAAGGATCAAAAACGCCCGTAGGCAGGTCCATGCCGAGCATCAGGCTGCCAAGACGAACGGCGCGCGTCCCGATCAGGATAGCCAATGAAACAACCAGCACATGGCGGCCGGCTGTACGCGGCAGTTCCTTTAGCGCCACCCTCAGCACATCGAGAAGCACGATCAGTGTGAACAGATTCATTGTTCCCACCCGCGTTGCAACACTGGGTTGAACATAGGTGAACCAGGCAAACAGCGCCGCAAAGACGAGAACAAACGCGAACAGCCATGCGGAGCGGATTCTGGCTGCGGTCCCGGAAAACTTCCGGATGCCTGCATTCATCAGCATGAAGCCGCCCAGAACCATCAGGTTGGCGAGCACAATGCTGAACAGGTCGGGAATATGCCCGCGTGCGATGAATAGCGGCAAGGCGAGCGCCATGGCGAGTAGTCCCCAACTCCAGTCAGGTAGGCCCCGGATGCTTTTTGGATAGGTGCGCGAAATGACGAAGAGCACCCCGGCCATGGTCAGCGCCACGAAAAAGGACGTCACCAGAATAATCAGGGGGGCGTTCATTTACTGCTGCAAACCTTGTTCATGCCATTTGACCAATCAGAAACAAACGTCGTGTGGATCGACTCTGTGAAGTCGGGGTCCTGTTGCGTCTTGTCGATCGTCAACAAGTTCTTGGGGTGGTTGATATCCAAGCTGGGGTGATGAACTTCTCGTGAAAATTCCATGGTGCATTCGGTACCGATTAATAGCCAGACAAAGCAGAGTGTGTGTTGTCGATAAAGGGTAGCGAGCTGACCCTGTTGTTCACTGTTGAAAATATTTTCTGGCCAGGCAATCAACCCCAGTCCCGCTCAAAACCCGTCAGCCGAACATCCACGCTGAGCGATAGCGCCGTCAACACCGCGGCGGCAGTGAGGCCCTCGACACTGGCACGGAAGAGATGCGGGGTCATCGTCAGCAGGTCGGCTATTTGCTCGGCGCTGGTCAGTTCGATGGAGAAGCGGAGCGTTTCCGTCGGCAGGCGGTTGAAGCCTGCCGGGGTTTGCAGGTCGGCCGGGCGTTCCGGCTTCAGGCTGGGGTAGATGATCTCGCGCAGTTCGCGCAGATGATCGGGCCCGGCATCGACCTGCACCAGCAGGCCGCCCGGCTTGAGCACCCGCGCAAACTCCGCATACACAGGGAAGCCGAACATGCACAGCACCCGATCAAGCGTGCCCGGTAACACCGGCAGGTTGGCGTTGCTGCCCACCACCCATCTGGGTCGTTTGTCGTGTTTCGCGGCCGACAACACCGCCCATTTGGAAATATCCAGCCCCAACAGCGCCAGCGTTTGTTCATCCCCCGCCACCGCGGCCAGCTGGCGCATGTAGTAACCCTCGCCACACCCGGCATCGAGACAACTGATGCTCGCGTCAGCGGGCAGGCTGGCCAGCACCGCCCGGCTCACCGCAGAGGCAAGCGGTTGGTAAAAGCCGGCCGTGAGAAAACGCCGCCGCGCCGCGACCATCTCCTTGCTGTCACCCGGATCGCGCGAGCGCTTGTTTTGCACCGGCAGCAGATGCGTGTAGCCCTGGCTGGCGATATCAAAGCTGTGGCCGGACGCACAGGTCAAGGCGGAACCCGCGCAATGCAAGGGCGTGCCGTCCAGCGGACAGGCCAGCGCCTGGAATGGGGTGATGCTCATTGTCTGCTATGACCTTTTTTGACATAACTGGTTTGTTCAAGCGTGAAATTGGTTGAGTTGACGTGAGTCCGGTCCCGTTTAAGCCGTGTTTCTCTGCTTTGTCTTACCCAACTGGGGTGAGAATTTCAGGAGTGTACTGGGGAGCTCGAAATTTTCGTAACAAGCCTGAAACCAGAACCGCTCGAAGCCCTTTTGGACTTCGGATTTAAGCCTGGATTTGCAATGCCGCCTGCATCGCTTGCTCGGTCACCGGATAGGTCAACACGGCATGGATGGGAAACAGTTCCAGCAGCTTGCCGATATGGGGTTCTTCACGGGGATGCATGAAGACGATCATTTTCGCGTGCGGCGCAAAGCGCTGCAGCGTCCTGATCGTGACGTCCAGATTCGAGACGTTCGCGCCGGCGTAGTTGTTGCCCCAGCCGTAAATGTATTCCCCCACGAAAAAGTCCGGCGGCTGTTTTTGCAACGCCCGGTGAAGATTGCGTGCCGAGTCGAAACGCTGCGCCGCAATGCCCAGCTTCTGATACAAGGCACTGAAATCGGGGTGGAAAGGGGATTCGATCAGGGAGAAAAGTGTTCGCATGGTGCTGCCGTTTACATGGGGGCATGGACTACGAAAACGGATTTTGCATAGCCGTATTGGATTGCAAGACCCTGTTGCTGTGGTGCTCAGGTGCGCTTGAAGGTGATTTGATTTCGGTCGTCTCGGTGGGCGTGATTGGCCCTTGCGCTCCGCCCGAGGGAGTTTTCCAGTCGAGGTTTTTGACCTGTGTTGGGTGCGCTTATTTTACGACCTTGAATGTGTCGCATCGCCCCGGAGCGCCGCTTTGAAAGCCGCGGTTGAACCAGTCCATCCGCTGCGCCGAAGAACCGTGGGTGAAGGAATCCGGCACCACATAACCGCGCGCCTGTTTTTGCAGGCGGTCGTCGCCCACCCCTGACGCCGCTGCCAGGGCTTCCTCGATGTCGCCCGGCTCCAGCACCTGCCGTGCCTTGTGGGCGTGGTGCGCCCACACCCCGGAAAAGCAATCGGCCTGAAGCTCCATCCGCACCTGCAGCGCGTTACCCTCGGTCTTGTCGGCACGCTGGCGTGCCGTATGCACCTGTTCCGAGATGCCCAGCAGCGTCTGCACATGGTGGCCGACCTCGTGCGCCACCACGTAGGCCTGCGCAAAGTCGCCCGGCGCGTCGTGCCGTTGCGCCAGATCATTAAAGAAGGTCATGTCCAGGTACAGCTTCTGGTCGGCCGGGCAGTAGAAAGGCCCCATCGCCGCCTCGGCGAAGCCGCACGCCGACTCCACCGCGCCGGAAAACAGCACCAGCTTCGGCTGCTGGTAGCGCTGGCCAGAGCCCTGGAACAGCGTCCCCCACACGTCTTCCGTGTCCGCCAGCACCACCGACATAAATTCCTTCAGGCGTTCCTCCTCCGGGCTGAACGCTACCGTCTGTTCTTCCTGCGTCGGCGCCAGATTGCCCGCCTGATTCAGCACCACCGCCGGGTCCACGCCGAAATACAGCGCCACCAGCGTCAGGATGACCGCCCCGAGGCCGCCGCCGACCAGGCCTTTTCGCCCCACCCGCATGCCGCGCCGGTCCTCGATGTTGTCGCTGCGTCGTCCGTTTTCCCAGCGCATGGGGGGTCCCCTTCAATTTGATGCCGATAAAGCAAGCATTCTAGCCCGTGAGCGCGGTGCCCGATGCGCAGCTACGCCCGTCCCGAACTGCGGTTCCCAGCATCATTCCCAAGCGCTGCGGGAGCAGCATTCAGGTCGAAGGAGCGCTTGCCGTTCGAGGCGAGTTTGTAGCGCGAATCCGACGCACTTTGTTTGCAGCGAGATAATGCCGTTCTCGGCCGAACCCTTTGCGTGATAGCGCACGGGGAGCGCCGGATCCGATGCTACGTTTTCCGGAAGAAGCCGAGCTTGCCCAGGATGAAGATGAGCAGCACTGCGCCGCCGAACGCCACGATGAAGCGCGCGATGCCGCCCACGGCCCCGAAGCCCAGCAGTCCGGCGATCCAGTAGCCGAGCATCGAGCCCACCACCCCCACCGCCACGTTGGCGATCCAGCCCATCTGGGCGTTTGTCTTCATGAAGATGCTCGCCAGCCAGCCGACGATGCCACCAATGATCAACGATATGATCCAGCTCATGTTGTGTCTCCCTTGATAATGAAACTTAGAGTGCCCGTATTTCGCGGGGTCAACGCATGGCCTTGCCTGCCATCCGCATGATGTCGTCGAGCGGATTGCCGTCGCCATTCAGATCGAGCATCGAGGCGAGTCCCGAGGCCCCGCCGCCAGCAGGCTTGGCGCCTTGTCCACCGAGCAAGCCGCCAAGCAGGCCACCCAATCCACCGCTCATCGGGGAGGATTGTTCCGCCGCGCCGTCGCCCTGCCGCTTCGCCATGTAGCCGGTAACCAGCATCGCCAGCATCGGCAGCATCTTCTTCAGCAAGGACGGGGCGAGCCCCGACTGCGACGCAGCGTTCTGCGCGACCGCGCGGCTGACATCCTTGGATACGAATATCCGACCGAGCACGTTGTTGCCCTGGGTCACGTCCGTCGGCTGCGGCGCCAGCACATTGTCGAGCAGGCCGCCGCCGCCGAGTTGCCCAAGCAGGCCACCCAGCCCTTCGAGACCCGAGGGCTGCGCCTGCGCCTGTTTCTTGAATCCGCCGAGGATCGCCGGGATAAGCGCCTCGGCCCCGCTCGCCGCCTGGGTCTCGCTTACCCCCAGTTCCCGTGCCATGGACTGGAGTCCGCCCATCTGGGCGAGGATGTCGGTGATCTGCATGCTTACTTACTCCTTATGACAGGATTGCGCCGCAACTTAGTCCAGCAGTTCCTTGGGAATGTTGCCGCCGTTGGCGGCGATTTTCGCGAGCACGGTCTTGTGTAGCCACATGTTCATCTTCGCCGAGTCACCCATCAGATCAGCCGGGCAACCCAGTTCTGTCGCCAGTTCCTTGCGTGCAGCAATGCTGCTGTCGATATCGAGAAGCTTCAGCAGGTCGACGATGGAGGTGCGCCAGTTCAACTTCTGAGGGTTCGCTGCCGCGCGCTGCTCCAGTTGCGCGACGACATTGACTGGAGCGATTGGCTTGGGTGGGGGCGACGCAACTGGCGCCGTGCCCGGAGACGCGGAGGGTTTAGTGGCGGCCTGTGCCTTGTCGTTGCCGATGCCGAGTTTCGTGAGGATTTTGCTGAAGAATCCCATGCTTCTCTCCTTGGGTGATTTGTGGGGGGGACGACCCCGAAGCTTTGCAGGATCGCATGCCTCGGTTCATCTTCAGTTGAACATAGTATGGTTCCAGGGAGATCTCGGGCCGCATGAATTGCCCCTGCTTGTTCCCCATGAAAGCTGGGTCAGTTCTAGGCAATTCGCGGCTGCTGTCATCAGGGGAAAAAAGGCTCATTCCTTCCTATACTCATTTCCAGGCTTGGGTATTTTGTGGGGGGGTCATGTCAAGAGCGTCTGAATTGCTGGAATTGCCGGGCACCGTGGCTGCCGGTGTCTATTCCAGAAAGGGTTTCCTGGAAGCGTTCGAAGGGGCGCTGACCGAAGCCGAGGCCGGAGAAATGGTGCACCTCTGTGCAGCTATTACGCTGACCATGGAAATGCAGGGTCTCCTGTTGGGCCGCATGGCTGATCAATCAGGATGGGATAGTTGTTATGGCTGGATGACGTGGGGACCTGAAATGTCCATCGTCACGATTCACGACAGCACGTGCATCGTGCAGGGGCAACAAGCTTCGTTCAACCAGCTGATCAAGGCCATGAGAAAGTCGGCGAATACCGA
>JBPPMF010000153.1:0-6655 GCA_051305915.1 Thiobacillus sp. | reverse complement strand
CCCTTCCGCGCCACGCGCTATCACTCGCTGGTGATCGAGCGCGCATCGTTGCCGGGCTGTCTGGAAATCACCGCATGGACCGAAGATGGTGAAATCATGGGCGTGCGCCACAAGACGATGATCGTCGAGGGCGTGCAATTCCATCCGGAGTCGATCCTCACCGAACACGGCCACGCCATGCTGGCCAACTTTCTGAAGGAGCGCGTGTGACGCAATACAAAGATTTGCTCACCCTGTTGATCGAGCGCCACGACCTGCCGCACGACACCATGCTCGCCGCGATGCACGCGCTGATGGGTGGCGAGTACACACCCGCGCAGATCGCCGGCTTTTTGATTGCGCTGCGGATGAAGGGCGAGACCGTGCCCGAGATCGCGGCCGCAACTGACGTTATGCGCGAGCTGTCGACCAAGGTGCCGCTCGCCGGCATTGATCATCTGGTCGATACCAGTGGCACCGGCGGTGACGGCGCCCATACCTTCAATATTTCTACTGCTGCGGCGTTTGTCGCGGCGGCGTGCGGTGCGCGTGTGGCCAAGCACGGCGGCCGCTCGGTGTCGTCGACCTCGGGCAGCGCCGACGTACTGGAAGCGCTGGGGGTGAACGTCAACCTGCCACCGGAAAAAGTCGCCGAGGCGGTGAAGACCATCGGCGTCGGTTTCATGTTCGCGCCAAATCACCACAGCGCGATGAAACACGCTGCGCCGGTGCGGCGCGAACTTGGCGTGCGCACGCTGTTTAACCTGCTGGGCCCGCTGACCAATCCGGCCGGTGCGCCGAATCAGGTGATGGGCGTGTTCAACCGCGAATTGACCGGTATCCTTGCGCGGGTGCTGCAGACGCTGGGCAGCCGTCATGTGCTGGTCGTCCATGCCGAAGAAGGGCTGGACGAAATCAGCCTGGCGTCCCCTACCTTCGTGGCCGAACTGAAGGACGGCCATGTGTCCGAATACGAACTCGAGCCGGGCCTGTTCGGCCTCCCGCAAGTGGAAGCCTGCGACATGGTGGTCAAGGGCACGGACGAGGCGGTCGAGATGCTGCTGGCCGCGCTGGAAAACCGCCATGCCGGCGCGTCTGCCATCGTTGCACTCAACGCCGGCGCGGCGATCTACGTCGCCGACCGCGCCGCCAGCCTGATGGACGGCGTGGCCCAGGCGCAGCACGCCATTTCAGGCATGGCCGCGCGCGATGTCCTCGAGCACTACCGACGCTTCAGCCAGTCATGAGCGATATCCTCGAAAAGATCCTCGCCACCAAGCGGGCCGAAATTGCTGCCGGGCTCGCCAGTGTGCCGCTCGCCGAGATGCGGGCGCGTGCCGAAGCCGTCACACCGTTGCGTGATTTCGTTGGCGCGCTGCGTGCAAAGATCACCGCTGGCCAGCCTGCGGTGATCGCCGAAATCAAGAAGGCCAGCCCGTCCAAGGGCGTGATCCGTCCTGACTTCCAGCCCGCCGAGATCGCAGCCAGTTACGAAAAGGGTGGAGCCGCGTGCTTGTCGGTGCTGACCGATCGCGACTATTTCCAGGGCTCAGCCGACTATCTGATGCAGGCGCGCGCCGCATGCGCGTTGCCGGTGCTGCGCAAGGATTTCATCGTCGACCCCTACCAGATCTATGAGGCGCGCGCGATGGGAGCGGACTGCATTTTGCTGATCGTCGCCGCATTTACCCCCTCTCCCTTGCCCCAAGGGATACCGTCCCTCCGGGACATAAGGGGAGAGGGCAGGAGAGAGGGTGATGAATTTGATTTAAGGAAAATGCAGGCGCTGGAAACCCTGGCGCTTGAGCTGGGCATGGCGGTGCTGGTGGAGTCGCATAACGTGGAAGAACTCGACGCTGCGCTGCAATTGAAGACCCCGCTGCAGGGCATCAACAACCGCAACCTGCGGACTTTCGAGGTGAGCCTCGACACCACGCTGGCGTTGCTGCCGAAAATCGGTGACGACCGCATCGTTATCACCGAGTCCGGCATCCTCGCGCCGGCCGACGTGGCGAAGATGCGCAGCCATCAGGTCAACGGATTTCTTGTGGGTGAGGCCTTCATGCGTGCCGACGATCCTGGCGCGGAGCTGGCGCGCCTGTTCGCCTGACCCGACGCAAGTTTCGAGTTTGAATCTTGCGCCGGGCGCTTCAGCGCTTGCCGCCGAAAATGCTGCCCAGCACCCCGCGCATGATGGCGCGACCGACCTGACTACCCATGGAGCGCGCGGCGGATTTCGCCAGTGCTTCGACCGCGCCCTCGCGGCGACCGACCCCACCGAGAATGTCCCCCAGTCCGCCGCCGCCCGCTGCGGGTTTAGCGGCAGCCTTGGCTTGCTGCTTCGCCTCGGCTTCCGCCGCCGCGGCCTGCGCCATTTGTTCGGCGCGCGCCTTGAGCATTTCGTGGGCCGATTCGCGATCGATCGTCTTGTCGTAGGCGCCTGCGACCAGCGAGGTCTGCATCAGCCGCCGCCGCTCGGTGTCGGTGATGGGGCCGATCTGGCCCCGCGGCGGCACGATGTAGGCACGCTCGACCACGACGGGCCGGCCCTTTGCGTCGAGAAATGACACCAGTGCTTCGCCCACGCCGAGTTCGGTGATGACGGTTGCTTCGTCCAACTCCGGATTGTCGCGCATGGTTTCGGCCGCCGCCTTGACTGCTTTCTGGTCGCGCGGCGAGAAGGCGCGCAGCGCATGCTGCACTCGGTTGCCGAGCTGCGACAACACTTTGTCGGGCACATCGGCCGGGTTCTGGGTGACGAAAAAAACCCCCACGCCTTTGGAACGGATCAATCGCACTACTTGTTCGATTTTTTCCACCAGCGCGGTGGACGCGTCGGAAAACAGCAGGTGCGCTTCGTCGAAGAAAAACACCAGCTTGGGTTTGTCGAGATCACCCGCCTCGGGCAGGTTCTCGAACAGTTCGGCCAGCAGCCACAGCAAGAGCGTGGCGTACATCTTCGGCGACTGCATCAGCTTGTCGGCCGACAGAATGTTGATGACACCAAGGCCACGGTCGGTCTGGATCAGGTCGTCGATATTGAGCATCGGCTCGCCGAAAATCTGTTCGCCACCCTGCGACTCCAGCGTCAGCAGGCCGCGCTGGATCGCGCCGATCGAGGCGGAGGAGACGTTGCCGTATTCGGTGGTGAACTGCTTGGCGTTCTCGCCGACGAAAGCGAGCATGCTGCGCAGATCCTTCAGGTCGAGCAGCAGCAGGCCGTTGTCGTCGGCCACCTTGAACACCAGGTTCAGCACGCCGCTCTGGGTTTCATTCAGATCGAGCATCCTCGACAAAAGCAGCGGCCCCATGTCGGACACGGTGGCACGTACCGGATGCCCACTTATGCCGAATGGATCCCACAACGTGACCGGGTAGCCCTGGTGTTTGAAACCTTCCAGTTTCAACATCTCGACCCGCTCGGCCACTTTTGCATTGCCGCCGCCTGGCTGCGAGATACCCGACAGGTCGCCTTTCACGTCTGACATGAAACACGGCACGCCGATGCGGGAGAAGTGTTCAGCCAGCGTCTGCAGGGTGACGGTTTTTCCGGTGCCGGTGGCGCCAGTGATGAGGCCATGGCGGTTGGCCATCTGCGGCAACACAAAGAGGTCGGTAGAGGCGTTTTTGGCGATGAGCAGGGGGTCGGCCATGGTGGTTCCTGGGTTCCTGGGTTCGATGAGATACGAGGATTCTAGCGAGTTCGGCGGCAGTACGTCTCAGACAGGCTATAGAATCGCTTGCTAATGTTGCGGGTATCATCTTCGTGGCATGACAAAGCAGGGGAACAACGTGAAGACAGAACAGCAGGCGCATGAAATTGTGATCGTGGGCGGCGGTGCGGGCGGGCTGGAACTCGCCACCCGGCTGGGTGACAAGCTGGGCAAGAAGAAGCGCGCGAATGTCACCTTGATCGACGCTTCGCCTTCGCTCCTGTGGAAACCGCTGCTGTACGAGGTTGCAGCGGGCAGCCTCGATTCCTATGCCGAGCGGCTGGAATATCTGGCGCAGGGGCACTGGCATGGCTTCACTTTCCGACTCGGCCGCATGGAAGGCCTCGATCGACAGCGCCAGGAAATCAGCGTCGCGCCGACCCTGGACGAGAATGGTGTCGAGATCATCCCGCGCCGCAGCTTTCATTACGACACGCTGATCATTGCGGTTGGCTCAGTCGGCAACGACTTCGGGGTGCCCGGGGTGATGGAGCATTGCATCATGCTCGACACCCCGGAGCAGGCACGCGAATTCCATCGCCGTCACATCAACGCCTGCCTGCGCGCCAACACCCAGACCGAGGCGGTCGAACCCGGCCAGCTCACCGTCGGTATCGTTGGCGCCGGCGCCACCGGAGTCGAGCTCGCCGCCGAACTGCACGACACCACCCGCGAGTTGTCGGTTTACGGCATGGACAACATCGAGCCCGACAAAAGCCTGAAGCTGCTGCTGGTCGAGGCATCCGACCGCATCCTGTCTAGCCTGCCGCCGCGCCTGTCGGCCGCCGCGGCCGAGCGCCTAGCTGAACTGGGCGTGGAAATGCACACCGGCGAGCGCATCGTCGAAGTGCGCGCCGACGGCATGCTGACCGCCGATGGCAAGTTCTTTCCCGCCAGCATGATGGTGTGGTCGGCCGGCATCAAGGCGCCGGACTTTCTGAAAGACCTGGACGGACTGGAAACCAACCGCATTAATCAACTCGTGGTGCGCCCGACCTTGCAAACCACGCGCGATGACAACATTTTTGCGCTGGGTGACTGCGCCGCCTGCCCGATGCCCAACGGCAGCAACGTGCCGCCGCGCGCGCAGGCTGCGCACCAGCAGGCGTCACTGATGGCGAAAGCCATCTGCCGGCGTTTTCGCGGCAAGCCGCTGCTTGAATATGTCTACCGTGACTATGGTTCGCTGGTGGCGCTCGGCCGCTTTTCGCCGGTTGGCAACCTGATGGGCGCGCTGACCGGGGGCAGCATCATGATCGAGGGCGTGATGGCGCGGCTGGTGTACTGGTCACTGCACAAGATGCATGAAATCGCGCTGCACGGCTGGGTCAAGACCGCGCTGTCGACCTATGCCCACTTCATCAGCACGCCGACGCGGGCGCGGATCAAGCTGCACTGACTTGGGGAGCGTTCGCGCTGGCCTGTCGAAGGGCTTGGCGAAAGGGGTCTGTACGTCGTAGTGGAGGGGTCAGCAGCCTTGCGAACACCCGCACTACTCCGTACATGAACGTTGGGGGCTTTTAGTCGTTCCACAGCCACGCCGCGCCGCGCACGCCGCTCGAATCGCCGTACTTCGGCGGCACCAGTTTGGTGTCGACGCGGTCGGAAAATACATAGCGTGGCCACAGCCGCGGTACGGTGTCGTACAGCCTCGCGATATTGGACAGTCCGCCGCCGAGTACGATGACATTAGGATCGAGCAGGTTGATGACGCCGGCCAGCGCGCGGGCGAGTCTTTCTTCATAACGCGCCAGCGTCGCGCTGCAAGGGCCGTAGCCCGCGTTCGCCAACTGGACGATCTCGTGCGCGGGCAGTTCTTCGCCACCGTAGCGCACGTGATCGGCTGCCAGCGCGGGACCAGACAGCCAGGTTTCGATGCAACCTTTCTTGCCGCAGTAGCAGGCGGGCGCGGCGTCGAGTTCGCGCGGGCTCGGCCACGGATGCAGAATGGCTTCGCCGGTCGCGGGATGCTGCCCTGTACTTTCGCGGTCGGCCTGGGCGTGGGCGAACTGGAAGTAGGGCAGGGGCGAGTGGCCCCATTCGCCGGCGATGGCGTTGGCGCCGTTCAGCACATGGCCGCGCACCACCACGCCGCCGCCAACACCCGTGCCTATGATCACGCCGAACACAGTTTCGGCCCTGGTCGCCGAACCATCGGTGGCTTCCGACAACGCCAGGCAGTTCGCGTCGTTGGCAAGCCGCACCTCGCGATTCAGCGCGCGTTCGAGGTCTTCCTGCAGCGGCCGGCCGTTGAGGCAGGTCGAGTTGCAGTTCTTCATCAAGCCGCTGGCGGGCGAGAGGGCGCCCGGGGTGCCGATGCCGAGGCTGCCGGTTTGCCCGAGTTCGACTTCGGCCTGGTGCACCAGAGCGGCGATTGCAGCAACTGTGGCGAGATAGTCATTTTGCGGGGTCGGTACGCGACGGCGCAGCAACTCCTGGCCGCTGGCATCGAGCGCAATCAGTTCGATTTTGGTGCCGCCGAGGTCGATGCCGAAACGTAGAGTGGGGGCCACGGTGTAAAATCTCCTGCTATTCAATTTGCGTTGGAATCATCATGGCAGGACATTCGAAGTGGGCCAACATCCAGCACCGCAAGGGGCGCCAGGATGCCAAGCGCGGCAAAATCTTCACCAAGCTTATCAAGGAAATCACCGTGGCCGCCAAAATGGGCGGCGGCGACATCGGCATGAACCCGCGCCTGCGGCTGGCGATCGAGAAGGCCAAGGCCGAATCGATGCCGAAGGACAACATCGAGAACGCGATCAAGCGCGGCACCGGCCAGCTCGAAGGCGTCAACTACGAGGAGGTACGCTACGAGGGCTACGGTTTCGGCGGCGTTGCGGTGATGGTCGACTGCCTGTATGACAACAAGGTGCGCTCCGTCGCCGACGTGCGCCATGCCTTCGTCAAGCACGGCGGCAACATGGGCACCGACGGCTGCGTGGCGTTCCAGTTCAAGCATT
>JBPPMF010000138.1:0-2713 GCA_051305915.1 Thiobacillus sp. | reverse complement strand
GGGCACGCTGACCGAGGTCGACAAGCAGTACCTCGCACGCAACTTCCTCGCCTTCTTACGCCGCGACTACAAGGGCGTGGCGCTGGCGCATCTGGAATCCGGCTGGGTGCCGGCCGATACCCGCATCGACGAACTGGAAGCCGCGGTGCGTGCCGTGTGCGAGCCGGTATTCGACCGTCCGCTGAAGGAGATTTCCTTCGGCCGCGTGCTGCTGCAGCTGTTCCAGGCTTCGCGCCGCTTCAATGTGGAAATCCAGCCGCAACTGGTTCTGCTGCAGAAAACCCTGCTCAATATCGAAGGCCTCGGCCGCCAGCTCGACCCCGAACTCGACCTGTGGAAAACCGCCAAGCCCTTTCTCGAGCGCTGGATGAACGAACAGATCGGCTGGCGCGCGCTGGTGAAAAACCTGCAAACCGAAGCGCCCAAATGGGCGGCGCTGTTGCCGCAGTTGCCGCGGCTGGCACACCATGCGCTGAACGAAAACCGGCTGGCGCAGCTGGAAGCCGGCCTCACCCTGATGCTGCTGCAGCAGCACGCCCGTAACCGCTGGCTCGGTACCATTGCCGGCCTGCTTGCTGTGTTGACGGCCGCCACCCTCTATTTCATTCTGCGATAAGGACTCGCCATGCTGATTGGTTTCGTCGTGCTATATCTGGTGCTCTCCATCGGCATTGGCCTGTATGCCGCCACCAAGGTCCACAGCGCCAGCGACTACATCACCGCCGGCCGCTCGCTGCCGATGATCGTCGTCATCGCCATGGTGTTCGCCACCTGGTTCGGCGCCGAAACCGTGCTCGGCATTCCCGCCACCTTCCTCGACGAAAATCTCGGCGGCACGATCTCCGATCCCTTCGGCGCCTCGCTCGCGCTGATCCTGTTCGGCCTGCTGTTCGCGCGACCGCTCTACCGCATGAAGCTGCTCACGATCGGCGACTTCTTCCGCAAACGCTACAGCCGCCCGGTCGAGATCGTCATGTCGCTGGCCATCGCCGCCTCCTATCTCGGCTGGGTGTCGGCGCAGGTGATGGCGCTCGGGCTGGTGTTCAATGTCCTGTCCGACGGTGTCATCACCACCTCGCAAGGCATCCTCATCGGCTCCGCCGTGGTCTCGCTCTATACGCTGTTCGGCGGCATGTGGTCGGTGGCGCTGACCACCTTCGTGCAGATGACCATCATTGTCGCCGGCCTGCTGTGGATTTCCGCGCTGGTGGGCGCCATGCCCGAGGTGGGTGGCGTCGCCCCGGTGATCGAACACGCCGCTGCTGCCGGCAAGTTCGAGTTTTGGCCAGCGATGGAATGGGCGGCGATCATCACTTTCGTCGCCGGTCTGCTGACCATGGGCTTCGGCTCGATCCCACAGCAGGACGTGTTCCAGCGCGCCAACGCCTCCCGCAACGAACGGATCGCGGTCTGGGGCACGGTCATCGGCGGCAGCTTCTACCTCTTGTTCGCCGCGGTGCCGATCTACCTCACCTATTCCGCCACCCTGGTCGACCCCGCGATGACTGCCGCGTTGCTGGCGGAAGATGCCCAACTGGTACTGCCCACCTTCGTCAAAACCCACCTGCCGCTGGCGGCGCAGGTCATTTTCTACGGTGCCCTGCTCTCGGTCATCATGTCCACCGCCTCCGGCACCCTGCTCGCGCCCTCGGTCACCATCTCGGAAAACATCATCAAGGAATTCCTGCCGCATCAGCGCATGAGCCAGCAAGCCTTGCTGCGCGTCACCCGCGGGGTCGTTGTCGCCTTCGCCGTGCTGGTGGTGTTTTACTCGCTGTGGTCGCTGGAATCCGAAACCAGCATCCACCAGATGGTGGAGAACGCCTACAAGGTCACCCTCGCCACCGCCTTCGTCCCGCTGTTCGCCGGCATCTACTGGAAGCGCGCCAACAACCTGGGCGCCGGGCTTTCAATCGTGCTGGGCTTCACGACCTGGATCGCGATGGAGTTCCTGGCCCCAGAAGCGGCCTTGCCGCCGCAGTTCGCCGGTTTCATCGCCAGCGCGATGGGCATGGTTGCCGGCAGCATGATCGCGCCCCGGCAAGCCGGCGCATAAAACCCGCCCGCCACAAACACAAAGCCCCCAACACGTGGGGGCTTTGTGAGTCCATCCAACGGAGCCCCTCTGGCTCCGTTTTTATTGCGGCTACGCTTACTTGTTCTTGTTCGCGATCATGTCCTGGATGATCGGTGCCAGTATCAGTTCCATGGCGAAGCCCATCTTGGCGCCCGGCACCACGATGGTGTTGCGGCGCGACATGAACGAGTTGGGAATCATGTTGAGCAGGTAGGGGAAATCGACTCCCTGCGGATCACGGAAGCGGATAACGATGAAGCTTTCGTCCGGCGTCGGGATGTCGCGCGTGATGAAGGGGTTCGAGGTGTCGACGGTGGACACGCGCTGGAAGTTGATGTCGGTGCGCGAGAACTGCGGAGTGATGTAGTTCACGTAGTCCGGCATGCGGCGCAGGATGGTGTCGACGATGACGTCGGCCGAATAGCCGCGCTCGGCGCCGTCGCGGTGGATTTTCTGGATCCACTCGAGGTTGACGATGGGCACCACGCCGATGCCGAGGTCGACGTGCTTGGACACATCGATGTCGTCGGTCTTCACCAGGCCATGCAGGCCTTCGTAAAACAACACGTCGGAGCCGCCGGGCACGTCTTCCCACGGGGTGAACTCGCCGGGGTTGAGGCTGGTGCTGAGGCGCTT
>JBPPMF010000101.1:0-2502 GCA_051305915.1 Thiobacillus sp. | reverse complement strand
TCTCGCCGTTACTCATGGGCAGGATCAAGCGCCAAGGACTTACGCCAAGAACTCCAGCCAGTTGTTCCAGTGTTTCAAGTCCAATGCTTGTTTTGCCCTCCAAGATGCGCTGCGCAGTCCCCTGGCCGATGCCCTTCGCGACAAGCCGACTGACACCCGTCTCGTTCGACTTCATGCGGCCTTCTGCAGCCAGGAGCCGGAGCGTGTTCTCGCGTAGGACTTGCTTGAGGTTGGACATCGAGGTGATTGGCTTTACTGGGCGGCCGGACACAACGAGCAGTCCCTGTGACGCCTAACGTTGGAGCTAAGTCTCATGACCCGGGCGGGTCACCCTGGATGATGGAAGACACTTGGGGTGTGCGGGCCGGCGCGGGTAGAGGTTGGTCGAATTTTTGATGGCACTTGGACCGCGATCGCTAAGTTGACCCGCTGCCGACCACTCGTACCCAGGATTGCCTGCGGGCGCTGTCCGAACCCTTGCGGGTCTGGACGCGCCTGACAGCCCACATTAAAGAGAGCCGCCGGGCTTGCCCGGCAGGCCGTTGGTCGGCGGCACCTGTGCTGGCCCGCACGCTTGTGATTGTTGTTCAAGCTGCAGGAGCCCGGCAATGGATCTGACCCCGATGCACAAGCGCGTCATAGCGCTGGACGTTCACCAGTCCAAGATCACCGCGTGCGCCGTTGTCGAACATGACGACGGTCGGGTGGATGTCACCCAGCGGGACTTTGGCGCCTTCAAGCGGGACCGCCGCGCCCTGGCGCAGTGGGCGCTGGAGCTCAGGCCGGAGGTAGTGGTGATGGAGAGTACGGGCGTGTATTGGAAGAGCCCGTTTGCGGCGCTGGAGGCGGTGGGCATCATTGCCTGGGTCGTCAACGCGCATCACGTCAAGACGGTGCCGGGTCGCAAGACCGACATCGCCGACGCGCAGTGGCTGGCCACGCTGGCGCGTGCGGGTTTGCTGCGTGCGTCCTTCATCCCGCCGGTGGACTTCCGCCAGCTTCGCCTGGTGGCGCGCCAGCGACAGAAGTTGGTGGGGATGTGCAGCGCCGAGAAGAACCGACTGCACAAGGTGCTGGTGGACGCGGGGATACGGATCAACGTGGTGGTGGCCGACGTCCACGGCGCCAGCGCGCGGGCGATGGTCAAGGCTCTGATCGAAGGCCAGCCCATGCACGAGGTGCTGGACAAGAAGGGCCGACTGCGTGCCAGCCGCGAGGAACTGTTCGAAGCCTTGAGCACCGAGCAGTTCAGCGCTGTGCACCGCTTCGTGGCCGAAGAGATCCTGCAGCACATCGAACAGATTGAGCAGCGCATCGCGCGCATGGACCACTACCTGCTGGAGAGCTTGAAGGCCTGGCAGCCACAACTGAACTTGTTGCAGACCATTCCCGGCATCGACATCCAGGGTGCCGCGATGATGTTGGTGGAGATCGGTGCGGACATGACCGTCTTCGGCAGCGCAGAGCGACTGGCATCGTGGGTAGGCATCTGCCCGGGCAACAACGAGAGTGCGGGCAAGCGCAAGAGCGGACGCATCCGGCGCGGCAACGCCTGGGTCCGCCGACTGCTGTGCGAGTTCGCCCAGGCGGCGGCCAGAACGCGCTGCGCGCTGAAGGCCAAGTTCGAGGCGCTGGCCATCCGCAAGGGGCACAAGAAATCCATCGTGGCGTTGGCGCACAAGATGCTGAGGACCATCTACGCGATGATCAGCAGTGGCTCGCACTACCAAGACAAGACGGTGGACTACGAAGCCCTGAGCGTGGCGCGCAACGCGCCGCGTTGGATGAAGATGCTGCGAAAGCACGGCTTCATCGAGACGCCTGCAGCGGCCTGACGCTTCCGAATTCGCCGCACGTCAAGCACTGGCCGGCGTCAGGCCAGGACGGCGCTTGCACGGGCGGGCCGTTCTTCCACATTAAGCCGCCGCCCGGGCACCAGCACCATGCCGACGCGCGGGCGTGACGGCCGTTCAGCCTTCGACACCCGGTTGATCGACCGACCGCGAGCTCCAGCGCGCCAGCGCCGCGAATGCCGTACGGGCGCTGACCGCCGTCGTCGGCCTGTCCGGCGGCATCACGCTGAAGCTGAAGACGACACCGGCCGACGTCCGCAGACCTGCGACGCGCTGCACGGCGCGCTCGATCGCGTGCCTCTGCGCGTAGCTGTCGAGGTGTACGGTGAGCGTGACCACACCTTCCTTCACCGCCACGCCGACATTTGCGGCATTGATCGTCGGATCCCATTCCAGCTCCGACGTGATGTCCATCTTCAGCTGTGTGTCGGTCTTCATGTTCGTCCTTGCGTCGGATGAGCCGCCGGGGCCGTAGCGCACCCGTCACCGCGGGCAGGCCAGCCATCGCGCCAGGCCACCCATCCCTTGGAACATCGTCGCGCCAGCCGTAGCTGCGGCGATTGAGTGCGCGCAACACCCGATGGCCCGCATGGCCCGCCGAGTGGCCCATCACGGCGTGCGCCCTGGCTCCTGCGGGCGATGTCGCCCG
>JBPPMF010000089.1:0-5197 GCA_051305915.1 Thiobacillus sp. | reverse complement strand
CCGGGAAAACCCCGGCTGGATAGATACTTGCGCAGTTTAGCACGCTATGAGGCTGGCTGGCAAGCAGGAGCTTGGGTTTTGGGGGCCCCCAGCCTCCAGCCTCCAGCCTCCGCCATCACCTCCAGCGTTCGCCGTTCCAATCGCACATGGTGAAGTGTCCTGGCCTGGTTCCGGTAATGGCCAGAGTCTGTTCTCCTTCGCTCAGATAGACCGCACCGGACCCCATGACGCTGAAGCCGTGCTGGTCGAACTTGAGGCACGGCTGATCGTTGCACGGCGCATAATCGGGGCTGGAAAAAGTGACCGCGTCGGTCGGCGGACCGGCGACATTGCTGCAGGCCCGCCGATCAATACCGGATGCCCAGCCGAACGAGACCCCGGGAGGCAGCTTTTTCTGCCAGAGCTGATCGACCTCGTCGGCGTCCGCAGTACCATCACCATTGCCGTCCTGCCAGGCATACGCCAGATAGCTCTGCGTTTCAGCATGAAACACCATGAAAGTCCGCTGCATAACCAGGATGCCGTTGCTCATGGTCAGACTGCCCGACATTTCGGCCCGTCCTTGCACCGCCTTGAGATCTTCAAGCAACTGATGTCCGGCCCGCTTGAGTTGCCAGCCACGCAGCATCAGCCTTCCGCTCCAGGTGGCTACGCTAACCAGGATGCCGACCATGGCCATCACCAGCATCAGTTCCAGCAGGGAGAAACCACACGAGCGATGAACACTTCGCAGTCCCTTAGCGCTGATTTTTGCCCCACCGATCATGGTTGCCGCCACGATAAAATCCGCACCGTGCCAGGTCTGTCGGCAGATTCCGTTATACGTTCGGCACTTCCGAACTGGGTCACTTCCCCGGTCAAGGCCACAGAAACAGCCACTCCGGGGGCTATCGCAATCCGCCCGACAGTCGCAGCAGCCGTATCACGACTGAAGTCTTCTTCTCCTGCCCGGTTGAGCACCACGATGCGTCCGGAGGTCGCCTGCTCACCGGATCGGGCAGGTGACAGATAATCAACTGCCGTAGCCAAAAGCAGGCGACCTTCAGCATCAATGACCGGCGCATCCCAGACTTTTTCTCCTGCCGCCAAGGGGTAAGTCCAGCGCAGACGGCTGCCCTCAAGTCGAATCTCCACTGCGTAAACGGCATACTGATAGCTGTTATCGGCATCTTCAACACCGCCGGTGCCAAAGACTGCCAGATTACCCTGGACCGCGACCCCGGCACCGATCGGCTCTGCGCCACCTGCCGGCAGCTGATAAACGGGTGCATCGCCAAAAGCGCGCCCTGCTGCAAGGTCGAGCGCCCAGAGCTGCCCGACCAGGTCGCCGAAGACCAGCGCATCACTCCTGCCGTTGCCATCGAGATCCATGAGCACCGGGGGCGCGGGCGTGGCCTCGGCCACGGGGCCTGCTGTCGAATAGGGGGCGCTGAACGTCCAGAGCAGCTCTCCTGTCTCCAGCGTCAAAGCGAGCGCGTGAATGCCGGCAGACTTTTCCTCTGCGGCAAAATCTGCCGTAAGGTAAATACAGTTCGACGCTGTCAAGGCCGCATCACAGCGGTCAACACTCACTCCGCGGGTGCGACCGGCAGCCGCCACCGGCAGCAGCTTTTCCCAGAGCAGCTCAGGCTGGTAAGGATCGCTGATATTTATGACAAACAGGCAGCTGCGCCGGCTCGGCAAAATGGTGCCGGTCGCCACCAACAGGGTTGACCAGTTGCGCCTGCCATCGCCATCGAGATCCAGAAACAGTTCTCTGACCACCGGTGTGCCGTCGAGATGCACGGCGAGTTCATCAACATAGTTGTCCAGAGGCTGCTCCTTGAGGTATGGAAGAAAGCTGCCCGGCAGGTACGCCCAGAGTTCGGTGCCACCAGCGGGTTCATCGATCTGATAGCTAGCGGTATCGGCGTCCCAGCTGCTGACAAAAAAACCATGCAGCATGCCATCCTCGGCACCGGCATAAAGCATCTGATCACGCTGAGCGGCAGCGGTATTGACCGGACGGCGGCCGACCAGCACCGGCGAGGAGCGGCTGATATTCCAGAGCCGCAGCGGGTCATCGTCGGAACCGGCGACCCGATCGGGTGAAACGCCGCGCCGACCGCGCACGGCATGCAGCAGAAGCTCTGCTTCTGCTGTCGTGGCAACCCCCATGGCCACCTGCAAGGCTCCAGCCTGGAGAGCCGTCAGCGGCAGCGACGCCCTGGCGAGATTGGTGAAGAGACTACGATACAGGTTGTCGCGCTGAATTCTGCCTGGAGGATCGCTGCGTGCCTGGTCACCAGGGTTGTCACCGACCCCGGCGAGGGGGACCCGCTCCGCGGCATCCCAAAGGGTAACCGGTAAGGTGCCGAAGATATCGATTGCGCGCAGATGACCGCGATGCCATGGATATGTTGAGCTGGCGACGTAAACCACACCCCCGGCAACAATGGGGGTGGTTGTCACATACTCCTGTTGCAGATCACTGGCCAGGACCGGGCCGTTACTTAGCGACCGGAAACCCAAGCAGAGCAACAGGCAGACGACGCTTTGACACCATTTCATTCTCCCTCCCACAGGATGGGTCAACGTGCGATGCGACCCTAATCCGCAACATGATAGGCACTGACCGGCAGTTCAGACAGGTTGGTACCCAATGCATTGACCGATTGATTTATCTGCTCTCGCCCCCCGGTCATCGGCAGATCAAAGCCGCAAAGGCTTTCAACTATGGCTTCTGCTCCCCGAGTGCCGCGGGCCCGCGCCAGCACGAAAATTTTCAAGTCATTATCGCTGCGCACATCGTCGTCGCCAACCGGGTTGTCACGCAGGTAGATTTCGACCGGCAGCGCGTTGACCTCATTCACCCAGATGGGAGCTGCCGGGTACGCCCTCGACGTCGCACTCAACAGAAAATCGTGCCAGCCGGAAGAACTCGCATAGCTGGCGGTCAGTTGCTGACGTGCCGCTTCAATCCCAGCCTGCGCCGCCCAGAACAGCTGTTCGCGATTGGCCGCATCGGCAACCTGCCGGGTTGACTGCCAGACTTTTTCGGCGAGGAGGTGGGCCAGAGTCAGCAGCACCGTCAACATCAGCACCACGCTGACCAGCGCCATGCCCCGCTCATTGCAGGCCATGATTTTTCACCTCGACCAGTTGCGACACCTGGCTGCGCCGATAGTGATCGCGGAAAGGACCGTAGCTGCGGTTGCCCAGCATGTAGACGGTTTCATTGGTATAGCCTTGATCGGCCCGCAGATCGCGAACCAGCAGGCTGATGCGTATACCGCGCACATCCTGCGGCCTTGTCGGCAGATTGACCAGCGAGCCATCTGCCAGCAGATATTCGAACTGCAGCCCATCCACCGCATCGTCGAGAATATCGCGACTGGTGAAATCATCCCGGCGCAAACGTTTGCTGCCACCGGCAGGATCAAGTTGAAAGGTATAGGCACGTACGCCGAGGACTTCGGTATCGGCAGGGATGTCTGCAAGCAGGGGCTGATGCAGCTGCAGGGACAGACCGGCAAGATGCACGGCATAGCAAAGCCGATGATTGGCAAGTACCAGGTGGTTGATCGCTTCGGGAGCCGGCTGCAGTTCGCGAGTTGATCCCGGGCTGAGATTGGGCCGGCGATTCAACACCAGACCGCTCTCGCCGGAGTTCCCCGGTTGGGCCAGACGCAGCGGTGGTGAGAAAGAGACCGCCTTGACGATCGTCAAGCGATCATCCTCGTCGCTGTGGTCAGTGGAAAGCACAGAGAAAGGCAAGGTTTCCAGAGGATCACCGCTCAGGCTGTCATGCACCAGGGCAAGCGCACTACCGCCAGCCACCTGCGGCACCGGACCGAGCAGAAAGGCGGCATCGCGGATATCGCCGGCTAGAAAACGGATCAGGCGTTCAGCCCGATCCTGCAGGTCGTTGCGGCTGACTTCGGTCAGGATACGTGCCTGAAAGTCGATCACCATCTGCAAGATCATTGTGCCGAGAATCGAAGCGATCGCCATGGCGACCAGCAGCTCAACCAGGCTCATGCCGAGACAGGTGTTTTCTCTCATGGTGCCGAGCGAATCGTTTGCAATTGATAGGCGTGGGTCCGCCCTTGCTGCTGCCAGCGTGCCGTGACCGTGATCCTGCTTTGATCAAGCTGCGGCAGGTTCTGTTCGATTTGCTGCTGAATCGCAATGTTTGCAACCAGCAAAGGCTCATCGGCAATCATGGCCAGACCGGCATAATCGACGACCTGCAGTTCCGCCATGACCTCACCGGCCAAACGCCTCGCCTGTGTATGCAGGCTGTTGCCATGATTAACCTGCATATTGGTAATCAACAAGGGCAAAAGCCCCATACTGGTAATCAGAAAAATCACCAGCGACACCATCACTTCAACCAGCGAAAAACCTTTGTTTCCTCTTCCAAGACAGTTTGACATCGCTCCCTCCCGACAGAAGGCATAAAAGCAGCAACACATCGACGCCATAACCTGGACTTAACCGAGCAAGCCCTGGTCTGCCAGGCTGACATAACGACCGCTGCCGATAATGATATGATCAAGCACCCGCACCCCCATCAAAACCCCGGCATCGCGCAGCCGGGTCGTCAATTCAAGATCCTCGCGGCTGGGTGCCGGATCACCGGAAGGATGGTTGTGCACAAAGATAACCGCCGCCGCAGACTCGCGGATAACCGGCTGGAAAACTTCCCTGGGATGGACGATACTGGCATTGAGGCTGCCTTCGGAAATCTGGATTTCACGCAGCACACGGTTCTTGCTGTCGAGCAGCAAGGTGAGGAAGACTTCCTTTTTGCGGTCGCGCAGACGCTCGTGAAAATGGACAAAGACTTCCCGGGAGCTGGTAAAATGGGTGCCAGCAGAGAGGGGGGTAGCGGCAAACCGGCGGGCCAGTTCACCAACGGCAAGAATTTCAGCCGCCTTGGCCGGGCCGATGCCAGGCACCTGACAAAGCTCGGCGATCGCCGCCGATGCCATGGCGCGCAGGGAACCGAACCTGGTCAGCAAGTGGCGGGAAAGATCCAGCGCAGTCGTGCCGTTGCCGGCATGGCCGGTGCGCAGAATCAACGCCAGCAGCTCGGTGTCGCTAAGCGTTGCGGGACCTGTAGACAGAAGCTTTTCCCGCGGCCGGTCGGCCACGGGCCAGTCCTTGATGCAGGACATTGCCCCCTCCTTTATAACGAATCAAAAGCACAACA
>JBPPMF010000041.1:0-22877 GCA_051305915.1 Thiobacillus sp. | reverse complement strand
GGCCTCTCCGGCGGCGTTTCCCGCAATCCCTACCTCGGCTTCAAGGTCAAGGGCCCGAAGAAGGGCGACAAGGTTGTGGTCAACTGGGTCGACAACACCGGCGACAAGAACACCGCAGAAGCCACCATCGGCTAAAGCGAGCAGCAAACGGGTGAGATCAACGGTCTCGCCCGTGCTTTTTTCATCAGGTTTCTGGAGGACGGCATGAAACAAAAAATGATTATGAAACTGCTGACAGGCATGGCTGGTCTGGGCATTGCTTTTGGCGCGGCCACGGCGCAGGCAACCCCCGAGTCGGACCGGCAGGAGCTCATCAAGTACTACACGGAAAAGTACCCCAGCGTCAAAGTCGAGGATTACGTCTACGGCGCGCTGGCATTCGATGCGGACAGCAAGGCCCAGTACGACGCCATCATGGAATTCCCCCCCTTCGAAAGCGAGATCGATAAGGGCCGCAAGATGTGGGAAACCCCGTTCAAGAACGGCAAGACCTACGCACAATGCATGCCCAATGGCGGCAAGAACATTGCCGGCAATTACCCGATGTTCGATGAAGCCAAAGGCAAGGTCGTTGTACTCAAGAACGTCATCAACGACTGTCGCGTGGCCAACGGTGAAGAGCCCTTGAAGTTCGACGATGCCAAGACCATGGGCCTGCTTGTATCCTATGCGCGTAGCCTGTCCGACGGCATGCTGATGAACATCAAGGTCGAAGGCCCGAAGGCTACGGCCGCATATGAAGCCGGCAAGAAGACCTTCTACAGCCGCAAGGGTCAGCTCAACTTCGCCTGCGCCAGCTGCCACGTGCAGAACGCTGGCACCCGCCTGCGCTCAGAGATGATCTCGCCAGCCATCGGCCATGCCGTGCACTGGCCTGTGTATCGCGCAGGCGAGCGTCTGACCACGCTCCAGGATCGCTATAAAGGCTGTTTCAGTCAGGTGCGTGCAGTACCGCCGGCACCCGGCACCGAGACCATGAACAACCTGGAGTACTTCCACTCCGCGCTGTCCAATGGTCTGCCGATGAAGGCCAACGTGTTCCGCAAGTAAGCAATATCGCAATGTGAAAAAGCCCGGGTGACCGGGCTTTTTCAATTGCGCACGGGTGGCTGGCACCCATGAGCCGGAGCTACTATTTACCGGCCACACGACAGAATCGACAATACAAGATGCAACGCATCATTTCATTCTCAAAGGAGCGCCCCATGCATATGAACCGTCGCGAGTTTCTGCAACTACTGGCCGTCGCCGCCGCGTCCGGCATGGCGCTGGACAGCAAATCCGCGCTGGCTGGCAAGGCGCCTGCGAATTTTTACGACGTGCCACGTCACGGCAACGTCTCGCTGCTGCACTTCACCGACTGTCACGCCCAGTTGCTGCCAGTGTGGTTCCGCGAACCCAACGTCAACCTCGGTGTGGGCGGCGCACTCGGCAAGGTGCCGCACATCGTCGGCCAGGACCTGCTGAAAAAATACGGCATCAAACCCGGCAGCGCCGAAGCGCATGCCTTCACCTACCTCGACTTCACTGAAGCAGCCAAGGTTTACGGCAAGGTCGGCGGCTTCGCCCACCTGAAAACGCTGGTCGACAAAATGCGCGCGCAGCGCCCCGGCGCGCTGCTGCTGGACGGCGGCGACACCTGGCAGGGTTCGGCCACTTCGCTGTGGACCAATGCGCAGGACATGGTCGACGCCTGCATCAAACTGGGCGTGGACATCATGACGCCGCACTGGGAGTCGACCTTCGGCGCCGAGCGGGTGCTGGAAATCGTCAACAAGGATTTCAAGAAGGCAAATGTTGATTTCGTCGCACAGAATATCGTCACCACGGACTTCGGCGACCAGGTATTCAAGCCCTACACCATGAAGGAACAGAACGGCGTCAAGATCGCCGTGATCGGCCAGGCCTTCCCCTACACCCCGATTGCCAACCCGCGCTGGATGGTGCCGGACTGGAGCTTCGGCATCCGCGACGACGGCATGCAGAAATGGGTGGATGACGCACGCGCCAACGGCGCCCAAGTGGTGGTGGTGCTGTCACACAACGGCATGGACGTCGACCTCAAGATGGCCAGCCGTGTCACCGGCATCGACGCCATCTTTGGCGGCCACACTCACGACGGCGTGCCCCAACCCGTACCGGTCAAGAACGCCAAGGGCATCACGCTGGTCACCAATGCTGGCTCCAACGGCAAGTTCCTCGGCGTGATGGACTTCGAGGTCAAGGGCAAGCGCGTGGTCAGCTACAAGTACCGCCTGTTGCCGGTGTTCTCCAACCTGCTGCCGGCCGATCCGGGGATGGACGCCTACATCAAGAAAGTGCGCGCGCCTTACGAAGAGAAGCTCAGCGAGAAGCTCGCCGTCACCGACGACTTCCTCTATCGCCGCGGCAACTTCAACGGCACCTGGGACCAGCTGCTGGTCGACGCGCTGATGGAAGTCAAAGGCGCCGACGCCGCCTTCTCGCCGGGCTTCCGCTGGGGCACCACGCTGCTGCCGGGTGATGCCATCACCATGGAGCGCCTGATGGACCAGACCGCGATCACCTATCCGCAGACCACGCTGAACGAAATGACCGGCGAAACCATCAAGACCATCATGGAAGACGTCGCCGACAACCTGTTCAACGCTGACCCTTACTACCAGCAGGGCGGCGACATGGTGCGCGTCGGCGGTATCGAGTACACCATCGACCCAACCAAACAAATCGGCAAGCGAATCACCAACATGAGCATCAAGGGCAAACAGGTTGATGCCAACAAGACCTACAAGGTCGCGGGCTGGGCGCCGGTTGGCGAAGGCGTGCAGGGCGAACCGATCTGGGACGTCGTCGCCAGCTATCTGCGCGACAAAAAGGTGATCAAGGGCCTGAAGCTGAACGAGCCCAAGATCATCGGGATCGGCAAATCCAACCCTGGCATTGCCAATTACAAAGGCGGGGTGTCCTGAGCGCGGTTATTGCGCTGTAACAGGTAAAAAAGAGGCCTGCGCCTCTTTTTTTACGCCCGCAGTCCGCACGGGCCATCCACTTGCTGCTGCAACTACTTCTGCTACGTCCATGCCAAACACGGCGCTCATCGGCGACGAAGCTGAGCGCAACAATGGACGCACATGATCGAAGCTGGCGTCGACAAATAGCAGCTTGCGCGCATCCCCTTCCACCCAGTTCACGAGCGGACGGCTGTCAGCACGCGCGTAGTCCAGCCAGGCGAAATTGGTCTCGCGATCCAGCGCCCGCGCAACGTGGCATACCGGGCTTCGTAGTCGACGGCGTTCATGCTGCAGCCGTCCGGCGCAGGCTTCTCTCGATGCCGATGGTCGCGATCAGCGCAGCGATCAGCAACGGCACCACAGCGAGATTCAGCGTGACCCAGCCAAAGCGATCGTAGAGCCATCCTGCCGACAGCGTGGCCAGCGCCACCAGACCGAAAACGGAAAACTCGTTCACCGCCTGCATCTTCAGTTGTTCGGCGGGCCGATAGGCCTGGGTGAGCAGCGTGGTGCCGCCGATAAAGGCGAAATTCCAGCCGACTCCGAGCAGGATCAGCGCCGACAGGAAGTGCAGGAACTCGACGCCGGACAGGGCCACTGCGACGTTGCCGAGCAGCAGGATGAAACCGATCTGCATGATGCGCGGCGCCCCGTAGCGCTTGATCAGCGAGCCGGTGAAGAAGGACGGCGCGAACATCCCCACCACATGCCACTGAATCACCGGCGTCACACTCGATCCCGGGCGTCCCGCTCGGTGCTGAACACGACCTGGGTCTGCACCGCCAGATGGGTGGCTAGCACTTCTGCATAGCCGGAATAGAGCGCGCACCGCCCGCCGGGGAGATGCTGAGAGACAACGCGCACATGCAAATCCATGTTTAGCCCCCAATGACGCTTTTCAGCAGGATGTAGGTGGCAACGAACAGCAGGAACACCGCGAAACCGCGCTTCAGAGCGTCCTGCGAAAACCGGTGGGCGATCCGGGTGCCGACAAAGCTGGCCACCACGGTGACGGCGGTAAATCCGCCCATCAGCGCCCAGTCGATGGGCACCGCGCCCATGTAGCCGGTGAAGCCCGCATAAGATGCGGCGGCGACGATGGCCAGCGAAGTGCCTACCGCGATCTTCATGGGGATGCGCGAGAGCAGCACCAGGGCCGGAACGATGAGGAAACCGCCCCCCACGCCGACGAAGCCGGTAAGCACGCCTACGCCAATGCCGTGCAAGGCCATGTGGCCCATGCACGGCGAGAACAGCCCGCTGCAGGGCAACGCTGCCGCATTGCCGGAGAGCGTGATTGTTGCCTCCGTTGCGGGGATTGCGAGCCGGGCAGGGTTAAGCATGCGCCAGGCCGCCGCGTACATCACCAGGGCGAACACCACGAGTTGGATGACGACAGGGGTCACCACGCCGAGGCGCGCTCCGGCGTAGGTGCCGGCCACGCCGAACAGGCCGAACACCACTGCGACCGACACATCCACATTGCCGCGCTTCCAGTTGTCCAGCGCAGCGATCGTTGCCGTTACTGCGACGATGCCCAGACTCATGGCGATGGCCGATTTAGGTTCCACGTTGAGCAGGTAGAGCAGTGCCGGCGTAGCAATGATGGAACCGCCACTCCCAAATAGACCCAGCACAATGCCGGTTGCCGCGCCCGCGAGGATCGCCAAGATGTCCATATCTCCCTCAAAATTCAAATATTCAAAAGAATGCTTGAATATTGCGCATAGTGGGGCTTCATGTCAACTCAATATTTGGAAGGCTAAAATCGCTGAAGCCCTAATCCGGCGTTCCACTATCGATAGGGCGACTTTCAGCCTTCCACTCAGGGAAGCCGTCTTCCAGACGCCGCGCCTGATAACCCGCTTCACGCAACTGTGCCACGGCGTCGAAGGCCAGCATGCAATAGGGCCCCCGGCAATAAGCGACGATTTCCTGCTCGTGCGGAAGGGACGCCAAGTGTTGCGGCAGTTCATCCACCGGGATATTGATCGCACCGGGGATGTGGCCTGCCTGGTATTCCTCTACAGGCCGCACGTCGATGACCATGGCCCCGCCTTCCTTGACCCGGGCCATCAACTCATTACGCCCCACAGGCGTCAGTGCGTCGCGCACATCGAAATGCTCACGCACAATGCGATCCACTTCAGCCAGGTGTTTCTCCGCGATACGGCTGATGCAGCCCATCAAGGTCGGAATCTGATCGTCCGAAAGTCGATAGATCACCTGCAATCCCTCCTTGCGTGATTCGGCCAGGCCTGAATCACGCAGTATCTGGAGGTGATGCGAGGTGTTGGCCACCGACATGCCCGTTGCCTGAGCTAGTGCATCTACACTTTTCTCGCCCTGTGCCAGCGTCTCCAGCAATTCCAGCCGATTCGGGCTAGCCAGCGATTTGGCGACACGGGCGAATTGCTCGAACAGTTTTTTCTTGGGACTCATGAAGTCATTATCCCGTGAATTCGCACTGTCCGTGCCGTATCTCCAACAAGAGAAGCGGTCGTAGAGGCGCGCGGGGGGGGGCCAACGACGGTCTTACGAGTACAGCAGGCGCGTTCAATCGAACTACCGTTGCCGCCTCGGCCAAAGCCGTCGGTCCCGTCAAATTCAGTCGGCCCCATTCAACCGTGCTGCGCCCCATTCCTCGAACTGGCGCTCCATGTCCTTTTCTTCCGCCTCGATGGAATCTGGCCCGGCATCGGGGCACTCGGCCTGCGCGGTAGTGCTGCGCGAGGGCGGAGCATCTTCCTGATGGTCTTGCGAAGCGCGCTGGGGCGAGGTTCCGTTCCACGCGAACGGATTATGGAAAGACGGTGGATCCGGAAGACAGTCGTACTTGTAGATGGGGGGCCAGCCCGTCTCGAAGGGCACGAAGGCGATTGTCTTCTCGAAGACGAGCGGCTTTCCTGTCGGTGTGGGCGGCAGCGGCGGCAGGGATCGAATGGCTTGCAAGGCCAGCTTTTCGGCTATCTCCGAGGTCGACCAAAGCACTTCCACCTTGGCGAGCTTGCCGTCGGGTGCGATCTCGATGCGGAATCGCACCAGGCCCTGCTGAAGGCCCTCCACCGCTGTTCCCATCCTGCTGCGAACTAGCTGGCCCCAGTTGTGGCGGTAGCGCTTGCTGTTCTTGAGCGTGTAGGTGGAGGCGAGCTGCCATTCCTCCGCAGTGGGCGCGGGCGGCGCGGCCATCGTGGCCGGCGTTTTCTCGGGCGTGGAAGAGGGCGGGATGGAAGCGGAGACGGGGACGTGTTCCACATCCTCCATGATGGAGAGGGTGGGACGCGCTTTCGCGGAATCGGCGAAAGACCCGGCAGCCGGATTTTCGATGCGGTCAGATTCCGCTTCGACACGTTTCTCCTCCTGCGCAGGCGCGATCATCAGGCTTGCCTGCAAGGGCTCTGAAACCGTCGATGAGCGGTGGAGATATGGTTGCGCCTTGTCCGACCACACCGCCAGCAGCCCAGCGTGAACCCCCAGCGACAACGCAACGGCCACGAGAAAGTTCATTCGAACGTTGGTCATGTAAAAGGTGGAGTGTGGAGTTTAAGGCCAAGTGGCGGCCCGCCAGAGCCGGCATCTGCCGCACCGGCCAAAGACGATGAAGGGTTACCGAAGGTCAGCAGCGCAATCAGCACCGGACGCTAGCTCGCCACGCCAATGCGTACCATCTCTGCGCATCAAAGAGGGAGTTAGCCAGGTGTCATAGCGGCGGAGCCATTCGTCAGTGACCGGCCGGCTTACTGGCGCGTGCATGGGCGTCGAAACCACCCTTGGCTTTCCAGCCCTCAATGCCGTCCTGCAGCACTTTGACGTTTTCGTAACCCAGCAGACGCAACGCGAACACGGCCTGCGCCGACAGCGAGCCGGAGTTGCAGTACACCACCACCATGCGGTCTTTCGGTAACTCGGCGCGCCGCGCCACAGCCTGCCGCCAGTCGATGTTGACCGCGCCGGGAATGTGTTCCTTCGCGTATTGCGCGGCGTCGCGCGCATCGACGATGAAGACTTTTTTCCAGTCTTCCTTCGGGATTTGTTCCGGCCAAATCAGGCTGCTGCCGTATTCAGCGAAGTCCAGGTAACCGGACAGCGCGTCGATCACAACCGGGTTTTCATCAGCGTGAACCAGTGCGCTGAGCAGCGCAAGGCCGGCAAACAGGGTAATGAGCGTTTTGTTCATGGGGATTCCTTGATGAAAAAATCAATCGCTGGCGGGATTGAGGCGCGGATGGGTTTCCTCGCACGCCAGCAGAACGATGAGACCGGAGACGAACATGGCGGCGGCGGTGAACCAGAAACCCGCCTCGATGCCGCCGAAGAGAGCGGCCACCGCGCCCAGGAGCAGCGCGCCGATGCCGTAGCCGAGGTCGCGCCAGAAGCGGTAGATGCCGATCGCCGAGCCGCGCCAGTTGGGGTGAGCGATGTCGGACACGGCTGCGGACAGCGTGGGATACAGAAGCGCCATGCCGAAGCCCATCACCGCGGCGGCGAACGACCACCACAGCTCGCCCTCGCCCAGCAGCACCAGCGCAACGCCGGCGCCGCACAGCCACATGCCCGCGACGATGGGCTTCTTGCGGCCAATGCGGTCGGACAGATGGCCGGTGAGGAATTGCGAGATGCCCCAGACGAAGCCGTACACGCCGACCACCCAGCCGATGCCGGCGAGCGAGAGGCCGTGCTGGTAGAGGTAGACGGGGAAGAACACCCACACCAGCGCATCGACGAATTTCTCCACCAACCCGGCCTGGCTGATCGACGCCATGCGTTCGTCACGCCACGACATCAGGGTGAACACTTCCCAGGTGCTGGGTGTAGCGGAGATATTTGCCGGGTAGCGCGGGGGCGGCCCGGTCATCAATCCGGCGGCGTGCTTTTTGCCTTCGGCATGCGCCCACGGCAGCGTGTCCTTCACCCAAACGAGCGTCATCAGGCCGGCCAGACCGATCACCACCAGACCGAAAATCATCAGGCCTTCGCGCGGCCCGTAGGCGGTGGCGAGATAGCCGGTGACGATGCCCGCCACCGCGACGCCGAAGTAGCCGGAAAACTCATTGAGGCCAATGGTCAGCCCACGCTGGTCGGCGCTGGTGAGATCGAGCTTGGAGGTCTGCGTCATCGACCAGGCGAGGCCCTGGTTCACACCCAGCAACACCGTCGCCGCGACGATCCAGCCCCAGCTCGGCGCATACAGAATCATGAACGGAATTGGCACCGCGGCCAGCCAGCCGAGGAACAGCACCTTCTTGCGCCCCATGCGCTCGGACAGGCGACCGGCGACGAAATTGAGCGTGCCCTTGACGAAGCCGAAGGCGGTGACGAAGGCCATCAGCATCATGAACGAGCCCTTGGCAACGCCGAACTCGGATTCGGCGAGCGCCGGCACCACGGTGCGGAACATGCCGATGGTGAGGCCGACGAAGAACACCTGCACCAGCTGGTGCGAGAACTGGGCAAGGTTGTGGCGGATGCCGTAGCGGTACCCGTCCACCGCGTAAGCCACGTTTTGGGTCGACGACATGGTCAGCGACCGAGGTTGAAGGCGACCATGCGATCCATTTCCGCAGGACGCGGCGGGATCGTCTCGGTCAGCGCGACGACGAATTCATCGCGGCTCATCGACAGCATTGGATTCCCGCGTTTCTCGAAGCCGAGGGTCGACATCGGCTTGCCCGACATGCCCGCACCGCAGGCGCTGCCGGACGTATGGCCGGGATAGAGTTCGACTTCGGCCGGCAGCGTGAGCAAGCGCTGATGCAGGGTGTCATAAAGCTGGCTTGCCATTTCGGTTTCCTTGCCGGCCAGATCGGGACGACCGGCGCTGCCGACGAACAGGGTGTCGCCGGTCAGCACGAACCACGGCACTTCGGTGCGGCGCTTGTCGGTGACGACCAGGCAGATCGAGTCGGGCGTGTGGCCGGGGGTGTGAATCACGTCGACGAGGACATTGCCGACTTCGATGCGCTGCTTGTCCACCAGCGACTCGAACGGAAAGCTCACGCGGCCGGCGTTGGACGCGTGCAGGCAGTAGGCCGCGCCGGTCAGCTCGGCCAGCTTGCGACCACCGGAAAAGTGATCGGCGTGCACGTGCGTGTCGATGACATGGGTGATCTTGACGTCCTGTTTGGCTGCTTCGTCGATGAACCAGGATTCATCACCGAGCACCGGGTCGATCGCGACGCCGACGTGGCACGAACCGCAGCCGAAGAAGTAGGACAACGTGGCGTCCTTGGCGAGTAGTTGACGGAAAAACATGAGCAGTCTCCTTTATTCGTTTTCTGTTTCGACAGGCTGGCCGGCGGCGCGCCATTCCGGCACGCCATCCTGCAAGCGCATCGCGTGGATGCCGTGCTCACGCAACAACGCGACGGCTTCCTTGCCCCACAGGCAGAACGGTCCGCGGCAGTAGGCGACGACCGGTTTCATGCGCGGCAGCTCACGGACGCGTGCGCGCAATTCATCCAGCGGCATCGATTGCGCATGCGGCAGATGGCCGGTGTCGTATTCCTCGCGCGGACGCACGTCGATCACGACGACATCGCCACGGGCGGCGCGCTGCAGCAATTCCGCGGGGGCGAGTGGCGACAGCTCGTCGCTGTGCTCGGCCAGTTGCGCCAGCGCGAGTTGCAGTTCGACCAGACGGTCTTCCGCCAGCGCACGCAGCGCCACCCAGAAATCGCCCACTGCCAGCGAGGACACCCGATAGTGGATGTACTTGCCGTCGCGTCGGGTTTCCACCAGCTGCGCCTGCCGCAATTCCTTGAGGTGCGCGCTGGCGAGCTTCATGGAAATCTGCGCGTCGGCGGCGAGTTGTTCGACGGTCTTTTCGCCCTGACAGAGGATTTCGATCAGCTCCAGCCGCTTGGGACTGGAAATGGCCTTGCCCATGCGGGCAACCTGCGCGTAAAGGCGGTCCTTGATGCTGCGGCTGGGATCGGTCATGCGATGCGCCCTTTAATTAAATAATCTAATGATTGTTAGATTATTGGACGAGGCGAGACAAGGCAAGCGGTATTTTTCTACCTGCCCTGCGGTGGCTGGGTGGATCAGGTGCGGCCGGCCCGAAGGTCAGCGCAACAGCAGCAGGGGGATTTTCGCCTGGCGGATCAGCTTGGTGGTGGTGCTGCCGACCAGGAATTCGCGAATCTTGGAGTGGCCGTAGGCCCCCATCACGATGAGGTCGATGGCGTGCTCGGTCCGGTAAACGCACAGCACCTCTTCGACCTGGCCGGCGCGCAGGCTGGCCGTCACCTCGAATCCGGCTTTCGCCAGCGTGGCGCGTGCCCACTCGAGCTGCGCACGGGCCTCGGCCTTGTCGGTGCCGACCATCACCACATGGCAGGGCAGGCCGCGGAACAGGGGGCTTGCCGCGACCATCTCGACAGCCTTGCGGGTGGTGGCGCTGCCGTCGAAGGCGACCAGGATGCGCTGCGGCTCGCTGTAGTCGGCCGGGATCACCAGGATGGGGCGATGCAGGGTGCGCACGACGTTTTCCAGATGGCTGCCGATGTGCTCGCCGGCACTGTCGCCGTGTTCGCCCTGGCGCCCCGTCACCAGCAGGCGGATGTCGTGTTCGAACTCGATCAGGGTGTCGACCAGTTCGCCGTGGCGCTGGCGGCTGGTGGGGTTCGGCACGCCGTCCTCGATGGCGCGCGCCCTGGCGGCATCGAGCATAAGCCGGCCCTGCTCCAGCGCCACGCGGCTGCGCTTTTCGTCGAGTTCGGCCAGTTCCTGCAGCAGGTGTTCGCGGCTGCCCAGCCCGATGTTGCCGCTCAGATCAGCGGGGATCGGGTATTCCGAGCGACCCAGCACGTGCAGGAAATTCAGCGGCGCGTCCATCCGTCGGCTGGCCCAGGCGGCGTAGTCGCACACCGCGAGGGTGATGCTGGAGCCGTCAATGCATGCAATCACGTGTGACATCGTTCTGCTCTCCTTAATGGCCCATCAGGTTATCAACGGTGGCGGGCTTGTCGTGCACCGCGAAGCGGTCGACGATGGTCGCGCTGGCCTCGTTCAGGCCGATGACCTCGACTGCCGTGCCTTCGCGGCGGAACTTGAGCACCGCCTTGTCGAGCCCCGCAACGGCGGTGATGTCCCAGAAATGCGCCTGGCAGAGGTCGATCGTCACCCTGTCGACCGCTTCCTTGAAGTCGAAGAAATCGACGAACTTGTCGGCCGAGGCGAAGAACACCTGGCCGACGACCTTGTAGGTGCGGGTCGTGCTGTCTTCGCTCAGGGTCGACGTGACGTACTTGTACTGCGCGACCTTGTTGGCGAAGAACATCGCCGCCAGGAGCACGCCGACGAAGACGCCGATCGCAAGGTTGTGGGTGGCGACAACGACGACGACGGTGGCCAGCATGACGACGCTGGTGCTCAGCGGATGCGTCTTCAGGTTGGCGATGGAGCTCCAGCTGAAGGTGCCGATCGACACCATGATCATCACCGCCACCAAGGCCGCCATCGGGATCTGCGCCACCCACTCGCCGAGAAACACGATCAACAGCAGCAGGAACACGCCCGCCGATAGCGTGGACAGCCGCGTGCGGCCGCCGGACTTCACGTTGATCACCGACTGGCCGATCATCGCGCAGCCGGCCATGCCACCGATCATGCCAGACGCGATGTTGGCGACGCCCTGGCCCTTGCACTCGCGGTTCTTGTCGCTGGTGGTGTCGGTGAGATCGTCGACGATGGTCGCGGTCATCAGCGATTCGAGCAGGCCCACCACGGCGAGCGACACCGAGTACGGGAAGATGATCGCCAGCGTCTCGAAATTGAGCGGCACTTCGGGCCACAGGAAGACCGGCAGCGTGTCCGGCAGCTCGCCCATGTCGCCCACGGTGCGGATGTCGAGGTTGAGGGCCATCGCCAGCGCGGTCAGCACGACGATGGTCACCAGCGGCGATGGAATCGACTTGGTGATGTAGGGGAAGCCGTAAATGATCGCGAGGCCGCCGGCGGTCATGGCGTAGACGTGCCAGGTCACGTTGGTCAGCTCGGGCAGCTGCGCCATGAAGATCAGGATCGCCAGCGCGTTGACGAAGCCGGTGACCACCGAGCGCGAGACGAAGCGCATCAGCGAGCCCAGCTTGAGGTAGCCCATGATGATTTGCAGCACGCCGGTCAGCAGCGTGGCGGCCAGCAGGTATTGCAGGCCGTGATCCTTCACCAGGGTAATCATCAGCACCGCCATCGCGGCGGTGGCGGCGGAAATCATGCCGGGGCGGCCGCCGACGAACGCAGTGACCACCGCGATGCAGAACGAGGCGTAGAGGCCGACCTTGGGATCGACCCCGGCGATGACGGAAAAGGCGATGGCCTCGGGGATCAGGGCGAGGGCGACCACGGTGCCGGCCAGCAGATCGCCGCGGGTGTTGGAAAACCAGTTTTGTCGGAGGGAATGCATCATTGAACTACCCAATAGGTAATGCGGGCCGACTCCGACCGGGGACGGAGCAAACCAGAATCAGGAACTTGAAAACAGAACGATTCGCACGAGTGCCGTGGGCATCGGGTACGAAAGAACGGCGGGAGGAATGGGCAGAAAAGTCACATGGGACCGCGGGAGCATTCAGCATTGGGCCTAAAAAGAGACGGCATTATCCGTGGAGAACCCGCGTTCCGTCCAGACAACGCCCGCTTCAAGGCTTGCTCCACAAGGCCTGCCAGCCTGCCAGCCCCAGATTTTGCAGGGTTTCGATATTGCGCTGGTAAATGGTTTCGGCTTCGGGGAAGACAGCCACCGCGCGCGCGATGCTCGCTTCGCGCAGCAGGTGCAGGGTGGGGAACGGCGCCCGATTGGAGTAGTTGCCAAGGTCGTCTGGCTCGGTACCCTCGAACTGGAACTGCGGGTGGAAGCTTGCGATCTGGATCACGCCGTCCAGCTCGTGCTCGCCCACCGCGGCTTCGGCCAGTTGCATGAAATCGTTGAAATCGAGGAAATCCGGCAGCAGCATGGGATGGATCAAGAGCGTCGTGTCGACGGCTTCAGGGTCGGCTTCAGCCAGAAAGTCCAGCTCGCGATCAAGGTCTTCCAGGAGGCCGTCGTAATGCGGCGCGCGGCTGACCACAAAGCGCACCTGGTTTTTGACATAAACCGCCTTGGCGAACGGACACAGGTTGAGTCCGATCACCGCCTTTTCGATCCATTCGCGCATCGCCGCGATGACTGCCGCATCGTCCATTTCCACCATCCTTGCTGCCTGTAAGGCCGGAACTTTAACGGATACAATGCCTTATTGTCCGACGTTCACGCACACGCCTTTAAAAATGAAAAGCAGCGCCATCCGCCAGAGCTTCCTCGAATTCTTCGCCTCCAAGGGCCACACCATCGTGCCGTCCAGCCCGCTGGTGCCGGGCAACGACCCAACCCTCTTGTTCACCAACGCCGGCATGGTGCAGTTCAAGGACGTGTTCACCGGACAGGACACGCGCGCCTACACCCGCGCCGTGTCGTCGCAGCGCTGCGTGCGCGCCGGCGGCAAGCACAACGACCTGGAAAACGTCGGCTACACCGCGCGCCACCACACCTTCTTCGAAATGCTAGGCAACTTCAGCTTCGGCGATTATTTCAAGCAGTACGCGATCAAATACGCGTGGGAATACCTAACCGACGTATTGAAGCTGCCGACAGAGAAGCTCTGGGTCACGGTCTACGCCGAGGACGACGAAGCCTACGACATCTGGCACAACGACATCGGCGTACCGAAGGAACGCATTGTTCGAATTGGGGATAACAAAGGCGCGCGCTACGCCAGCGACAACTTCTGGGCGATGGGTGACACGGGCCCCTGCGGCCCCTGCACCGAAATCTTCTACGATCACGGCGAAGGCATCTACGGCGGCCCGCCCGGATCTCCCGAGGAAGACGGCGACCGCTACATCGAAATCTGGAACAACGTGTTCATGCAATTCAACCGCGACGAGGCCGGGTCCATGTATCCGTTGCCCAAGCCCTCGGTCGACACCGGCATGGGGCTGGAGCGCATTTCGGCGGTGATGCAGCACGTGCATTCCAACTACGAGATCGACCTGTTCCAGGCATTGATCGCCGCCGCCGCGCGTGAAACGAATACCAGCGACCTCATCAACAACTCGCTCAAGGTCATCGCCGACCACATCCGCGCCTGCTCCTTCCTCATCGTCGACGGCATCATTCCCGGCAACGAGGGCCGCGGCTACGTGCTGCGCCGTATCATCCGCCGCGCCATCCGCCACGGTTACAAGCTGGGCGCGCGCGCAGCTTTTTTCCACCGCATCGTGCCAGATCTGGCGGCGGTGATGGGCGAGGCGTATCCCGAACTGGTGAAGGCGCAGACCCGCGTCATCGACATCCTGCGGCAGGAAGAAGAGCGCTTCTTCGAGACCATCGAAAATGGCATGGTCATCCTCGACACCGCGCTGAAGGCGTTGCCGGAAAACGGCACGCTCGATGGCGAAGTGGCATTCAAACTGCACGACACCTATGGCTTTCCGCTGGACCTAACTGCCGACGTCTGCCGCGAGGCGAATATCAGCGTTGATACTGCCGCCTTCGACGCCGCCATGGCGCGCCAGAAAGCGCAAGCGCGCGCAGCCGGCAAATTCAAGCTCGCGGGGAGCCTCGATTACCACGGCGCGGCCACTGTATTCCACGGCTACGACACGCTGGCACACGACGGCACCGTGTTGGCGCTGTACCGCGACGGCAGCGCCGTCAACGAACTGCGCGAAGGCGAACTCGGCGTGGTGGTGCTCGACCACACGCCCTTCTACGCCGAATCCGGCGGCCAGGCGGGCGACTGCGGCGCACTGCTCGGCACGAGCGGCCTGTTCCAGGTGGAAGACACGCAGAAAATCCAGGCGCAGGTGTTCGGCCATCATGGCGTCCTCAAAACCGGCACCCTCAAAGTCGGCGATGCGGTCATGGCCAAGGTCGACGAAGGCAACCGCGCGCGCACCATGCGCAACCACTCGGTCACCCACCTGATGCACAAGGCGCTGCGCGAGGTGCTGGGCGATCACGTGCAGCAAAAAGGCTCGCTGGTGGATGCGGACAAGACCCGCTTTGACTTTGTGCAACCCAGCCCGATGAGCGACGTGCAGATCCACGAAGTGGAAGCGCGCGTCAATGCCGATATCCTCGCCAACACCGCGACGCGGGCGCGGGTGATGCCGATCGACGAGGCGCAGAAAACCGGCGCGATGATGCTGTTCGGCGAAAAATACGGTGACGAAGTGCGGGTGCTCGACATCGGCAGTTCACGCGAACTGTGCGGCGGCACCCATGTCGAGCGCACCGGCGACATCGGTACCTTTAAGATTCTGCTGGAAACCGGCGTCGCCGCCGGTATCCGCCGGGTCGAGGCGACCACCGGCACCGGCGTGCTGGCCTACCTCGGCGAAACCGAAAAGCAGCTCGGCGCCATCGCCCAACTGGTCAAGGCCCCCCCGACCGAAGCCGCCGAGCGCGTGGCACAGCTGATGGAACACAGCCGCGCGCTGGAAAAGGAACTCGACCGCCTGAAATCCAAGCTGGCCTCGAGTCAAGGCGACGAACTGGTGCAGCAGGCGACCGACATCAACGGCGTGCGCGTGCTGGCTGCGCAACTCGACGGCGTCGACGCCAAGGCACTGCGCGAGACCGCCGACAAGCTGCGCGACAAACTGAAATCCTGTGCGCTGGTGCTGGGCACGGTGGCCGACGGCAAGGTCAGCCTGATTGCAGCGGTGACGCCCGACGTGACCGGCAGAATCAAGGCCGGTGAGCTGGTGAATTTCGTTGCCACCCAGGTTGGCGGCAAAGGCGGCGGCAAACCGGACATGGCGATGGCGGGCGGCAGCGAGCCGGGCGCGTTGGCGGCTGCGCTCGCCTCGGTACCAGCCTGGGTGCAAGACAAGCTAGCTTGATGGGCAGGTATAGAATTTGCTCACGACAACCGCAAAGAATCTGAAATCGTGACTCGTTACTTTGGAGTAGCTTGCGCAACATGAATGCATTAGCCGAAAAATTCACCTCGCAACTCGCTCGCCTCGTGCCCTTTGGCAAATCGAGCGATGACCCGCTGAGCAACATCAAGTCAACGATACGCTGGATTAACAACCTGCCCCTCGGCGACGCGTCCAAGTGTCAGAGCATCATTCACAACGAAATCAAGCGATTCAACGAGAGTTCAACGCAATACACGAAAGATCGACTGGCCATTTTCATGCTACTGGACGAAACATCGCGTGATCTTCAGGACACGCTGGTACGCCAGTATCTGAGCAACGCGCGCATGTCACGTGCTGTGGAAAGCCAGCGTTGGCATGCCGTCTATGGGCTGTATTGGGAAGTTGCGCGTGGTTATCACACCTTTGCGTTGCACCTTGCTCGCGATGCGAGCAAAAGCCAGCGCGATGAACGGATCGCTATAATCACGCTGCGCGCCATTCGCACCTTTGGAAAGTTGCTGAAATGGCGGTTAATCCGCTATCTGCCTGCGGGCGAGAAGCTCTGGCAACTTCTACACAACCTCTATCGGCTTGCAGAATCCGAGGGGATCCATCGCCAGTTTCTGCAGGCCTACGCCGAAGACACATTCAGGTTCAGCTGCGAAAGCGCCTACCTGCATATCCTGATGCTGAACCAGGCCAATTCCGGCTCGCTCTACCCCAAGCAGATCGATTTGATCGACCGTTGGTTGTGCCACTGGCACAACCTGCTTCAACTCGACAATCGGATGGACACCAACACCCACAACTTCGTGGTCGACCTTTCGTCCGACTATGGCCCACGCCGTCTCCGCAAACCCGACACGAACAAGCCCTTGCGCTTCTGGGCAACGGCCGATCTGCTGCACAAGCTGAAGCAGATACAAACCGCGCTGCATGACGGAACCCCTCCCGCTGAACTCGGCCTGACCGAATTCAGCCGCAGCGCCGAAAGTATTGAACTGATTGACCATCTGCTGCATCAATGGTCTTCGCTAACCAGCCGCGAGCAGCGGCGCGCGCCGCGCGCGCCGGTCAAGAAACTGGCCGATGTCGTACACGGCCTCAGCGCCATCACCGACCTGATGCGGGCAGCCAGCCCATCCGACAAGGCGCCGCCTTATGGTAGCCAACTCGATTACATCGAAGCCGAGGACGTCAAGGTATACGGTTTCGTCACCGATCGCACCCGGGACCGCGCCACGCAAATGCAGGTGCAGGCCGTATCGAACTCGGCAAAAGTCGAACGCTGGGTCATCAACGATGAAAGCGAATGCGGCTACGGTGCCCTCGTTGAATCTCAACAGAAGGACTGGCTGCGCGTAGGTGCCCTGATCGGCATCAAATCGATTGAGGTCGACGAATGGCGGATCGGGATTGTGCGTCGCCTGATACGCATCAGCACCGACACCCGTTCAGTGGGGATCGAAACCCTGAACGCGCGTGCCACGCTGGCGATGCTGCACGACACCTCCACGCCAGGTTATACCGTGAATGGTTTCGACAATAGCGGCGCCAATCTGCCGCACGCCAGCCTGTGGCTGGCAGGCAACACCGGCGCCGACAGCGTGATCATTGATCCTGTTCATTTCGTGCCAGGCAAGGTATTCCAGGTCGATGGCGTACCCGGGCGCAAATTCATCGCCCTGGGCAGCCTGATTGAGCGTTGCGAAGGCTGGATGCGCGTTGTTGCCGAACCGGCGAACCGGTGAAGGCGCCGCATCCACTCAGCCACCCTCCCGCCTCACCCGCACTCCAGCCCCCGACCCGGCCAGCCGCCACGGTTTAACTTTCGCCGGGTCTCTGGCACAATCGCCGAAATCCCGACACGCGCATAACAATTCCTCTCCAAGAACGGAGTAGACGCGGCTAGGGCACCATTGGTCCTGGAGGATATGTGGCTCAAACCAACAAGCCCAGCTTGCTGATCGTCGATGACGATCCGCTGATTTCTGACACCCTCAGCTATGTGCTGAGCAAAGATTTCGAAATCTCGGCTGCCGAATCGCGCGCCCAGGTTAAAAGCCTGCTGATGCAGCTGGACGAACCGCCGCAGCTAGCCCTGGTCGACCTCGGCCTGCCGCCGCAACCGCACAAGCCCGACGAGGGATTTGCCCTGATCGCGGATCTGCTGGGTATCTCACCCAATATCAAGATTCTCGTGCTCTCCGGCCAGAGCGATGAGGCCAATGCGCGTCATGCGCGTGCACTGGGCGCAATCGATTTTGTCGCCAAGCCCTGCGAACCCGAGCGGCTGAAGTCCCTGCTGTTCAACGCCCTGCTGGTGCAGGACGCCGAGCGCAGCGCCGACAAGGCCCCCGCGCCGGCCAAGGATTCTGGGATCGTCGGCAGCAGTCCGGCCATCGACAAACTGCGCGAACAGATCAAGCAATACGCCGCCGCGCCCTTCCCGGTACTGATCGAAGGTGAATCCGGCAGCGGCAAGGAACGCGTCGCGTCCAGCCTGCACCAATTGTCGGCACGTGCCACCAAGCCTTACCTTGCGCTCAACTGCGCGGCGATCTCGCCGACACTCGTCGAGCCCACCCTGTTCGGCTACGCCAAGGGTGCGTTTACCGGCGCCACCAGCGCACGCGCCGGCTACTTTGAAGAGGCCGAAAACGGTACCTTGTTCCTTGACGAAATCGGTGAACTGCCGCTGGAACTGCAGGCCAAGCTGTTGCGCGTCCTGGAAAACGGCGAATACCAGCGCGTCGGTGAAACCCAACCGCGCTTTTCCAATGCCCGCGTAGTGACCGCCACCAACCGCGACTTGCGCACCGAGATCAAGGCGGGCCGCTTCCGCGCCGACCTCTACCACCGCTTGTCGGTGTTCTCGATCGCAGTGCCGCCGCTGCGCGAAATGGGCGAGGACAAGCTCACGCTGCTCAACCACTTCCGTGATTTCTACGCCCGCGAAGCCAAGAGCCAGACGTTCCAGCTTGATGCCCGCGCCCAGCAGATGTGGGAGGACTACCACTTCCCCGGCAACGTCCGCGAATTGCGCAACATCGCCATCCGCCTGACCACCAAATATCCCGGCATGGCGGTCAACGCCCAGCAACTGGAATCCGAACTCGACACCGATCAGGCCTATCCGCAGGAAATCCCGCTGGCCAACGACGGCCGGGCGCTGATTGAACTGGCACGCAAGCAACTGCAGACGCTGGCCAACTTCAACCTCGACGTCACCCTGCGTCAATGGGAGAAAGCCTACGTCGAAGCCGCGCTCCACATGACCCATGGCAACCTGTCGCAGGCGGCCAAACTGCTGGGCATCAACCGCACCACGCTCTATAGCCGCATGCAGACGTACGGCACTGAATAATCCACCTCCGTGTATTTTGAATATTTCGGTCTGAAAGAAGCACCCTTCCGCATCACGCCGAATACCGAGTACTGGTATGCCGGCGGTCAGCGCGGGGAAATCCTTGCCGCCCTGCTATACGCGATCGATCAGGGTGAGGGCATCATCAAGGTAGTGGGCGAAGTCGGCAGCGGCAAGACCATGCTGTGCCGCAAGTTGGTTGCCCAACTGCCCGACATTGTCGACAGCGTCTATCTCGGCAATCCCAGCCTGTCACCCGACGATATGCTGGCGGCGATCCTGGCCGACCTGGGCGTCGACAGGCCCGAAGGCGGGCGGCAGGCCACGCTGGCGCAACTCAATGCCACGCTGCTGGCCCGTCACGAGGCGGGACGGCGTGTGGTGGTGTTCGTCGAGGAAGCGCAAGGCATCGCGCTCGACAACCTGGAGTTCCTGCGGCTGCTGACCAATCTGGAAACCGCCACCGACAAGCTGCTGCAGATCGTGCTGTTCGGCCAACCCGAACTCGACGCGCATCTGGCCGACCCGCGCATCCGTCAGTTGAAAGACCGTATTACCCTGAGCCTGAACCTGTCGCCGCTAACGGAAACCGAAGTGGCCGCTTACCTGCGCGCGCGGCTTTTGGTGGCAGGCTATCGCGGCCCCGACCTGTTTTCACCTGCACTCATCACGCGCATGACGCGGCTTTCCGGCGGTCTGTCACGCCGCATCAATGTGCTTGCCGACAAAACCCTGCTGGCTGCCTATGCCGGACAGACCCACACGCTTACTCTGGCCCATCTGGAGGCCGCGGCGGGCGACGCTGAAATCCAGCCACAGCAAAATCGGTTCGCGCAGCACCCTCGACTGCGCCGCTGGGTCTGGTTAAGTGCCGGCCTGGCCGCTACGTTGGGATTGCTGGCGTTTGTTGCCTGGCAAAGCCTGTCGCTTAGCGCCCCCGCCGCCACAGCGGCCGAACCGCCCGCCGCTGCCGCAACCCCGTCCCCCACAGACTTACCCACGCTCGCCCAGCAAACCCAGCACTGGCTCGCCGTCACCGCCCCGGACACCCGCGTAATCCAGATTGCAGCGGCTAAAGATGCCGCCCAGGCAGCCGTATTATTGGAAGCTTTAGATGCAGCCACCCCCCAGCCGGTACGGGTGTTGCACGGCCTGAGCCAGGGGAGCCCCACCTGGATGATCCTGGTGGGTGAGTTCCCCGACCGGGAGTTGGCCCTGGCGGCCCTGCGCACACTGCCTGCCCCGCACGATAGCGACCCATTTCTGCGCACGGTTGGCAAAATGCGTACTGTAGTCTTACCGACTGGACCATGATGAACGCTGTGTTGAGACGCTCCCTATTGATGAGCCTGCCGCTGGCCAGCCTGGCGCTGATGGGGGGCTGCGTGTCCCTGCAGGCGTTCGACACCTCGCCCGGCCACATCAGCCAGCCCAGCCAGGCTGCCGTACTGGCTCCACCGCCTGCGCAGGTCAGGGCAGCGCCGGCATTGGCTCCGCCCAAGCCCAGCGCACCGGTGCCGACCTACACCGTGGTGGTCAACGACGTGCCGGTGAAAGACCTGCTGTTTTCCATCGCGCGCGACACCCAATACAACATCGATCTGCATCCGGGGATTTCCGGAAACGTCTCGCTCAATGCAGTGCAGGAACCGCTGCCCGCCATCCTCGACCGCATCGCGCGACAGGCCAACCTGCGCTACGAAATGAACGGTCACACCGTGTCGATCATGCCGGACACGCCCTACCTGAAAACCTACAAAATGAATTACGTGAACCTATCGCGTAATACGGCTTCGAGCATTGGCGTCGCTTCGCAAATCGCCGCTACAGGTTCCAGCGATATCTCTCAAACCGGGGGGGGGGCCACATCCACGGGAAACAACTCCAATACCAGCGTCATCACCACCTCAAACAACGACTACTGGGTTGAACTTAAAGACAATCTGGTGAACATTCTGTATGCCACCAAAATCGAGAACAAGAAGTCCGAAGAACGTATAGAGCGTGCCGCCTTGGCCGATTACGCCTACCTGCGGAATCTTTATCAGAAAAATGACAAAGCCGAGATCGCCGACCGCAGGGATGTGGAGAGAGTTCGCGCTGCCATTCCGCAAAGTGCCACGCCACAGCTGGGCGATAGCGAGCGCGAGGTCATTGTGAATGTCGTCGCGGGCACGGTTTCGGTTTTTGCAACCGAACGCCAGCACCGGCTCGTACGCGAGTATCTCGACACGGTTTCCAACGCATCGCAGCGCCAGGTGCTGATCGAGGCCACCATCGTCGAAGTTACGCTCAAGGACCAATACCGTGCCGGCATCGACTGGTCGAAAGCCCTGCAAAGCACCACCGGCTGGGCCATCAACACCCTCGGCGGCGGCACCAATGCGCTGGCCGGCACGCTCACGCCTTTTATCCAGGCCACCTACACGAATACGGGCAGTAACGGCTTCACGGCGGCGATCGATCTGCTGGAGTCTTACGGCAACGCCAAGGTGCTCTCCAGCCCCAAACTGATGGCCCTGAACAACCAGACCGCGATGCTGAAAGTGGTCAACAATCTGGTGTATTTCTCTGTCGAAGTGACCCCCGCCAGCTACTCAGGCGGGTTTCTAACGTCGCCAGCGGTATACACAACCACCGCGCGCGCTGTCCCAGTCGGCATCGTGATGTCGGTGTTGCCGCAGATCAGTGAAAACGGCATGGTCTCACTCACCGTGCGCCCCACCATCTCGCGCAAGGTGGGCGATGTGTCCGACCCCAATCCTGAATTAAAAGATGTCGCCAATCTCGTCCCCGTCATTCAGGTGCGCGAAATGGAATCGCTGCTGCAAGTCCGTAGCGGTCAGACGGTAATGCTCGGCGGCCTGATCCAGGACGACACCAACAACGCCCGGGATGGCGTGCCCATCCTGTCGCGCCCTGCCGGCATCGGTGCCGTGTTCGGCCAGCACGAGCGCATCAACAGCCAGACCGAACTGGTGATTTTCCTGCGGCCCATCGTGGTGTCCAATCCCACGCTGGAAAGCGATGAGTTGCGGCAGTTCCAGCGACTGCTTCCCAGTAGCGCACGGAGCAACCCTTGAGCCTCCTGCTCAAAGCGCTGAAGCAGGCCGAAGCCGCCAATGGGGTGAAGCCCGGCGCGGACAAGTCCGGGCCCGGGCACCGGGTCGAGGGTGATCTCGAACTGGAGCCCCTGACCGGAGCAGGAATTGCCCAGGCACGTGATTGGGTCGAACCGCCGAGCATGCTGTTCGGCAACAGTGGGCTCCCACCCGAGCCCCGTCGTCAGCCCACTTTCCGTTGGCCGCAACTCTCGCTGGTGCCGCTCACCGCGCTGCTGGCCGTGCTGGTCGCGCTGGGGTACGGCATCTACCTCTACTTTGCCCTGCAGCCACCGGCTGTTGTTATCACCCCGCCGCCTGCCCAGAAAACCGCTACAGCGCCAAGCGCCGCCGCAGTGGAACCAGCCCCTGTCGCCGTTGTGCCGCCTCCGGCCTTGCCATCCGCCACCCCATTGACGCGCCAGGAATCGCCTGCTGCAGCCCCCGTCGATACCCGGTTACCGCTGTCGGCGCGCAGCGCCCCTCGCACAGCCGAGGCCACCCCAC
>JBPPMF010000021.1:0-9321 GCA_051305915.1 Thiobacillus sp. | reverse complement strand
CCAGCGCGCGAGCTGGAACCAGAAGTCCACGAAGAACAGCGCGAACTGGACGCAGCTCACCGTCACCACCGTCTTCAGGTCGTAGGTGCCGATCAGCAGCACCAGCGGGATGCAGATGACGAGCGCCATCTTGAGCATGGTCAGCACCATCGGCAGCGCCTGGCGCACCACGTCCATCGCGGGAAAGAAGCCCAGCGAGCCTACGGTCAGCCCCAGGTCGCCCGCGCCGCGCGTGACGATGTTCGGCAGCGTCTTGTCGATCTGGCCGCCGTAGTCGGTGTAGACGGCGCCCTGGTTCATCTTCTGCTGCCGCGGTGAGACGACGGCGCGGATCACCGAATCATTGACCTCGCTCTGCGACAGGAAGCCCGCCCAGCGCCCTATGCGGGTCAGCAGGTCCGGGTCGACCTGCGCCAGCAGCCGGCTGCGCAGTCCCTGGCCGCCATCGGCCCACCACTGTCGACAGGATGGATAGCCGCCGCCGCTGTCCACTTGTGCCAGCCCTGCATCGCGGGTCGCGTCGTAGGGCCAGGCCGTGCGTGGGGTCTTGGCGCGATAGGTGTCATAGAAGCCGGGCGTGTCGAGGAAGTAACTCGACCCGATCCAGGTGACGTCGTTCATCTGTTCCTCGGAGAGCGTCGGCCGGTTCATGAACAGCTTGGCGCGCGACGGCCCGTAGCAATCATGCGTGAAGTCGGCGACCTCCTGGGCCAGCACCGGATCCTCGATGCGCGTGGCATCCACATCCATGCGAATCTGACGCAGGTCCGTGCCGCAGGGAATCGCCGCCACCGCGGAGCCCGTCACGGCTTTCGACAGCGCATGCATGAAGAACCACCACACCGGCACCAGCGCGCTCTGGTCGTTGAGCGCCGTGTAGACGTTGGACCAGCCCGTGTCGTTGGGCAGCGGGACGTTGACCTGGCATTGCGCGGAGCGCGTGGTATCGAACTTGATCGTGGCGAGATCCACCGGGATGAATGGGATGCCGGCGAACAGGATGACCACGATCGCCACCCACACCCGGTTCTCGATGCGCATCGACGACAGCACGCCCTTGTTGCCTTCGTCCGCACCTTCGCTGCGGGCCTTGAGCCATTCCTGGATCACGATGGCCACGAACGGCAGCGCGAACACGCCGCTGGCCACGAGAATGCTCCAGATGCCGTTGTTGACCACCCAGGCCACCAGGGTCAGGTAATACTCCAGGTAGTCCGTGGTGTAGAGCGTCATGCCTGCCTCCCGGTCTCAGCCGTGCCGCAACAGTTGGCTGGCTTCCAGCGCGACCACGGCGATCACGGCCGCGATCTCCGTGCGCAGCAGGCGCTGATGCGTCTCGTGGGACGGCTCCCGCAGCAGCAGGCGCCGACGCAGCCACCACCAGCCATAGGCCGTCGCTCCGTAGAGGCACAGCCGCCACACGAAGAAGTGCCCGGCGTGCACCTGCAGCCAATGCTGCCAGCCCTCGACGCCGCCGACCACGTGGATGCCGGCGATGTTCACCGCCACCGCGGCGGCCACTACCAGCAGGGTCCACAGCAGCGCCACGCCGACGCGGCGGTTGAACAGCCATGGCAGCCGCAGCCAGGCCAGCCGGCTCATGGTGTACCGCTCCGCGGCTTCTGGACTTCCCGCAGACGGTCGCGCGTGGTGTCGCCCTCGAAGACGCCGCGCGAGCCGGCGGCGCGAGTGCTGTGGCGCTGGATGATCGCCATCGCCGAGTTGCCGGCCAGCGTGCGGCGCAGCTCCAGCTCGGTCTTGAGGTTGTCGATCTCCTGCTCCAGCGCGCTGTTCTCCTGGTCGACCGCCTGCACGGCCAGTTCGTTGGCGGCGACGTTCGGCTCCTTCTTGCCGGTGAGCAACGTGCGCTGCAGCAGCAGGGCCTTCTCCAGCACGCTGGACAGCGCCGCCTCCGACGTCAGGCGCTTGCCCAGCAGGTCCTGGTCGGGTTCGTCCCGCAGGGCCTCGATCACGCCGCGGGTGATCGGCAGCGAGCTGCTGCCGGCGGCGTCGAGATTGGCCGGTGTTGTCGGCCGGGCGCCCGTCACCAGCTCCTGCAGCACCTGCAGCTTGGCCTCATACTCTTCCTGGATCACTGGCGTGAGCCCGACGCCGGGCGTGGTCTGGGTCTTCGTGCAGTTCTCGCAGGTGCGTTGCTCGCGTTCGCCCAACACGCGGGTCGCCCAGTCGGCGGCCGCTTGGGGCGAGGACCAGGTCTGGCAGGTCAGGCGGTTGCCGCAGGCGCTGGGTGCGATCGACGAGGTATCGGTGGCGCTGCGCCCGTTGAGCAGGTTATAGCCCGCGCGCGTCACATCACCGACCACCTTGATCGAACTCTGACCGGAGCCGCCCGCGTTGCCGCCGCCAACCCAGGGCACGCCGTTGTTCCCTTTGTTGGCCTCGGCCTGCTCGATGGCGGCAACGGCATCGGTGCTGCCGACCGCATCCCGCAGCGCCATTCCCTCGGCGAGCTGATCCCAGCCGGCCTGGCCGCCGGCCATGTCCGCCATTCGGTTGGCGATGGCCCGGCAGGTCATCTTCGAGCGGTCGAAGTCCAGACGCGCCTGCAGGATGCCGTTGGTCAGCAGGTTGTAGAGCGCCGGGTCGGCTCGCTGGATCATCATCGCGGGCAGAGATGCCACGGCGCTGGTGGCGTTCCGGATCACGTCGCTCATGATCGTTTGGAAGCCGTTGGTGACACCGTTGAGCTGATTCTGCAGCGTCGTGGTGATGCTCATGTCGCCGCAGATCAGGTTGTTGTTCCAGCCGATCCCCACGCCGATGCTCTGCATGTTGCCGGCACTCCCCATCGACACGGCTCTGCCGCCGCCGATGCTGTAGAGCACGTCGTCGCCGATCACACTGCCGCTGACGTTCACGCCATTGGGATCGATGCGGGTCTGCGCCCGGGCCGCCCCGACGACCAGCGTGACGGCCGCCAGCAGCAGCGTGACTCGCAGCGACGACTTCGCGTGCCGCAAGAGGCCGGGGAGGGATGCGTTCATCGCGGGGGTTCCTCACCTGAAATCGACGCTGCCGAGGAACACCTGGCCACCGCGCCGGCAACAGGAGTACGGCCGCCACAGGGCCCAGGCGTAGTCGCCTTGCTGGGCCTGCACGTGGGTGCGGCCGTGCGGGAAGACCACGCAACTGTTCGAGAGCGTGGGCGTCAGCTCCTGCCATTTGCCCGTCGAAGCGTCGGTCTCCATCAGCGCGCCGGCCGGCCAGTAGCCGTCGCGGGCGTCGGCCAGCAGAGGCTGGTACACGTGAATCTGGCCGCGGCGCGTTACGATGTCGCCCGCGCGCTGTGCGACCACGGCGCTGCTCTTGTGGTCGTCGGGCTGGTGCAGGAAGCCACCGCGGGGATACACGTTGCCCCAGAGGTCCAGGCCGGTGCGCGTACCGATTTCGCGCCGACCGGGGATGAGCGCCTCGGGGTAGAACGCTTCCGGGATGTTGTGGCGCCAGGCGATCGTGTCGAGCGTGCTCAGCAGATATGGCATGAAGGCCGTGCCCGCGCCTTCGCAGGTGTAGCCGAAGGTGCTGGCGAACTGACTGAACACCATCCCGGCCGGATGGCCGATGACATCAGCATTCTTGAACTTGACGAGGTTGTTGTCGTTGACGTGATTGGTCGTGCCATCACCGCCAGCCTTGGCGCTCGGGTTGGGCATGCTCATCGCCCTGACTTCCAGCCACGGGTTTTCGCCGGTGTTCGAGTAGCTCGACGCCACCGCATCGGGAACGTAGTGGCGCACCTTGACGGAAGTGCGAACTGAACAGCCGACCAGCGTGCAATGCAGCCAGTAGCAAACACCCGTGACGCGGTAGTCCAGGCAGTCGGGAGACAACGCCGACGAGACGATGGTGGCGGTGTCCAGGGCGAACGTCGACGTGGCCGCGCTCAGCAGCAGCGAGGCGGCGGTGGCGCGCAGGCGCCGGGAAGCCAGCAGGAGGCTCATGGCTGCGTGCTCCGGTAGGCGTCGATGCGCGCGACGGCGCGGGGCACGTCGGGCTCGCCGTAGACCACGTAGCGTCGATCGACAACCACGGCGGGGATCTTCACGATGCCCAGCCCCCAGGCATCCGCGACACCTTGGTAGGCATGGCCGATGCGGCGTTGCAGGGCCTCGCCGCCGTCATTCAACCGCTGCCGCACCAGGGCCGCGGCCTGTTGCGGATCGGCCGGCAGGTGCGCGGCGAGTTCGACCTCGATGCGCGTTGCCTGGTCCAGATCGATGACCCGCACGCCGGCCGGGGCCTGCACCGGATGACGGCTGTCGGTGACGACGAGCACATCTGCGGTCGCCGCGATGGGAGCGAGCAGCGCGGCGCACAGTCCAGCGGCCAGCCGGGCAGCCAGAGGGCGCCGCGAGGCGGCAGGAAGGTTGAGGGAATGAGCCGGCATGTCGCGCCTCCGCGGAGTCGATGCAGACTCGTAGTCGAGCGCAACGCAGATCAGGGGACGACAAAGAAACCGCATTCGGCCCCTGCCGGTTTCATGCCTTATGCTGTTGTGAGCGTTGTGATTGCCTCCTGCCGGAGGCGCAGATCAGATGCGGGACGCTGAGGTGGTAGCTAACCCAAGAAACACATGATGTAAGCGAATCTGAGTCGATGGCTTGGAGCGCACATGTAGGCTCTGCCAAGTCCCTTCACCGATATCGATATCGCTCGGGGCGAGGCGATCTACCGAGCGCGAAACTCGTCTCAAGTAAGCGTTGACGCCATCCGCGGACTCCGAAGGAGCGCCGGCAAGAACGTACCCCACCATGAAGCCGATAGCATGGTTCTCGCCGTACTTCTCCTGGATAAATCGATCCATGCCCTCGACGACGTACTCTCGACACAGGTGGGTGTCCGACCCGGCGATTCGTTTGCATTCGATGATCGCGTGCGGATCATGCTCCTGCGTGCGCAAGAAAATTTCGACGAACGCCAGCGGGATGTCGGTACGTCCGTCTGGCAGCATCACGTTGCTTTTAGATCGCGATTCCGTGCCAGGCAGCACCATAATCTGATTCCACGGGGAGTTCTTCAGCGCAATGCGCATCCCGTCTCGCAGGTGCTCGGTCATGATTACCTCTCCAGCGTTGGCATGCACGTCCTCGGCTGCGCATGCTCGCTGCCAACCTGCGGCCAGTGTCAGCAGAATAACCGCCACAACCTCGGGCTCAAGTTCAATGAACTCTCTGCCCAGTGCAGGAGGTGTCTCATAGGGGATCCTCAAACTTTGCCCCCTGAAAAGCTCTCCGCGACCACTGCATCGGCATCTTCCAGTGCCGCTATGCCCATCCAGTAGCGCCGCGCTGCTGGCTTGATGATCACGACTTCGTTGCGTCCGTGTACTCGCAATTCCCGCTCTGCGCTGAGCGCGGTCGCAATCTTGACTTTCAAGCGCCTGCCGATACGTGCCAGTACGTCGCCCAACTCGCCTTGTGGCGCCACGACGCTCACGCTGGCATTGCCCGGTCCCTCTTCCAGGACAAAGCGCACGACGCGCAAGGCCGAACTGCTTGGCAAGTCGAGCACTTCGGCGCGTATGTGCCTCTTATTGCGAACGGAAAGCCAACCCTCGATTACGGACAGGAACGTCCTGGCATACGCCGCGACCTCAGTACGGCTTTCCGCAGGAAAAATGGACGACTCGCGACCACTTTCCCATTGCCACCCGGCGCGTAGAAGCCCATCTCGAATGACAACTCGGTCGGCATCGTTCAGTTCGTACAGATCGAAGACAGCTTCGTCCAGTTCAGCCCATCTCCTCGCGTCGGTGCCGTGGGCACGCAGATTCTTCTCAATCTGCAGCAGGCGCTGGCCAGCCTCAGATTTCACTACGCTCATGAAATTAGGCACAGGCAGGAAGCTGAGGTCGCGAGCCAGGAGCTTCCTCTTGTAGATTCCAAACTCTGAAGCGGTCAGATAGAAGAACCATGTCGCAAAAGCAGAACTCAACACGGTGGCAAGCAAATGTGCCGTCCGCGTGTGCTCTTTCGGGAGAGACACTGCGAAATATGAGTTCGTGAAGACGAGATCCCGCTCGGAGACGGCCGCCAAGACGCGCGGACTCCCCAGAAGCATTTCCTTCACTATGAGAAGCGGGGCTTGATATATCTCCCGTGATCTTGGCCTTTGTGCCTTCGACTGGCTGAAGGTCGGCAAATCATCGGGAATGTTGAAGTGCCGCATGTCTTTGACTTGCAGTACATCCAGTCCTTTTAGCGGGCGAGCATCGCGCGTCTGGTTTTCTGAGGCCCCGCGAATCAATCCAACCTGGAAGGTGGTATCGAGTAGTGAGAGTTGTTCGCCCAGACTTCTGTGGGCCGAAGTCAAGTCATCCAGCAATATGAGGTCACGGCGTCGGCCAACGGCTGCTGCCTTAAGCTTCAACGGCTGTTCTTGAATTTCGTCGAGCGTCAAAGTGATGACGTCACTCGGCGCCACCTCGAACGAATGAGTCCTTGCACCGCTGGGCGTCCACGGGATCTGAACGACTGTGACCTGGTCCGTTCGCTGCTTCGGTCGATGACGGGCAAAGAGAACCACTGCGGGCATGGCTGCAGTCGCGAAGAGCCAACTGCACAAATTGGACAGATTGACCAAGGTGATCGGAGCCACGGCTCGCATCACATGCTGAGCTGCTGCCATGCCGGTGCCACTGCGGCTGAAGAACGGCATCGCGCTAAGAATGATGCCGAAGCGGGTCTTCTCATGTGAGAACTCGGCCGCTCGCAACACGAAATCCAAGCCTTCACCGCGCGGTTGCGCAGGTACGCCCGCAACCCTGGTCTTGCGCCGCGCTTCGGTTCCTGTCTGCCCCTTAAAGCTCCAAGGGGGATTGCCCACGATAAGGTCGAACTGCTTCAGCCCTGTCGGCGTCGCCAGCACGACCTTGCCATCTCCATCACGTTCGACAGTACGAGCGTCACCGACGAGCAATGTCCTGCCGATCAATGGCTGGAACTTCAGGGACTGCGGTGGTTGCGGGTCAGGGTCCAGCTCAAGCGCAGCCAGGTACAGGCTGAATGCAGCGACGCGAATCGCGGCTTCGCTAATATCCACGCCATACACTTGCCCGTAGAGCGTCGAGCGGATCAGCTCCCTCGTAGGCGGCTGACCTTGCGAGCGAAGATGAACCAAGCGCCGCAGCGCTTCGACCAGAAAGACACCGGAGCCGCACGTCAAATCCAGCACCGACTCCTGTCCAGATAGACCATCCATGACCTCATCGAGGACAAGCGAGACGACGGACAGTCGCGTGTAGTGCACGCCGTTTCGCAACGCTTCTGTGCGCTTTCCTCCCGTCCGCGACTCAGCATGCGCAAACTGCTCGTAGATCGAGCTGATGAGCTCGACCGGAATCACGTCGAACTGGTAGGGGAAGAAGCTGAGTTGCCCGCTTTCAGGATCGACGGCCTCCAGAAACTCCGCAACCCGCGTCAAATGGTGAGTGGCTGGTGTCGTTTTCACCGACGAGGGCGGAAACATGTCGCCGTTGAAGGTCTGGGCCAGCCATGCGAACAGCTTGCTGGTCGCTGGCCGATCGCGCAGGATCGCCGGCAACGCCGTGCGGCCGCATACCCGCTTCAACCGCGCCGCACTAACGATCTCGCGGTCAATCAGGTACTGGGTGAAGATCACTCGCCCGATCAAGGCCTGCGCCGCATCGCGCGCGAGCTTGCCTGCGACCAAATCGCGTTCGAGACATCCAAGGTCGGACAGGAGCTTCTGATCGACGCTGGTCTTGCGATCGATGGCCGGCACCTGGGCCCAGAACTGGCCCGTCTCGATCGCCAGTCGGCCGGCTAACTCGTCCAGTTCATGAAGCGAAGCTTCGATGTTCTCGAAACGCCGAATCAAATGTCTCTGGGCATCGCCTTCTTTCGCGGGCGTGCCGAAACCGTTGTACAGGTCGATACACTGCGGCGAGATCACCCACAGCAACGGCGCGAACCCCTCGTTCCAGACCTCTCGTCGCCACTGGCTGACCAGATCGTCTGCAGGCGCGCTTTGCTCAAACTTGAAGTAGACGGTCAACGACGACGCGCTGCGCCACAATGCGTCCGGAACAAAAACGCGGCCGTGGCGCGAGGACTGCGCCTCAGCCCCCAACAGAAGGCCGGGCGCGGGTCGCCCGTCCGGCAGGTAGCCGGTTGCGGTGAGCACCTGTTCCAGCGTGGCTGTGTTCACGCTCTACTCCGGATAGCTTCGGGCGGAAACGGCAACGCTGCCTGGTTCGGCGCCGGGATGATCGGCAGCATGTGCTGCTGAAGCCGCGTGATTAACGGATCGAGCGGGATCACGAGAGTCGGTTGCGTCGGCGCCGGCGCAACCCCCTCGGGGCCGATATCGCACAGGGTCGCCGAAGTGGGCGTCACGAACGCCACGGACCCATTCAGCACCAACGCGCTACTGGTGCCCAGCAACCGAAAGAGCGCGTCCACGCCGACGCTGACGGTGGCGATGTGCACGCCCAATGAGCTGACCAGCTCATTGGTAACGGCCAAGCCAAGGAGATCGGCGAAGGTGAACCGGGCAGCCTTCCCGGTCTTGGACGCCAAGTAAGGCACGGTCTTGCGCCAATGCCGCACCGTCTCTACGGACACGCCGGTTAGCGTGCGCATCTGATCCTGAGTGTACTGGATGGCGGTGACGGCAGACATTCGCGTTGCTTACAACTAGAAAATGAGTACATTCTGCCACGTAAAGGTGTGCTTCTCAACAGGTAAAGGCCGGCTCAGCAGGCAATCCCGCAAGCTTTCAAGCTTCCGAAAATCGTGACCATCAGAGTGCATCGCGAACGTGGCAACCGGAACTTCCCATGGCAGTTCTATTGGAGAGGGGCAAGAGGAACAGGCGCCCCCCCGGAAGGGACGCCTGCGGACTACAACAAGCCTGCTTCGGCGAACGAGTACGGGCTGCCCTTGCCGACGATGAAGTGATCCAGCACCCGGACATCGACGGTGGCCAGGGCGGTCTTCAGCCGCTCGGTGATCGCACGATCGGCGGCCGAGGGCTCGGTGGTCCCCGAGGGATGCTGATGCGCCAGGATCAGCGCCGCAGCGTTGAGCGCCAGCGCACGCTGGACCACCACCCTCGGATACACCGAAGTCTGGTCGACCGTGCCCTTGAACAGCGGCTCAAAGGCGAGCACCTGGTGCTGGTTGTCGAGAAACACGACGGCGAAGACTTCGTTCGGCTCCGCGACCAGTTTCAGGCGCAGGTAGTCGCGCACGGCGGCGGGACTGCCCAGCGCCGGACCGGCCTTGAACACGCGGTTCTCCAGCAGGGTGATGGCCTGCCGGATGATCCAGTCTTCGT
>JBPPMF010000016.1:0-3770 GCA_051305915.1 Thiobacillus sp. | reverse complement strand
CTGCTGGGCTATGGCTTTCGCTTCTTCGAGAACAAGACCTTCCACGAACAGGGCGAAGTGGTGACCCAGGTGCCGCTGTGGAAAGGTGCTGCGCGCATGGTCAAGGCCGGTGTCAGCTCCGACCTCGCCGTCACCGTTGCCCGCGGCACCACCGACACGCTGAGCACGCGTGTGGTTCTGGAACCGAAGCTGATCGCACCGGTGCAGCAGGGTCAGGTCATCGGCAAGATCGAAGTGCTGCAGGGCGAAAAAGTGCTGAACCAGGCCGACGTGGTCGCGCTGGAAACCATCGAGGAAGGCGGCTTCTTCCGCCGCGTGTGGGACAGCATCCGCCTGTTCTTCAAGGGCATCTTCGGCTAGGGCCGGAAACGCTGCACCGCTTGCCGCAGCGCGCGCACCGCGTCGAGCTCACGGCCATAACGCAGCCCGATGTAGCGCTGCGTGATGTGCCCGATTTGCGCAGCCAGGTCGGGGCGCAGCTGCGCGGCGCGCAGCGCGAAATCGGCTGGCCCTTCGTGTGGCGCGCGTGAAATGCCGCGGCGCGCCAGGCGGGCGCAGAACGTCCGGTAGGCGGCCTGCACCGGGTCGCTGCCGCGGCGCGGCGCGTGCCACAACATCCACAGCGCGATGGCCAACAACAGCACCGCAAGGCTGGTCACCAACGCGATCGCCATCCCCAGCCACGACGCCAGCACGGCGTGAAAGCGCGCCAGAAAACTGCGCTGCTGTTCCTGTCCGTAGCCCAGCACCCATTGATTCCAGTTGTTGTTGAGCATGTCCAAGCTCATGCGTGCGCGCTGTAGCCAGGCAAGGTCCAGTTGCGTCATCGCAAACGGCAGCTCGGCCACGGGCAGGGCGGCGGCAATGCCGGACTCGACCCGGTCGGGCGAGACGGCAGCGGTCGGGTCGATACGCACCCAGCCCTGTCCCACCAGCCAGACTTCGGCCCAGGCGTGGGCGTCGGACTGGCGCACGATCAGGTAATCGCCGAGCGGATTCATGGCACCGCCCTGGTAGCCCGTCACTACGCGTGCCGGAATGCCGGCGGCGCGCATCAGGAACACGAAGGCGCCAGCGTAATGCTCGCAGAAGCCGCGCCGGGTGCCGAACAGAAAATCGTCCACCGCCTGCTGTCCCAGGAGCGGCGGGCTGAGGGTGTAGAAAAACGCCTGATTGCGGAACATGCCGAGTGCTTCGTCGACGATGGCGCGCGGGTTGGCGTGTGTGCTGCGCCAGCGCGCGGCCAGCGCCTGCGCGCGCGGATTGGCCTGTGCCGGCAGGCGTAGCGCGCGTTGCTGTTCGCTTGTGTCCAGCTCGACGCCCAGCCGGTAGCGGGTATGCGATGCGAGGCTGTAGCGTACCCGCTGCTGCACCGGCGACTGGGCGAGAATCTGCCTGTCCGCACCGGCGCGGCTGCCGGGTGGCAGCGCCGTCGGCAGTTCGAGCGCGAACAGCCAGCGCTGGTTGTGCGGCTCCAGCGTGAGCGTGTAGCGCAAGGCCTCGCCCAGCAGCTCGACCTGCGCCGCGACGCCATCGACCGGCGTGCGGGTGGACCAACTGCGGCCGTCGTAATCCCACAGCACCGGGCCGCGCCAGTAGCGCGCAGTCGGTTGCGGCGGCGCGCCCTCGAAGCGGACCCGAAACGCAATCGCGTCGGAGCGGATCAGTTCGCTGATGCTGCCCGGCGACATGCTGTCCGACAGCCCCGTCATGCCGGTATGCGCATCCTTGGGAAGGCCCCACAGCTGCGGCACGCGCGGAAATAGCACGAACAGTACCAGCATCAGCGGCCCCGCCTGCACCAGCAGGGTCCCGGCCAGACGCAGGCGGGGACGCACGGTGAACCCGTGTTTGACGTCGTTGTAGCCGATCATCGTGGTCGTGGTGACCCACACCACCAGCAGCAGGTAGAGCGCCATCGGGATCGATTGCGAATACAGAAAGCCGGCACTGACCAGAAAGTAGCCGAGAAAAATCAGCACCATGCTGTCGCGCGGCGATTTCATTTCCAGCAGCTTGAGGGCGATCATCGCGACCAGCAGTGTGACCCCTGCATCGCGGCCGAGCAGGGTGTGGAAATGGCCGAGGATGGCGACGGCGATCGCGGCGGTGAGCCCGAACAGCAGCCATTTGTTCGGCAGCTTCGCCTTGCCGTGTGCGACGGCCAGTCGCCACAGTCCCAGCGCCAGGCACAAGGGCCCGGTCCACAACGGCAAGTGCCCGAGGTGCGGCGCGATGGCCAGCGCGAGCGAGGCCAGCAGCCAGGTGAGATTGCTCATGGGCCGAAGCGCGCCAGCGCTTCCAGGCACTGGCGGCGGTGTTCATCGCCCATGCCGGGGGCAAGGATGCAGCCCGGCAGACGCAGGCCGTAGCGTTGCGCGGCGGCATCGGCATCCAGCACCCAGCGCGTCAGCCGCGACAGACGGGCTTCGGTGTCCGGGCCGGCCAGTGCATCCCAGTCCAGCCACACCTCCTGCTGTGCTTCGCCCGCGAACTGTTTGGTGAGCATGCCCTGTTCGCGCGCGACCGCCTTCCAGGCCACCTGGCGCAGCGAGTCGCCGCTGTGCCAGGTGCGCAGGCCGCTGAAGTCCTCTTGCCCTTCGCCGTGGCTGCGCCCTGATCCAGCCTCGGTACGCGCCAGTGGCAGCGGCAGTGCCTCCGGCGCCGGACGCGGATACACCAGACAGCGCATGTCCAGGTCGAGGTGGGTCCAGGCGCGAAAGAGGCCGAGCGGAAACGTCGTGAAAAGCGTAAAGCTCGGCGCCTGCAGCAGCCCGCGTTTTTCGGCGGGTCGCGTAAACGACAGGCAGGTGGCCTGATGCGGCGGCACGTCCGCGAACTCGCCGCTCGCGTTCCCCGCGCGCAGGCCGATGGCGTGGCGCGCAATGCCGCCCGGATTATCGAGGCAGACCTCGAAGCGCGCGTCCTGCCCGGCAAACACCGGTGTGCTCTTGCCTGCGCTGACCGTGAGCCGTGCCAGATTGCGCCAGGTGTGGAGGATGGACACCACCGCCAGGCTGCCGAGCAGGAAGGTCAGCACGAAGCCCATGCTGTTGGCGTAGTTGATGGCACCCAGCAGCATCACCCCCAGCATCAGCGCGAAGATCAGCCCGGGCCGGGTGGGCAGCACGTAGATGCGGCGCTGGGTCAGGATGACCGGTGCGGCGTCCGGCGCCGGCCGCAAGAGCTGCTTCAAAAATGACGTGGCGCGCGACGGACGATTCGTCGTCCACGTCGCCAGGTGCTGTACAAGACCCGCCATGTCAGGGAATGGGCACCGCCGCGCGCAGATGGGCGATCAGCGCCGGCCCGGTGTCGCCACTGAACTCGCCGCTGCCGTGCAGGCGATGCCCGGCCACTGCCGGCAGCACCGCCTGAACGTCTTCCGGCAGCACTGCATCGCGTCCCTCGATCAGCGCCCAGGCCTGCGCCGCATGCAGCAGCGCCAGCGCGGCGCGTGGGGAGAGGCCGCTGATGAAGCGCGGCGTGTGGCGCGTATAGGCGAGCAGCGCCTGGATGTAGTCGAGCAAAGCCTCCGACACGAATACCGCGCTGGCCGCCTGTTGCAGCGCGTCCAGTTCCGCAAGCGAGAGCGCGGGCTGCACGCCCGCCAGCAGCTCGCGCCGGTCCTTGCCCTGCAGCAGGGCGCGCTCTGCCTGTGCGTCCGGATAGCCGAGCTCGATGCGCATCAAAAAACGGTCGAGCTGCGATTCGGGCAGCGGAAAGGTGCCGACCTGATAGGCCGGGTTCTGCGTCGCGATGACGAAGAA
>JBPPMF010000376.1:0-3242 GCA_051305915.1 Thiobacillus sp. | reverse complement strand
TCGAAGAGCGGCTCGGCAGCGAGCACGCGGTCGTGCGCTGCATGCCCAACACACCCGCCCTGATCGGCCACGGCATCACCGGGATGACCGCCGGCCGGAACTGCAGCGCGCGCCAGCGGGCGCTGGCCGAGGAAATCATGGGCACCGCCGGTGAGGTCGTTTGGCTTGACGACGAAGCGCTGATGGACGCGGTGACCGCGGTATCGGGAACCGGCCCGGCCTACTTTTTCCTGCTGACCGAGGTACTGGCCCAAACCGCGCGGGAACTCGGACTGCCGCCGCATACGGCCGACCGCCTCGCAGCGATCACCTGCTTCGGGGCCGGCGCGATGGTCGCGACCAGCCCCGACGAGGCCGAGGAGCTGCGCCGCCGGGTCACTTCGCCGGGCGGCACGACCGAAGCCGCCATGGCCGTGCTGGACAGCGGCGGCGTCAGGAAATTGATGAGGGCGGCGGTGCGGGCGGCCGAAGCCAGGAGCCGCGAACTGTCGGGGCGGCCGCCCGGCGAAACCCCGGGCAAAACAAATGAATAACAGCGCCAATGCCTTTTCCTACCTGGTCGGCACCCTGCTGGACCTGTACATCACGGCCGTCATGCTAAGGCTGCTGCTGCAGTGGGTCCGTGCCGATTTCTATAACCCCGTATGCCAGTTCCTGGTCAAGGCCACCAACCCCGTGCTGGTGCCACTGCGCCGGGTCATCCCGGCAGTCGGCCGGCTGGACACGGCCTCGGTAGTGCTGATGCTGGGACTGGAATTCTTCAGCGTCTGGATCGTCAGCCGCATCGCCTCCGCGCCGCTGTCGCCGGCGGGAATCGCCCTGTTTAGCGTCACCAAGTTGCTTGCCACCCTCCTGGTCACCTATTTCTTCCTGATTATCGCGAACGTCATCCTCAGCTGGGTCGCCGGGCGGGCCCGCCATCCGGTCGTGCCGCTGGTCTACCAGCTCACCGAGCCGGTCCTGCGGCCATTCCGCCGGTTCATACCGCCGATCGCCGGGCTCGACCTGTCACCGGTGTTCGCGCTGATCGCCATACGTTTCCTGCTGCTTCTGCTAGGATGGTGAAAGCTCTCAATAATGTCTGGAGGATTCAAACCATGAAACGACTCCTGAGCAGCTTGCTGCTGGCCGGCTCCCTGGCAGTTGCGGTCGACGCGGCAGCGCAGCAATCGCAGGATTTCGGTAATTACGTGGTGCACTACAACGTCTTGAACACCAACCTGATCCCGCCGCAGGTGGCGCAGGGTTACGGCATAGCGCGCTCACCCAGCCGCGCGCTGTTGAACATCACCGTGATGAAAAAAGTCATGGACACGCCGGGCACACCGGTGAGCGCGACCGTATCGGCCACCGCCACGAACCTGACCGGACAACTGCGCGAGATCGAGATCCGGGAAATCAAGGACCCCGAAGACGCCATCTACTACATCGGTGAATTTCCCGTGCATCACCTCGAAACTTACCGTTTCGAAGTCCAGGTAGCCGTGGAAGGCGAAGACGACCCCCTGATGGTTCGCTTTCGCCAGCAGTTCTATACCGAGTAGGGCCGACTTGTAGGACCGACTGGTAGGACCGACTTCAGTCGGGAATTGGTTCCCAAATCGCGGCTAAAGCGCAGGCAATGGAGTGGGTGCGGTTTTGCCGCAGGCAAAGAAGCGCCCGTGGAATGCCGTTGCGCGTCGCTCCTTGTATGTCGGCAGTCTTCTCTGATTAGCTACCAGAGAAGACGGGTGACGTGGAGAGACTGAGTCGCTCCCAAGGTCGGTGAACCTGTGCTGTAGATCAGCCTCCACGTCGCCACGCCACCCGCCTATAAGATTGTATGGTATCTAAGCCGCCTGTAAAGGTGAGGCTGCATGGACAAGGTGAGTGAATAGGGTGGCGGTCTCGTTGCAACCGTTAACGGGAGGCGTGCACTGATGTATTTCATTGGCTGTGATGTTTCGAAGTTGACTCTGGACCTGGCCTGGCGTGACCCCACCACAGGACGCTGGTCCGAGGTCGAGAATATCCCCAACGATAAGGCCGGATGGCAAGCACTGATCCGTTGGGCGGAAGGTCTGTTGGCGGTCGCGCACGCCGAGATCTGCGTGGTGATGGAAGCCGCCGCCGTGTACCATCTGCGGCCGGCGACTTATCTGAGTCAGCAGGGTGTAAAGGTACTGGTCTCCAATCCGGGCCGGGCAGCGGAGTATGGCCGCAGCCAGAACCGCAGGAACAAGTCCGATCGCCTCGATGCCCGCTCTCTGCAGCGCTATGGAACGGGCCTGGAACGGCCGCACTGGTTCCAACCCGCCCCGCCACTGATCCGGCAACTCAAAGCGTTGCTGTCCTTGCTGGACCAGCTGGAGAAGGATCAGCTGCGCTGGCAGAACCGGCTGGAGAAGGCGACCTACCAGGAGGCCGCCAATCCGGTCCCGAACGCGATCCAACGCCAGCTGCGCAACCTGCAACGGGAGCAGGACCGCACCCAGCAGGCGATCGATGACCTCATTCAGAGTGATGCGGAACTGCGGCACAGTCAGCGCCTGATGTGTTCGATCAAGGGCGTGAGCACCAAGACCAGTCAGCGGCTGCTACCCCTGGTGCACGGCGGACGCTTTGACTCGGCGCGGCAGTTAGCGGCCTTCCTGGGCCTGACGCCCTGTCACGCGTCCTCCGGAACCTCGTTGCACAAGCCCGGCCACTTATCCGGTCGCGGCGATAAGGTGCTGCGCGCCAAGCTGTATATGCCAGCGCTTTCGGCCAAACAGCACAACCCGCAACTCAACACCTTTTACAACGCCTTGCTGGCCCGCGGAAAAACCCCGAAACAGGCCATTACCGCGGTCATGCGAAAGCTCGTTCACCTGTGTTACGGCGTGGTCAAAAACCAAACACCATACCAGGACAACTACGTCGCTTTATCCTGAGCGGCGAACATGGTATCTACAGGTCCGCGAAGGCTTGGCGGGTCAGGTTGTCGCAGCCGGTGTCCGTGACCACCACGTTGTCTTCGATTCGAATCCCGCCGTAGGGCGTCAGTTCTTCGACGCGCCCCCAGTCGATCAGCGAGGCGTCGCCCTGTTGCCGCCAGCGCTGCAGCAGCGAATCGATGAAATACAGGCCGGGTTCCACGGTCAGCACGTTACCGGCCTCCAGCACCCGCGTCAGCCGCAGGGCCGGGTGGCCGTCCGGCCGCGGGACGGGCCGGCTGTGGTTGTCGACCAGGCCGGCCACGTCATGCGTCTGCAGGCCCAGGA
>JBPPMF010000356.1:0-4280 GCA_051305915.1 Thiobacillus sp. | reverse complement strand
AAGCGAAATGTCGAATCGGTGAAGCCCGGAAGAACAAAGAAACCCGAGAACAATTCTACCAAATTGTTCAGGAGGACATCAGAGAGCTGAGGAAAATCAACTCCTCGTGCTCCGCTGCTCGTGAAGAACTGAACAAGCGTATCCATAGGCAAAACCAGAAGGATCTTTGGACAAGGGTCGCTGTGGCCGTAGCAGGGTTCGGGGTTGTAATAGCGCTGTTAGCGTGGATGAATCCGCGATCCCCCATGTAGCGATGAACAATTTATAAAATTAGAAGTACCTAACAACTGTAGCCCTCAGTCTATCCACTGCCCCGGCGCCCCCATGAAAAAAATCTACATCAAAACCTTCGGCTGTCAGATGAACGAGTACGACTCGGACAAGATGGCCGACGTGCTCAATCTGGCCGAAGGCCTGACCCCGACCGACACCCCGGAAGACGCCGACGTGATCCTGTTCAACACCTGCTCAGTGCGCGAAAAAGCGCAGGAAAAAGTGTTCCATGATCTCGGCCGGGTGCGCCACCTGAAACAGCTCAATCCCAATCTCATCATCGGCGTCGGCGGCTGCGTGGCGTCGCAGGAAGGCGCGGCCATCGTGTCGCGCGCGCCCTTCGTCGACGTGGTGTTCGGCCCGCAGACCCTGCATCGCCTGCCCGAACTGATCGCGAAAAAACGCGAAACCGGGCGCGCGCAGGTCGACATTAGCTTCCCCGAGATTGAGAAATTCGATCACCTGCCGCCGGCGCGGGTCGAAGGGTCGTCGGCCTTCGTCTCGATCATGGAAGGCTGCTCCAAATACTGCACCTTTTGCGTCGTGCCCTACACGCGCGGCGAAGAAGTCTCGCGTCCGTTCGACGACGTCATCACCGAAGTGGCCGATCTGGTTGAACGTGGGGTGAAGGAAGTTACGCTCCTGGGACAGAACGTCAACGCCTATCAGGGCGCGCTGGAGGAGGGCGGCACCGCCGACTTCGCCTTCCTGCTGGAAATGGTGAATGAGATTCCAGGCATCGAGCGGATCCGCTACACCACCAGCCACCCGCGCGAAATGACGCAGCGGCTGATCGAGTGCTACGGCAAGCTGCCCAAGCTGGTGTCGCATCTTCATTTACCCGTGCAGTCTGGTTCCGACCGCATTCTGGCGGCGATGAAGCGCGGCCACACCGTGCTCGAATTCAAATCCATCGTACGGAAACTGCGCGAACAACGCCCCGATCTGTGCCTGTCGTCGGACTTTATCGTCGGCTTCCCCGGCGAGACCGAGGCTGACTTCGAAGCGACCATGAAGCTGATCATCGATCTCGACTTCGACGCCAGCTTCTCATTCATCTACAGCAAGCGCCCCGGCACCCCGGCGTCGGACTATCCGGACGACGTCACCGCCGAGTTGAAGACGCAGCGGCTCATGAGACTACAGGCGCAGATCGAGGCGCAGGCGCAGAAAGTGAACCAGGCCATGGTCGGCAGCGTGCAGCGCGTGCTGGTCGAAGGCCATGCGCGCAAGAACGCCGAAGAGCTCGCCGGCCGCACCGACAACAACCGCATCGTCAACTTCGCTGGCCAGCCGCGCCTGATCGGGCAATTCGTCGACGTCACTATCACCCAGGCCCTGCCGCACAGCCTGCGCGGCGAAATCGCCCTCACCGAGACCACACGCGCTTGAAAACCGACATCGTTGAACTGCGGCTGGCTCCGGAAGACAATCGGCGGCTGGCCAACCTGTGTGGCCCGATGGACGAGAACCTGCGGCAGATCGAGGCGGCGTTCGACGTCACCATCGGCCGCCGTGGTTCCAGCTTCCGTTTCAGCGGTGACGCCGCCCAGGCCGAGAAGGGCGCGCAGGCGATCGAGCATTTCTACAACCGCGCGCACGACGAACTGAGTCTGGACGACATCCAGTTGGGCCTGGTCGAGCTCACCCGCGGCCGCGCCGACGACGAAGGCCCGGCGCTGCGCACCCGACGCGCCGACCTGCGCGCGCGCACCCCGCGCCAGGGCGAATACATCGAACAGATCCGCAGCCACGACATCACTTTCGGCGTGGGGCCAGCGGGCACCGGCAAGACCTATCTCGCGGTGGCCTGCGCGGTCGACGCGCTGGAGCGCGAGCAGGTCAAGCGCATCGTGCTGACGCGCCCGGCGGTAGAAGCCGGCGAGCGGCTTGGCTTCCTGCCGGGCGATCTCACGCAGAAAGTCGACCCCTACCTGCGCCCACTGTACGACGCGCTTTACGACCTGATGGGCTTCGACAAGGTGACGCGGCTGATCGAGCGCCACGCCATCGAAGTCGCGCCGCTCGCCTTCATGCGCGGGCGCACGCTCAACCACGCCTTCATCATTCTCGACGAGGCGCAGAACACCACGCCCGAGCAGATGCAGATGTTCCTGACTCGAATTGGTTTTGGCGCGCGCGCGGTGGTGACCGGCGACCCGACGCAGATCGATCTGCCTAAGCACGTTAAATCCGGCCTGCTGGACGCGACCGAGGTGCTGGGCGACGTGCGCGGCATCGCCTTCACCCATTTCCTGTCCGAGGACGTCGTGCGCCATCCGCTGGTCGGCCGCATCGTCGACGCCTACGCCGCGCGCCGCGCGCAAACCGAAGCCCGTGACAAGACCTGAATTCAGCCTGTCCGTGCAGTTTGCGAGCGAAGCGGACGAACTGCCCAGCCGCGCGCAGGTGCGCCGCTGGGTGGCCGCCGCGCTGGAACACCCGGCCGAAATTACCGTGCGCATCGTCGATGCAGAGGAAGCGCAGGCGCTCAATCAGGACTACCGTCAAAAGGGCTATGTGCCCAACGTACTGACCTTCGAATACGGCGAGGTTTTGCCGGGTGTGCTCGGCGGCGACGTGGTGGTCTGCGCCCCGGTGGTGGAACGCGAGGCGCGCGAACAGGGCAAGCCGCTGAAACACCATTACGCCCACATGACCGTCCATGGCGTGCTGCACCTGCAGGGCTACGATCATGTCGACCCTGCGGACGCTGATATCATGGAGTCACGCGAAATCGCTATACTGAAGCGGTTTCGCATCCCCAATCCTTATACTTCCTGACCACAAATGGAGTCTGATAGTAGTCCCAAACCGAGCTTGCTCGAGCGCATCTCCCACTGGCTGATGCGCGAACCAGAAGACCGTGAACAGCTGATCGAATTGCTGCACGGCGCCTACGAAAACAGTCTGATGGATGCCGACGCCCTGGCGATGATTGAGGGCGTGCTGCAGGTGTCCGAAATGCGCGTCGGCGAGATCATGATCCCGCGCGCGCAGATGGACGTCATCGACATCAACGATGCGCCCGAAGTATTCATCCCTCATGTCATCGAAACCGCGCACTCGCGCTTCCCGGTCATCGACAAGGATCGCGACGACGTCATCGGCATCCTGCTGGCCAAGGATTTGCTACGGCATTACGCCGAGTCTGACAGCGATATCCGCGGCATGCTGCGTCCCGCCGTGTTCATCCCCGAATCGAAGCGGCTCAACGTGTTGCTGAAGGAGTTCCGCTCTAACCGCAACCACATCGCCATCGTCGTCGACGAATACGGCGGCGTGGCGGGGCTGGTGACGATCGAGGACGTGCTGGAGCAGATCGTCGGCGACATCGAGGACGAATACGACTTCGACGAAACCGAGGACCACATCATTCGCGAAAACGAAGGTGTGTTCCGTGTCAAGGCCGGCACCGAAATCGAGGATTTTAACCAGACCCTTGGCGCGCATTTCTCCGACGAGGAATTCGACACCGTCGGCGGCCTCGTCGTCTCGCGCTTCGGCCACCTGCCCAAGCGCGGCGAGTCGGTGAAGTTCGACGGCTTCCTGTTCAGCATCCTGCGCGCCGACAGCCGCCGCCTGCACGCGGTGCGCGTGACCCGGCTGCCGCCGGAAGAAGACGTTCAACTGCCGCTGGTGTAGCGTAGGAGCGGCGTCCACGCCGCGATGCTGTGGTCGTTGCTACGGCTCGAAAATCGCGTCTTGGAAGGTGCCCCTACAGGCTGTGCCGGCGATCGCCGCGCGCCAACCCCGCCAGCGGCACAAGTCCGCCCTTGGCGAATCCGATCACCTTGAACAGCTCGCCCATCTCGGCGGGCGACACCAGGCGCTGCACGGCATTCGCCTGCGGCAGATACGTTGCCGCATCGGTCGGCGGCGTTTGCATCAGCAACTCGGTCAGCCCACTGTTCAGCAGAAAACTCGCCTGGCTGGTGTAGCCAGCGAGTTCCAGACCCGCCGCCATGCCCGCCCGCGCCACCGCACTGAAATCGACGTGCGCGGTG
>JBPPMF010000205.1:0-2242 GCA_051305915.1 Thiobacillus sp. | reverse complement strand
GACCGCTCCCACCCTCTCCCCCAGCCCCTCTGATGGAACTACTAGCCATTCGACTAAGCCCGCAAGCGGGCAAGTCGCTGGTTATCCCCTCGAGGGAGAAGGGCGTCAGGAATGAAGAAGCGTCTATCCGTTCCCCCCACCAAAAGCGCACTGCTGCAGGTCGGCCGGCAGGCACGTTTTCTGGAGCAGGGCCGGCAGATGCTGGAGAAGAAGCGCGACCTGTTGACCCGCCTGGTGTACGAGCGGCTGGCGCAATACCGCGAACTGCGCGCGCAGACGATGCGCGAACTCGCCGAGGCCTATCACTGGCTCGGCATTGTGCAGATGCGCATGGGCGGGCAGATGCTGCACCAGGCGTCGGTGGGGCTAAAGCCGGCGGTGGCCATCCGGGTGGTGGCGCGTTCCAGCGTCGGCGTGGAATATCCCAGCGTGACGGCCGAAGCGCTGCCGTTGCAACCGGTGGGGCTGATGTGGACCGACGTCAGCTTCGACGAAGCGCGCCTACGCCTGCGCGATTTGACGGTGACACTGGCGCGCCTGGGCGAGGCGGAAAACGCCTTGTGGCGCCTGCTGGCGGCGAGCCGCAAAACGCAGAAGCGGGTCAATGCGCTGAAGTACAACATCATCCCGCGCTACCAGGCGACGGTGCATCACATCCGCGCCGCGCTGGAAGAGGACGAGCGCAACACCCTGTTCCAGATCAAGGTGCTGCGGGCGCGTCAGCAGGCCTGAAGGCTTCACGGCCGGGAATCTGTCGACCAGCCCGTATTTTTATCTTGCAGCCAAGCTACCTGAATCGGAGCGGAGGTGCCTGCACCTATTTCCCGGCGGCTGTCTTTCCCCACAACTCTTCCAGGCGCTGGTCCCGTCCGCAGCGATGGCGGTAGAACCTGTAGCGCAGCGGATTCTTCAGGTAGTAGTCCTGGTGATAGGCCTCGGCCGGGGTAAACACGCCCGCCGCAACGATTTCCGTCACGATCGGCTGCGGAAACGGCTTCGACTGGGCGAGCGCTGCCTTCGACGCTTCCGCCAGGCGTTTCTGCTCCGCGTCGTGATAAAAAATCGCGCTGCGATATTGGTCGCCGACATCGCAGAACTGCCGGTTGCGCACGGTCGGGTCGATGTTGCGCCAGAACACGTCAAGCAACTTCGCATAGTTGACCCGTGCCGGGTCGTAGACAATCTCGACCGCCTCGGCGTGGCCGGTGCCGCCGGCGGATACCGCCTCGTAGGTCGGTTTCCGGGTGCGGCCGCCGATATAGCCGGAGGTCGTCGAGACCACGCCGTCCAGTTTGTCGTACGGCGGCTCCATGCACCAGAAGCAGCCGCCCGCGAAAGTGGCCTTGGCCAGGTTGCCGTCGGGTTTCGCCGCGGTGGCGCCGCTGGCGTTCGGCAGGCCCGACGCTGCAAGCGCTGCCAGGATCAAAACGGTGAACAGCGTGTTCTTCATCATGGCGCCATCTCCTGTAATGAAACGACATTTTTTCGACCGGCCAGGCGGGCGTTGGTTGCTGCATGCCCGCATGCGAATGAATTTTGCATAGGCCTGGCGGTCTCATTGCAACCGGCACACCAAGGAAGCGAGGTCCATCATGCAACGGCGAACTTTTCTGGAAGCGGTCGTGGTTACGCCTCTGGTCATGGCAGGCGCAGGCTGCGATAGTTCGGCAGAGGCGCCAGCAACGGGAAGCCATCCGATCGTGGACGAGATGCGGCGCAACTGGAAGGCACTGCTGGCGCCAGGCGCTGACGTGACGCTTTCCAACGCGCCACTGCGGCGATCCGAAGCCGAGTGGAAAAAAATCCTCAGCAAGGCGCAGTTCGAGGTGCTGCGTAAAGACGGCACCGAGCCCGCGTTTTCCAGCCCGCTCGACCGCGAGAAACGGGCAGGCGTCTATGTCTGCGCCGGCTGCGGCCTGCCACTGTTCACTTCGCTCATGAAGTACGACAGCGGCACCGGCTGGCCCAGCTTCATCACCCACATTCCCGGCCACGTCGACACCCGGCGGGATTTCAAGCTGATCCTGCCGCGCACCGAATACCACTGCATTCGCTGCGGCGGGCATCAGGGCCACGTATTCGACGACGGCCCGCCACCAACGCGCCAGCGCTGGTGCAACAACGGCGTGGCGCTCAGGTTCATCCCGGCGACGCAAGGCTAGCAGCCTGTCGGACTTGAAGAATCGAAGCGAAAATTCGGCTGGGCGAGGGCAGGTTTTGATGATTTCGCCGGGCAATAGTC
>JBPPMF010000284.1:0-2539 GCA_051305915.1 Thiobacillus sp. | reverse complement strand
CACGGGCGGCATCGGCATCAGCCGCGCTTCGATCGGCGGCAATTCGGCAGGCTCACGCCATTGCGGCAACGGCCAGTTCAGCCCGCCAAGCAGCGCCGCGTGTAGTAGCAGCGATCCCACCAGGGCCAGCCACCACGGACGCGCGCTGCGTGTCACCCCGGATCAGGCCCTGATGCTGGCGGACACCAGGCGCTGCTCAAGGGTGACGCCGTCTTCGTGCACCCGAATTTGCACCGGAAGATTGTTGTGCGTGGGAGCGACCCATACGGTGATCGCTTTTTGGTCCGGCTGGTGCGCAATGCGCTGGAACTGCTGGGTACTCAATGCCCCGAGCGGCGTCTGGATGGCGCCGCCATCGCTCTTGGCATAACGATATTCTTTGAGGTCGCGCCGGCTCACCACCTGCAGACTGAAATCGTCGGGCAGGCTGGAAACGAACATGAACTGGTACAGCTGCGACAGCTGATCCTGCGCGCCGTCCTGCAAGCCGTTCACCTGCGAGGCCTCGCCCCGGTACTGGTAAGCGATACTGCGCTGCGCCCAGTCGAAACGCGCGGTTGCCAGCTTGTGCGGCGCATCGCTGCGCGCGTGCTGAAATTGTGTCGGACGCAGCCCCTGCGGCGTCACCACGCCGGTGCTTTCAAGTCGGATGCTGCCCGGCCACAGCATTTTCAGCGGGCCGCTCGCACGTGTTTCGCTGGTCAGGGTGTAGCGGGTGCCGTTGCGGGTGAAGGTGTCGCTGACTTGGCCGAGCTTGTTGCCGTTGCGATAGAGGTCGTACACCACATTCATGTGCTGTGGCGCAGCATTCGACACCGCACGTGCTGGAGCCTCGGGTAAATCGACGTTTTGCGCAGCCTGTGCAGTGGCGCCAAACAGACCAATAATCAGCAGCAGGAATTTCAACATGATCACACTCCAGTGGATAACACAGACTGTGACGTCGAATTGCCCTTCAAGTTTACGCGGCCACCATTTATTTCCAGCCGCCCTTCGGCAAACCAGCGGACGGCCTGGGGATAGATGCTGTGTTCCTGCGCCAGCACGCGGGTGGCCAGCGTATCGGAGGTGTCATCCGCACGCACCGGCACTGCAGCCTGGATGACGATGGGGCCATGGTCCAGTTCGGCAGTGACGAAATGCACGGTGCAGCCGTGGATTTTCACGCCCTCGGCCAAAGCGCGCTCGTGCGTTTTCAACCCGGGAAACATGGGCAGCAGCGAGGGATGAATGTTCAGCAAACGGCCTTCGTAGCGTGCGATAAAGGCCGGGCTGAGGATGCGCATGTAGCCGGCGAGCACCACCAGATCGGGCTGATGGCGCTCGATCTCGTCGGCCAGCAGGGCGTCGAAAGCAACACGGTCGGGATGTTGGGTGTGGTCGAGCGCGACCGCCTTCATACCGCGCGAACGGGCGTATTCGAGTCCCACCGCCTGCGGCCGGTTGCTGATGACGGCAACGATTTCAATCGGCAGTTGCGCCTCGGCTATCGCCCGAAAATTGCTGCCGCGCCCGGACAGCAGCACGACGACCCGGCAACTCACAAATAAATCACCTGTTCAGCGCCATCCGGGCGGGCGACGATTTCACCAATCTGCCACACCGTTTCGCCGCTGGCCTGCAGATGCGTTATGGCCGCTGCGGCATCGCTCGCGGCGACCACCACGCACATGCCGATGCCGCAGTTGAAGGTGCGCAGCATTTCGCCAGGCTCGACGTTACCGGCCTGATGCAGCCAGTCGAACAGCGGCGGGCGCGTCCAGCTGGCTTGATCCACGCGCGCGGCGACACCTTCCGGCAGGCAGCGCGGCAGGTTGCCGGTGATGCCGCCGCCGGTGATATGCGCCATGCCCTTGACCGGCAGTGCTTCCATCAGCGCCAGCAACGGCTTGACGTAGATTCGCGTCGGCGCCATCACGGCATCGGCGAACGGACGGCCGTGGAAATCGGATTTGAGGCCGACATGGCTGATATCGATCAGCTTGCGGATCAGCGAATAGCCGTTGGAATGCGCGCCGGAAGAGGCCAGCCCCAAGACCACGTCACCCGCAACGATGGACTGTCCACCGATGACTTTCGACTTTTCCACCACGCCGACGGCAAAGCCGGCCAGGTCGTATTCGCCTTCGGGGTACATGCCGGGCATCTCGGCAGTTTCGCCGCCGATCAGGGCGCAGCCAGCCTGTTCGCAGCCGGTGGCGATGCCGCCGATCACCGCTTCGGCGGTGTCGAGGGAGAGCTTGCCGGTGGCAAAGTAATCGAGGAAGAACAAGGGCTCGGCGCCCTGCACCAGAATGTCGTTGACGCTCATCGCCACCAGGTCGATGCCAACGGTGTCGTGGCGGTTCAGCTCGAATGCCAGCCTGAGCTTGGTGCCGACGCCGTCGGTGCCGGAGACCAGCACCGGTTCCTTGAATTTCTTGGAAATCTCGACCAGCGCGCCAAAGCCGCCAATCCCCGTCAGCACTTCGGGGCGCATAGTGCGCCTGGCCAGCGGCTTGATACGCTCGACCAACGCATCGCCGGCGTCGATATCGAC
>JBPPMF010000281.1:0-2636 GCA_051305915.1 Thiobacillus sp. | reverse complement strand
GAGCGACTGCTCCACTTGGATACCTGCCTTTGAACCTCTGAGGGATCGACCGGCAGCTTAGGGGTCGGTAGCAGTCAGCAATAACAAACGGCCGTGTCATGCCCGAAGCATCACACGCACTCACTCACCCGCATGAACTTGCGCCACAGCCTGTCTACCGAAAGCACGACAATCATTTCTCCAGCGTCTTTTCCAGTCCTGGGTTTAATCAGGCTTTCCGCCAGCCCATTGCCGCCTTCCAGCATGGATGAGACTTTCTCGATGCGATCGAGCGGGACCTCGGGGATTTCGCCCAGCTCGTCCACCATCACGCCGAGCAGCGAATCGCTCCCGGCAACCTGGCGCATGACGATGATTTGCGGCTCGCGGCTGGCGTGGCGATTGTCTTCCTTGCCCAGCATGCCCCATAGCCCCACCACGGGAATCAGCTGGTCGCGGAACATGATGTAGCCGAGCAGGCCATTGGCGGCGCCGGGGACGCGGGTCAGCCCTTTGACATTGATAGCCTCGACCACATGGGCGGTCGGGATGCCCAGCCAGTGGCTGTCCACATAAAAGGTGGCGATTTCCACGCATTCGCCGCCCTCGGCGGACTGGATTTCCCGGGTTTGCAGCCTTGCACGCGGGGTCGATGCCGTCCTGCGCTTGTCCTGTTTGCATTCTCCCAGGGGCGTGAAGATCAGGGCGACTACATCGTTACGGTAGGCATCGTCCGCCCCCTTGTATTCGCGATAGCCTTTGGACATGCAGGCGCCAATCGCATAGTAATGGCCGTTGAATTCGGTGATTCCGGATTTCCTTTCGCCGTTGCCGATGCTGAAAAACGTGTCGTCCAGTTCGAGTGCCATCCCGGGCGTCAGGTCTGCCAGCGTCGATGCGATGACACGCCGTTCGCGGTCGGCAAATACGCCGAAACAGCCTTCTGGCACGCTGCCCGCTTCATCCCGCGGCAAGGCGTCCACCAGCATCGCCGAAAACTGCGGCGCCGCATCGAACACGATGCCGATCCCGCCGACGACGTTGCGCGCGGCGGTTTGATTGCGAATCGCCGCGCCGTAAATATAGGTGTGCTGCCCCTTGTACAAAGGGCTGGTTGCAAATTCGGAAACCGCGTAGCGCTGGCTATCGCTCAACGACAGCGTCCGGCGCACCCACTCCTCGTTCAGCACCTGCCCGCAAAGCGACTGATAGCCGGGATTGGACACCGCGAGCACACGGCCGCCGCGATCGAACACCACCAGGTTGTCGTACACGGTGTAAAGCCCGTTGATATTCACCAGCGTATCGGCCACCGCACCCGGCTCGGCCTCGTCTTGCGAAGCGGCAGACAGGGCGTGGCGGAACACCGACGCCAGCGCCCACCAGCGGCAATCGTTGGCGCGCTCGTACAGGTTGCGGTCCATGATCTCGATCGCCAGCGCGGCCTGAAACTGGCCATCCTGCAGGATGGACGACACCACGGTCTGATGCAGGTTCCGGATGGACTGGTCGAACACGTCCTGCGTCTTCAGCCCGGTGTTGCTGATCTCCCACAACAATATTTTGGAGAAGGCGGGATTCAGCGCCTTGCGATCGCCATGCTGGCTGACGTTGCCATTCCACACCGAACGATTCAGCGCGCGCTGGATCCGCGCGGCCTGATCCGGAATCCCGCGCAGCGCCTCGCTGAACAGACGCGGATTGCTCATCACCGCTTCGAGTGCGCTGTCCGGGGTGCATCCCACCTCACGGGAAAGCTCCTGATCGAAGGCGTGTTCCAGCGGCAACATCACATGCCCGTACCAGCCGGGTCCCATGTAGCCCTGGTAACCCTGGGTGGCACGCGTAACGGACAAATACTTCCGTCCGCCAAAGCGCGCCACTTTCCAGTCGCAAGCCAGGTCGTAATCCAGCCGCGCGCCGACCGGCACATGATAGGGATCGCTGCTGGCGATGACGACGCCGCGCCGATCAAGCAGCGTCGCCACGCTCCAGTCCGCGGGTCCGACCAGATTGGCGAATATTCCCTCGGTCTCATTGGCGAAACGGAAACACAGGCACAGCACACCCAGCTTGCGCCCGCCATCCCGGGAAGTCACCCGATAGGAATAAATGAGGCTTTCGGCCTGGCCGGGAAGCAGATCGCTGTGACGGAAGGTCTCGACGTAGGATTGTGAAGTCGCCAGCGATTCGGCAATCAGCGGATCGCTCGAACTGCGCGCCGGATTGTTTTCATCGAGTTGCAGCAGCACGTTGCCCTCGACATCGAGCAGGATGATGTTGGCGTACACGGAATACTTCTGCACGTATTCCCTGAATCGCGCCTGCAGGCCGGCGTCGTATTGCTCCAGTTCCAGCCTGGCTTCTTCACCGATGACGCGGGATTTCAGCGGCGCGAACTTTTCGAGGTACGCCCGCACATCGTCGTCCATGGCGAGAAAGCCGATGTCGGCGGTGCGCTCGAACAGGTTGCGGATCATGATGTCCACCGCCACCTGCGCCTTGGACTTCATCGCCAGCGTGGTTTTCTTCAGCGTTTCGCATCCCAGCTGGTTGAGCAGGCCGCTGCTCAATTCCTGAAAGGCGCTACGCGTGTCCGACATGTCGGTCGCGGTGCCGGACAGGTGCCCCAGCAGGGTCAGGTTGTCCCACACCGA
>JBPPMF010000252.1:0-8845 GCA_051305915.1 Thiobacillus sp. | reverse complement strand
TGGTCGACCCCGGCGTGGCCGAACTGGTCGTAGGCGGCGCGCTTGTCCGAATCGGACAGGATTTCGTAGGCCTGCTTGGCTTCCTTGAATTTCTCCTCCGCGCCCTTGTCGTCCGGGTTGCGGTCAGGATGGTGCTTCATGGCCATCTTGCGGTAGGCCTTCTTGATGTCTTCGTCCGAGGCGTTCTTGGCGACGCCGAGGACTTCGTAGTAGTCGCGTTTGCTCATGTGTGTAGGGGCTGGGAATTAGAATCTAGGGGGTGAGGGGCAGGATAAATGGAAAGGCCGCGCATAGCGCGACCCCCCCTAATTCCTAGCCCCTAGCTCCTAACCCCTCACTTGTCCTTCACCTCTTCGAACTCGGCATCGACCACGTTGTCGTCAGCGGCATTCGCGCCGTCGCTGGCCGCCTCACCCGGCTGCGCCTGAGCCTGCTCGGGTTTGTACATCTGCTCGGCAAGCTTGTGGCTGGCGGTGGCCAGCGCATTGGTCTTGGCCTCGATGGTGTCCTTGTCGCCTTCGCGGACGGCTTCCTCGCACTCCTTCAGCGCGGTTTCGATCGCGGCCTTTTCGTCGGCCGACACCTTGTCGCCGAATTCGGCCAGCGATTTCTTCACTGAGTGGATCATGCTGTCCGCCGCGTTGCGCGCGGTGGCCAGTTCGAGCGCCTTGTGGTCCTCGGCGGCATTGGCTTCGGCGTCCTTCACCATGCGCTGGATTTCCTCCTCGCTCAGACCGGAACTGGCCTGGATGCGGATAGTGTTTTCCTTGCCGGACGCCTTGTCCTTGGCCGAGACGTGCAGGATGCCGTTGGCGTCGATGTCGAAAGTGACCTCGATCTGCGGCATGCCGCGCGGCGCTGGCGGAATGTCGGACAGGTTGAACTGGCCGAGGCTCTTGTTGCCGGAAGCGATTTCGCGCTCACCCTGCAGCACGTGCACCGTCACCGCGTTCTGGTTGTCGTCGGCGGTGGAGAACACCTGCGAGGCTTTGGTCGGGATCGTGGTGTTCTTCGGGATCAGCTTGGTCATCACGCCGCCCAGAGTTTCGATACCCAGGGAGAGCGGCGTCACGTCGAGCAGCAGCACGTCCTTCACTTCGCCCTTCAGCACGCCGCCCTGGATCGCGGCGCCCACGGCCACGGCTTCGTCCGGGTTGACGTCACGGCGCGGGTCCTTGCCGAAGAAGTCTTTCACTGCGTCCATCACCTTCGGCATGCGGGTCTGGCCGCCGACCAGAATCACGTCGTCGATCTGCGAGGTGGTGAGGCCGGCATCCTTCAGTGCCATCTTGCATGGATCGATGGTGCGCTTGATCAGGTCTTCCACCAGGCTCTCGAACTTGGCACGGGTGATCTTCACCGCCAGGTGCTTGGGCCCGGAAGCGTCGGCGGTGATGTAGGGCAGGTTGACTTCGGTTTGCTGGCCGGAGGACAACTCGATCTTGGCTTTTTCCGCCGCTTCCTTCAGGCGTTGCAGCGCGAGCACGTCCTTCTTCAGGTCGACGCCCTGTTCCTTCTTGAATTCTTCTGCGATGTAGTCGATCAGGCGCTGGTCGAAGTCTTCGCCGCCGAGGAAAGTGTCGCCGTTCGTGGAGAGCACTTCGAACTGGTGCTCGCCGTCCATTTCGGCAATCTCGATGATGGAGATGTCGAAGGTGCCGCCGCCGAGGTCGTACACAGCGATCTTGCGATCACCTTCCTTTTTGTCCATGCCGAAGGCGAGCGCGGCCGCGGTCGGCTCGTTGATGATGCGCTTCACTTCCAGACCGGCGATGCGGCCGGCGTCCTTGGTGGCCTGGCGCTGGCTGTCGTTGAAATAGGCCGGCACGGTGATCACGGCTTCGGTCACTTCCTCGCCCAGGTAGTCCTCGGCGGTCTTCTTCATCTTGCGCAACGTTTCGGCCGACACTTGCTGCGCCGCCATTTTTTCGCCGCGCACCTCGACCCAGGCGTCGCCGTTGTCTGCCTTGACGATCTTGTAGGGCATCAGGCCGATGTCCTTCTGCACTTCCTTCTCTTCGAAGCGGCGGCCGATCAGGCGCTTCACCGCATACAGGGTGTTCTTCGGGTTGGTGACCGCCTGGCGCTTGGCCGGCGCGCCGACCAGGATCTCGCCGTCTTCGGTGTAGGCCACGATGGACGGCGTGGTGCGCGCGCCCTCGGCGTTCTCGATCACTTTCGGCGTGCCGTTTTCCATCACCGCCACGCAGGAGTTGGTGGTACCCAGGTCAATGCCAATAATGCGTCCCATGATGCGTTCCTTCTGTAAGAGATTGAATTGATACGAATGTGGGGGAGGTTGGTCTTAATTCAAGATGGTGCTATTTCCAGCTCAGCCGCCGGGGCCCTTGGCCACCATCACCAGCGCCGGCCGCAGCGTGCGTTCGCTGAGGCGATAGCCTTTCTGCAACACCGTCACCACCGTGTTGGCCGGCTGGTCGGACTCGACTACCTGGATCGCCTGATGCTGGTGCGGATCGAATTTTTCGCCCAGCGGATCGATGTCGACGAGGTTGAACTTGCCGAAGGCGGCAGTCAGCTGCTTCAGCGTCAGTTCGACGCCGTCCTTCATGTTTCCCACGCTCGGCGATTCGGCTGCCAGTGCTGCTTCTAGGCTGTCTTTCACCGCCAGCAATTCGCCGGCGAAATTTTCCACCGAAAACTTGCGCGCCTTGTCGACATCTTCCACCGCACGGCGGCGCATATTTTCGGTTTCCGCCTTGGCCCGCAGCCAGGCGTCGTGATGCTCGGCTGCCTGACGTTCCGCTGCTTGCAGCAGCTCTTCCAGACTCGGCATGATTTCCTTTTCGGAATGGGTTTCAGTCGTGTTGGTGCCGGTTTTGAGTTCGTCCTGCATGTGTGCTCCCAATTGGTCTTGCGGGGAGTTGGGGGCAAATGGCAGGGTTTCAAGAGGTGAAACTCAATTTCCCTTGGGTGGGCAGGGGATGGCGGCCTGCGGGATTGACTTCGGTTTGCCGCGCGCAGGTGCTTCCGGTATGATGCGCCGCTTCCGGAGAGGTGGATGAGCGGTTTAAGTCGCACGCCTGGAAAGCGTGTTTAGGATAATATCCTAACGCGGGTTCGAATCCCGCCCTCTCCGCCACATACAATACGACCACGCTGAAATCATGCCGAAACATGCCTACCACGGCAGGCTGTCCGTGGTTGTCCCTGTCAAAAACGAGCAGGACAATGTCGAGCCGCTGGTGCGTGAAATCGCGGCGGCACTCGGCAACACTACGTTCGAAATCCTCTACGTCGACGACGGCAGCACCGATGCCAGCCAGGCACGGCTGCAGGCGCTGAAGGCCGAATTCCCGATGCTACGGGTGATCCGCCACCGTGTATCGTGCGGGCAGAGCCGCGCGGTGACGACCGGGGTGACGGCGGCGCGCTACGAGTGGATCGCTACGCTCGACGGCGATGGCCAGAACGACCCGGCCGACATTCCGGCGCTGCTGGCCCAGCTGACCAATCCGGCACAGCCCGCCAATCTTGAACTGCTGGCGGGCTGGCGCGCCCGCCGCAACGACACTTTCCTGCGCCGCCTGTCGTCGAAAATTGCCAACGGCGTGCGTTCTCGCATGCTGCGGGACAACACGCCGGACACCGGCTGCGGCCTCAAGCTGTTTGCCCGCGAAACCTTCCTGCAACTGCCCAACTTCGATCACATGCATCGCTTCCTGCCGGCGCTGGTGATGCGCAATGGCGGCGCGGTGGTGTCGGTGCCGGTCCACCACCGTGCGCGTGAGCGTGGAACCTCCAAATACGGCGTGCACAACCGGTTGTGGGTGGGCATCGTCGACTTGTTCGGCGTGGCCTGGCTGCAACGGCGCGTGCGCCTGCCGCTGATCGAGCCCGACTCCGATCTCTGATGCGGTCTAAATGAACGCGCGCATCATCCTCAAGGGCCTGGCGCTGATATTGAGCCTTGCGCTCTTGGGCTATCTGTTCAAGACCAGCGATCTGGGTAACAGCGTTAACGAAGCCTGGATCGATGCGCGGGTGCGGGATCATGGCGCCAATGGTGTGCTGCTGTTTCTGTTGATGGGCGGCTTATTCACAGCGATCGGCCTGCCGCGCCAGATCATCGCGTTTCTCGGGGGCTATGCATTTAGCGTGGGCTTGGGAACGCTGCTCGGCGCGCTCGCCGCGTTGCTGGGCTGCATGCTGAGCTTTGCCTATGCCAGGTTCTTTGGCCAGGGCCTCTTGCGCGCGCGGCTGGGCGAACGCGCCGGGCGCTTCGACCGCTTCATTCACGATCATCCTTTTTCCATGACGGTGCTGATCCGCCTGTTGCCGGTGGGCAGCAATCTGCTGACCAATCTGGCCGCCGGCATTTCCAGCATCCGATCAGCCCATTTCTTCTCCGGCACGCTGCTAGGCTATCTGCCGCAGACGCTGGTGTTCGCGCTGGTCGGCAGCGGCGTTCACATCGCGCCGGTGCTAAAAATCGCGCTGGCCATCGGCCTGTTTGTGGTCTCCGGCGCACTTGGCGCTTATCTTTATCACCGTTTCCGACACGGCCAGAGCCTCGATCCGCAGATCGATGCCGCGCTGGACGAAACCGAACCTTCACTCCATGAACCTACAACAAAGTCCTGATTCCTCCGGGCGTGGCCTGTTGCTATTGAGCCTGCTGTTGCTGGCAGCGTTGACCACGGTGGCACTGCTGACGCGGCCGCTGACGCCGATTGACGAAACGCGCTACGTCAGCGCGGCCTGGGAAATGTGGCTGCGCGGCGATTTTCTGGTGCCGTTCAAGAACGGCGAGCCCTACAGCCACAAGCCGCCTTTCATGTTCTGGATGTTCCATGCGGGTTGGGCGCTGTTTGGCGTCAACGACTGGTGGCCGCGCCTGGTGCTGCCGCTGTTTTCCGCTGGCGCGCTGTTGTTGACGTATTCGCTCGCCCGCCGGCTCTGGCCACAACGCGCTGGCCTCGGTGGTCAGGCTGCGCTGGTGCTGGCGAGCGCGCTGCTGTGGATCGTCTTTTCCACTTCGGTCATGTTCGACGTGATGCTGGCATTCTGGGTGCTGCTTGGCATGCACGGCGTGCTTGCCGCCGCCGATGGCAAGCGGCGTGGCTTTGTCTTGCTGGGCATCGCGATCGGTATGGGCGTGCTGACCAAGGGGCCGGTTATTTTGCTGAATCTGCTGCCGATCACTGTACTGGCGCTGTGGTGGAATCCGGGTCTGCGTTGGGGCCGCTGGTTCGGCGGCGTGCTGCTGGCGGTGCTGCTGGGCGCGGCCATCGCTCTGATGTGGGCGATTCCGGCCGGCATGGCGGGCGGCGAGGCCTATCGCAACGCGATTTTCTGGGGGCAGACCGCAGACCGCATGGTCGATTCTTTTGCGCACCAGCGGCCGTTCTGGTGGTATCTGCCGCTGTTGCCATTGCTGCTGTTTCCGTGGTTTGTCTGGCCGGGATGGTGGAAGGCGCTTGCGCACCATCGGCGCGCCGGGCTGGATCGCGGCACGCGCTTCTGTCTGGCCTGGATGCTGCCGGTGTTCATCGCGTTTTCCTTCATCAGCGGCAAGCAGCCGCATTATCTGGTGCCTTTGTTCCCGGCGTTTGCGTTGCTGACGGCGCGCGTGCTGGCAGACCGCTCGAGTTCCCGTGTGGGTCTGCCGGCACTGCTGGCAATGGCGTTGGGGGTGGCCCTGATGCTGGCGGCCAGCGGTCAGATTGCCGCGCTGCACGACCAGGTCGCGGCGTTGCCGCCGATCTGGCCAGGCGCGCTGCTGGTACTGCTGGCGCTAGGAGCCTGGATGGCCGGTCGGCGCGGCGTGTCACCTGTGCTGAATCTTGCACTGCTGGGGGCGGCCACGCTGGCGTTAATGCAGCTGGCCGCCACCCGCTCGATCGACCCCCTGTACGACATCAAGCCGATGGCGCAGGCGATCAAACAGGTGCAGGACGAAGGGCGACCGGTGGCGAATGCCGAGAAGTACCATGCGCAATACCAGTTCCTCGGCCACCTGGAAGCCCCGCTGGTCGAACTTAAGGGAGTCGAGCTGACGCGCTGGCTGGCCACGCATCCTGAAGCCTATGCGGTGATTTATCTGAAAGACACGCAAAACCTGGACGCGATTCCAGCCCGGCACAAACAGGCGTATCGCGGAGGCGCGGCCGTTCTGGTGGACGCGCAGGCCGCAGTCAGGCTGCTACCCGTTCACGTTGAATAGAAGCGCTTAAGCTTCGGCGACGTCGCGCGGTGGCAGTACCACTTCGCGGGAGGGCGAAATGGTCGAAATGGCATGCTTGAAAATCATTTGCGCGGCTTGATCCTGGCCTTTCAACAGCACCACGAACTGGTCGAAGGATTCGATCCGGCCCATCAGCTTGATGCCGTTGACGAGAAACACTGAAACCGGAATGCGTTCCTTGCGCAGAGTGTTGAGGAAAACGTCTTGCAGTTGATTATGTTCTTTGGCCATTCTTGGCTCCCTATTAGATGAGGGCGGGGCACCCCCCGTCCAATTATCAAATTAGCTGATTACTCGATTTTTGCACCGGCACGTGCTGCCGAGATGGCGGCACGGACACGCTGGTTCTGCAATTGCTTGACGATTTCGCCACGCACCGCATCCAGCGGCGGCACTTCGGGCTGGCGCACATCGTCGAGGCGGATGACGTGGTAGCCGAACTGCGTCTTCACCGGGGTTTTGGTGATTTCACCTTTTTTCAGGCCGGCCAGAGCATCGGAGAACTCTTTCACGAACGCGCCGCGATCGGACCAGTTTAGGTCGCCGCCGTTTTGGGCTGAACCTGGGTCTTTCGACAATTTCTTGGCCAGATCCTCGAATTTGGCCTTCTTGCCCAGGCTCGCAATGATCTTTTTCGCTTCGGCTTCGGTTTTCACCAGAATGTGGCGCGCGTGGTACTCAGGTTCGACAGGCTTTGCCTTCGCCTGGTCATATGCGGCCTGAATTTCGGTGTCGGTGACCGGGTGGGTTTTGACATAGTCTTCAAGATAGGCCTTAGCTAACTGGTCCTTCTGGCGAATATCCAGCGCGGCAGCGAGGCGGGGTTCCTTGTCGAGTCCCTTGTCCAGCGCGGCACGCGATAGCAACTCCAGATTGACCAGCGAATCGCGCACACGAGCGTCGAGCTGGGTGGAATCGGGCTGGCCTTGCGCCATTTCACGCTTGACCAGTTCGCCATATAGGGCCGGGATTTCCTTGCCGTTGACCACGGCCAGCGGCTTGCCGGGGTCGGCAACGGTTTGTGCCTGCGACAGCGGGGCAAAGGCCAACAGGATCAGGGCGGGGATAAGCAGCGACTTGCCCGCTTGCGGGCTTAGTCGAATGCTTAGTTGTTTGTTCGGAAGGGCAAGACGCATATGGTTTCCTTTCAGAGTTCTTCGGGGGTTAAGGCAGTGATCGACAGTGCGTGGATTTCGCGTTGCATGAGTTCGCCCATGGCTTCGTACACCAGCCTGTGACGGGCGAGCGTGGAAAGGTTATGGAACTTGGGTGACACCAGGGTAAGACGGAAATGCCCGCCGCCGGAGGCGGCACCGGCATGGCCCTTGTGCTGGGCGCTTTCGTCTTCCAGGGTGTAGGTTTCGGGTTCCAGCGCGGCGAGGCGCTGGCGGATCAGATCGGTCGTGCTCATGCGGGGAACACTTTCTTGAACGGTTTGACGTTGACACTGGCATATACGCGGGCGGCCACGTAGGGGTCGGCATCGGCCCAAGCCTGCGCATCGGCCAGGGTGTCGAATTCGGCAACGATCAGGCTGCCGGAAAAGCCGGCGCTGCCGGGGTCGTTGCTATCGATATTGGGGAACGGGCCCGCCAGCAACAGGCGCCCCGCCTGTTGCAGCGCATGCAGGCGCTCCAAGTGCGCGGGGCGGGCGGCAAGCCGTTGGTTCAGACTGTCGGGCACATCCTGTCCGACGATGGCATAGAGCATTATTGTTTTTCTTCCTCGTCCAGGTCCAGTTTGGCTTGATCCAGGTCCGCTTTGTCCAGATATTTGGTCAGCATCATGCTCTGACCGATCACAAATACCAGCATCAGTCCCAAACTGCCGAACAGCTTGAAGTTGACCCAGGCATCTGTTGAGAAGTTATAGGCGACAATCAGATTTGCAAGCCCCATGAAGGTAAAAAATCCGCCCCAACTTGCATTCAGTCGACCCCACGCGGGAGCAGGAAGTTCCATCTGCTTGCCCATCAGGCTTTTGATGACGTTGCGGCCAAAGGCTGCGGCACCAAATATGATGGCGGCGAAAATCCAGTACAGCACGGTCGGCTTCCACTTGATGAAGCTCTCGTCGTGCAGCCACAGGGTGGCGCCGCCGAACACGACGATGATGCCCAGCGTGACCCACAACATGGTTTCGACCTTGTGGCCGCGCAGCTTGACCCAGCCGATCTGTCCGAAGCTGGCGACGATGGCAACCAGGGTGGCGAGGTAGATGCCGGGCTTTTCGTCGACGCCAGCCGGTTGCGGCAAGCCGAGACCGGCCATGAAGGTGCGCGTGGCCTCGGCGTTGGCGTCCCCGATTTTATAAGCGACAAAAAAGACGATCACGGGAAACAGGTCGAACAGCAGTTTTTTCATGGTGCTTTTTTCATTAGGGGCGGAGCTTCGGCCCGCTGTAATTCGGGCGGCCGCTTATTTTGCTATGATTCCCCCTCCTGACCAAGCGCTTTTGGCCCTGGTCGCCCGCTCCCGATCATCGATGCTCAATATCGATCTGCATTGCCATTCCAACGTGTCCGATGGTGTGTTGCCGCCCGCTGAAGTCGTCGCGCGGGCCGCGGCCAACGGCGTGCATGCGCTCGCGCTGACCGACCACGATGACGTGGCAGGGATCGCCGCTGCGCAGGCGGCG
>JBPPMF010000168.1:0-2847 GCA_051305915.1 Thiobacillus sp. | reverse complement strand
ATGCTGACTGTGGCGCGTGCCCCCGCGCTGACCAATCAGGCGGTCGATCTGGCCGAGCTGGCGCGGGCGTTTTCGCGGCTGGTGGCACCGCTGGCGCGCCGGCAGGGCATACGCATCGAGGTCGCCGATGGCGATGCGCCAGCTTGGGCTGATCCCTCGCGTATCGAGCAGATCCTGTTCAATCTCGTCACCAACGCAACCCAGGCCGGCGCGCACCGGATCGAACTCATTCCTGCGGCCGGGGTGATCGACATCGTCGACGATGGCCCTGGCGTGGCGGCGGAAATGCAAGCCCGCCTGTTCGATCCCTTCGTCACCAGCAAGCCGCAAGGCCAGGGCACCGGACTCGGTCTGGCCATCTGCCGCCGTCTCGCCGAGGAAATGGGGGGTGCGCTTGAACTCGCCGAAACCGCCCCCGGCCGCACCCGCTTCCAACTCAGCTTGCCGACTGCGCCATGATCCCCACGCTATTGATTGCCGAAGACGACGCCGACCTGGCCAAACTCGCTGCGCGTGTCGCCACGGAAGTCGGCTTCGATACCCTTGTCCGCCACGACGGCAATGCCGCCCGCCAGGCGCTGGAAACCGATGTGCCTGACGCCCTGCTCACCGACCTGCGCCTGCCCGGATGTGACGGACTGGATTTGTTGAAGGCCTCGAAGACGCTCGACCCGCAGCGCCCGGTGTTGCTGATGACCGGCTACGCCACGCCGATGAACGCTATCGAGGCCTTTCGTCTCGGCGTGTCCGACATCCTGCTCAAGCCGTTCGACCTGGATGCGGCCCGCACGGCGCTGTTGCGGCTGAAAACCGTGTTCGAGCAGAAAGCCCGCCTGCTGCAGCTGACTGAACAGGTGGCGCGCAGCCAGGGCACCGCCTGGCTGGCGGCGCAGTCTTCTGCGATGCAGGCTACGCTGGCGCTTGCCGCGCAAGTTGCCGCCAGCCCCCTGCCGGTATTGCTCGAAGGCGAAACCGGTGTCGGCAAGGGCGTGCTCGCGCGCCACATCCACGCCCTGTCGCCGCGCGCCGGCGGCCCCTTTTTCACCCTGCACTGCGGCGCGTTGCCGCAGACCCTGCTGGAGTCGGAGCTGTTCGGCTTCGAGAAGGGCGCCTTTTCCGGCGCCAACGCGAGAAAGCCGGGCTTGCTCGAACTGGCCGCGGGCGGCACGCTGTTTCTCGACGAGATCAACAGCACCAGCCTCGACGCGCAGACGCGTCTGCTGCAATTCATCCAGGACAAGCAGTTGGTGCGCATCGGCGGAATCAAGCCGATCAAGGTCGATGTGCGGCTGATCGTCGCCAGCAACCAAGCGCTCAAGGAAGCGGTGCGCGACAGCCGCTTTCGTGAGGACCTGTATTACCGTATCGCGGTATTTCCCGTCACCGTGCCGCCGCTGCGCGAGCGGCGCGAAGACCTTGCCGCACTGGCCGAATTCCTGATCGCCAAGCATGCGGTCGAGATGGGGCGCCCGCCGCTGCCGCTGGCGCCGGATGCCCTTGCCCGCATCCAGGCCTATGCCTGGCCGGGCAATGTGCGTGAACTGGAAAATACCCTGCAGCGCGCACTGGTGCTGGCGCAGGGCGAGCGCATCGACACTGCCGACCTGCCGGTGGAATTGCGTGACCCACCCGCCACCCCCGCTTGCCCCTGGGGCGAATCGGCCAGCCTGGCCGAAGTCGAGTCGGCCTGGATCAACCGGGTGCTGGAACGCTGCGGCGGCAACCGCACCCAGGCGGCGAAGATTCTGGGCATTGATCCTTCGACGCTGTGGCGGAAATCAAAAGAAACCGAACGCTAACAACCCATGCAATTTGCAAGACCATTGCAGGATGCAAGTGCATCTGGTGTGGTGCCTGAGTAATTTGTTATTTGTATTCAATGGTTTGAGATGGTCTAATCCCTGGCACGCTCCCTGCAAAAGAAGTCTCAGCTTCGGCTGATTCCACTCAACAAGAGGAGACTTCCATGCAATACAAAGCAATAAGCCTGAGCCTTGCGCTTGCGCTGGCCGCACCGCTGGCCTGGGGCGAAGCCAGTGTCGCCGATTACCGTGCCGCGCTGGCGGACAAGGATGCCAACCCCGGTTTTCTCATCGTTGACCGCGGCGAAATGCTGTTCAAGGAAAAACGCGGTCCCAGGAACGTCAGCCTGGAGAAGTGCGATTTTGGCCTCGGCGCGGGCAAGCTGAAGGGGGCCTACGCCCAGTTGCCGCGTTACTTCAAGGACACCAAGCGGGTGCAGGATCTGGAGTCGCGCCTGATGACCTGCATGACGGCCCTGCAGGGCTTCAGCGAGGCTGATATCAAGCAGAAGCTCTATGCCGACCAGCGCAGGCTGGAGGACAACATGCCGATGGAAGCCATCGCAGCCTACGTCGCCTATCAATCCGACGGCATGAAGATCAATCCGCCGATGAAGCACGCTGCCGAAAAAGAAACCGCCAAGCTGGGCGAGGCGATGTTCTGGCGCCGCCACGGGCCGATGGATTTTTCCTGCGCCACCTGCCACGCCGAAGACGGCAAGCGCGTGCGCCTGCAGGCGCTGGTCAATGTCTACAATCCCGAGGATGCCCAGGCGACTATGTCGACCTGGCCGACTTACCGCGTGTCGCATGGTGTGGTGCGCAACCTGCAGCATCGCATGTGGGATTGCCACTGGCAGATGCGCACGCCGGACATCGACTACGGTTCACCCGCGACCGTTGCACTGATCTCCTTCCTCACCAATCAGGCCAAGGGCGGCAAGCTCGACCTTCCCGGCATCAAGCGTTAACCGGAGGACTCTTACTTGAAAAGCATATTGATCATCGCCGCTTTGCTGGCAGCGGCATTCAACACCGCACTGGC